>NZ_JACHIF010000002.1:0-341087 GCF_014203045.1 Prosthecobacter dejongeii
CTGGGCGCTATCCTGACAGGTGTGTTTGCTGATGAGAAAGCCAACTCCATCGTGGCAGGTCTGAAAGAAGGACTGCTGATGAATCAGTTGAAGGCCGTCGCCCTGACAATCCTCTGGAGCGTGGCTGCAACCGTGGTGATCACCATCATTGTGAAGCTGCTGGTAGGCCTTCGCCCAACGCCTGAAGTTGAGCAGATCGGTCTGGATCTGGCTGAGCACGGTGAGGCAGGTTACGAGCACTAAGATTTCGCAGGCATGCCCTGCGTGAGAGAAGCCGGAGCGTGAAAGCGCTCCGGCTTTTTTGTGCTCATTCAAAAGGAAAATACAAAGTGTTTGCTTACATGCTTGCCGATCCAGGTAAATGCTGGCTCAGATAATAGCTATCATGCTTTTCCCGGATGTTACTGCAGCAGCCTCCCGCCTTTGCTTAGCCTGTGGCATGTGCTGCAACGGGGTTTTATTCCACATCGTTCGCCTGCAGCAGGTGGATTCGGTGAAGCGGCTAGAGTCACTGGGGCTGAAGATCAATCGGAAGAAAAAAGAGCCGTATTTTAATCAGCCCTGCCGGTTTCTTGAGGACTGTACCTGCCAGATTTACAACGACAGGCCATCGCGATGCCGTTTGTTTGAGTGTCAGCAAATCAAGAAATTGAGTTCGGAAGAGACCTCAGAAAATCAAGCTCTCGAAATCATAGCGCTAGCGAAATCGAAAGTGGCACGGGTGGAACACCTTCTGCATGAATGTGGAAATGAAACACATGGGCGCCCATTGTTGGAGCGATGCCAGGAAGGCGTGACAAAAACTGGCGGAGTTGCGAAACGTGAACTGTGCGAAGCCGCACAAGAGCTGCACGATTTTTTGAATGTTCATTTCCGGATTGAACCCACGGAGTTAACTCTTGGCTGAGAGCAGGATTGCATCTTGGCTCAATTAGCGGCAGAAAGTTAGGTTCTATGCAATCCGTCGCCTTGGTGTTTTTTCTTTTGGGCCTGCTTTTCACTGGGGTGTTAGGCACTGAGACGCGGCTGCTTTTTTTCTGGCCAGGGGCTGCTTTGCTGGGGCTGGCTGGGCTAGTGGCAACCCTGCGTTGGCGCTTGCGGGTGCTCTTTCCACCAAGTGATATTTGTCTGGCAACAAGTGTTTTATTCACGGGCTATGTAGCGAGCCGGGCTTGGTTATCGCCAGTGGCTGCCTATGCGCGGGAGGACTTGTTTATTCTGGCGGGAGCATGGGTGGTTTATATGCTCACGGTCACAGCCGCCAGTCATCCGCGCTGGCGGGTCGCTATTTTTGCGGTGTTGCTCACTTTGGTGCTTGGGAACTTGGTCGTGGGCTTTATCCACCTTTCAGGAAATTGGCAGTTTCATGTGGTGCCGTTTTTTCTGCGGTCGGCCACGGAGGGCCGGATTGGCGGTTTCTTTGCAAATCCAAATCACCTCGGCGCTTTCTTTTCGATGGTGCTTTTTTTAGCGGCTGGGTTTCTCTGCTTTGGTCGAGGGGGAGCGGCTTTAAAAATGTGCCTTGGGTTTCTGATCATTTCGATGATGATCGGTGTAGCTCTGACAGCTAGCCGTGGAGCTCTGACGGGCTTGGCTATAGGGGCCGCTCTATTTTCACTGCTGGCTCTGGGGATCGTCTGGCAGACGCAACGTCATTTGTTCTGGAGTTTGTTAGGTGGTGGGTTGGTTGTAAGTGTTTTAGGAGGAGCTGTTTTATGGAAGGTGAACGAAGAGTATCTGCGAGGACGTGAGATCACCAGCCCCATGGCAAATGATGTGCGGTTGGAAATCTGGCAGGCGGCTTTGGCACAGCATGCGCAATCCCCCTGGGTGGGCGCGGGCAGTCGAATGTTTTATGATGGCAGTGTGCAATATCGTTCTGAGAAGCTGCCCGCGTATGCAGGGGAGGCGCTTTTTGCCCACAATGAATACCTTCAAATGTTGGCCGACTATGGCTGGGTTGGTCTTGTTCTTCTCGTACTGGTGATCATGGCTCACGCCTGGAATGGCTTGGCATTTATCGGTTGGTTTACCCGTCATCGTTTCCTTCAAACGGGGCGCCTGATGAGCAATCACCTAGCTTTTTGTTTAGGTGCTCTGGCTGCGCTGACGGCGATGCTCGTGCATGCGATTTTTGAATTTCAATTTCATGTTGCAGCCCCCACGCTCACGGCGGCATTGCTTTTGGGATTGTTGGCCAATCCTGGATTTGAAGGGAGTGAACGTCGTTCTTTGCGGTTACCGCCTGTTCGGCTGATGACAAAGATCCTGTTAGGGCTAGCATCTGTTCTGTTAATCACAGGCCCTTGGTTTTATGGCTTGAGTGATTATCACGTCGCGAAAGCCCAAATAGCGGAGGCACAGAAGGATGCCTTTGAGCAATCCCAGGAGCTCAATGCAGCGGTGGATAAAGACCCCATGAATCCAGAGGCTCGCTATCTGCGGGGGCTATCTTTATTGGGCAAACTGCGTGCTGATCAGCGAACGCCCAATCACCCAGTTCTAAAACGTGCTACCGAAGATCTGGCGCAGGCAGTGAAGCTGAATCCACACCACTACCTATATGCTCTAGCTTTGGCTGATGCCTATGATGCACAGAGCCGTCATCAAGAAGCCTTAGAACAACTGCATCGAGCATTAATCTTGGCTCCTTTGCATGAAGAATCCCGCATGGCGTTGGCGGTGCATTGGCATCGTTTAGGCCAGTTTGAAAAGGCCGAGGCCGCTTATCTCTGGGCTGGTGAGGCTAAAGCGATGAATGAAGAAGGCTCAAGCCGTTGGATTGATAATTATCGCCTGCTTCTCCAGCATGTGGCTTTGATTCGGCAATCTCCTCCCAGTAATTAATGAAGCTTAACTTCAAAGTTAGTTTGAAGCGCCTTTTGTTAGGTTTGGTCTTCATCTTGTTCCTTATCATGGGCCTCATTTTCGCCAGCGATCAGTGGGTGAGGTATGAAGGTGAGGGGAGGTGCTATGATGATGTGGCCAAATTGCCTGCTGCGGAAGTTGTTCTGGTTTTAGGGTGCTCCCCCAGGATTGCTGGCCAGGAAAATTTGTTTTATCGCTATCGTATTGAAGCGGCTATTGAGCTCTACAAGGCAGATAAAGTGAAAGCGTTTATCGTCAGTGGGGACAATGGCACTCATCAATACGACGAACCCACAGCGATGAAGGAATCTCTCATCGCGGGAGGTGTGCCAGAGCATGACATTTACTGTGACTATGCAGGATTTCGCACTCTCGACTCAGTGGTGCGAGCCAAAGCCATTTTCGACCAGAAAAAGTTCATAGTGGTTTCTCAACGCTTTCATAATGAACGAGCCGTCTTTTTGGCGCTCCATCACGACCTGGATGCCGTGGGATTCAATGCCAAAGATGTTTCTCGCTCTGTAGGTTTGATGACTCACCTGCGCGAGTATCTGGCCCGTGTGAATGCTGTGCTGGATGTCACTTTGTTGCAAACGGAACCAAAGTTCTACGGGCCGAAGGTGAGTATCTCCCGATAAAAAGTGAGCTTACTTTTTCTTCGCTCTCTGGGTTTCAAAGGTCCAGGCTTTATCTGGATTCATGCGGGCTAGATCTTCGGCCGTGGGTTGCCCGCCGAACTGTTTCCAGTATTCCTCAGCAAAGGGATTCAGCTTTGGACCTTTGGCTGTTTCATTGAGATCAATCTGGCCTTTGAGAGAGTCCCACCATTGGTCGTAACTGGCCAGCATCGAGTTGACGATCTCAGGTTTCTCTGCTGCAAGGTTGCGTGTTTGAGAGGGATCTGCCCGGAGGTCAAAAAGCTGCCAACCTGCGGTAGGGGTTTCCGCTTTAGGGCGTTGTGGACGTGGGCCTTCGCTGACGAGCTGATACTGCGGAGTACGAATGCTGGCGTTGCGGTTTTTGGCCGCATGATAGTCCGTTCCTTTCTGCCAGCGGCCCACATGGCTAAAGAGGGTGCGCTCAGGCCACTCGGCTTTTGGATTTTCCAGCAAAGGTAGCAGGTTACGCCCTTCCGCCTGCATTTCAGTTGTTGGATTCAGGCTGGCTCCAGCAAGGCTGGCCCAGGTGCGAAAGACATCCACATGAGCCGTGAGTGCCGTGCATTCAGCCTCTTGGATCTTGCCCGGCCAGCGCCAAAAGGACATGGCGCGAGTGCCACCACGCCAGGGGGTGCCTTTCGCGCCTCTCATGTCCGCATTGTAAACTTTGACACCGGCAGTGCCGCCGTTGTCATTCATGAAAACGACCAATGTATTTTGGGCGATGCCCCACTCATCCAACTTAGCGATGAGACGACCGACGTTTTCATCAATGTTATGAATCATGCCAAAAAAACTCGCCGCGTCATCATCAGGCACCTTGCCAGCGTAGAGGGCTTTGTCTTCGGGGCGCGCGATGTAGGGGCTGTGAGGCGCATTGGTGGCGATGTGGCAGTAGAACGGCTGCTTGCCTTTGACACTCGCCATCCATTGCGAAGCTTGAGCGAAAAAGACATCGGTGCAGTAGCCTTTGGTTTTGACGAACTTATCGTTATGCAAAATAGCGGGGTCAAAGTAGGTGTTGCCAGGGGCATCCCCACAGCTGCCAGGGTAACTCTGGCCGATACCACCGCCGCCATGGATGAACTGTTCATCAAAACCACGGGCACGAGGGCGGTATTCAGGTTCATCCCCCAGGTGCCATTTGCCGAAAATGCCGGTGGTGTAGCCGGCCGTTTTTAGAACTTGAGCAATGGTGGTCGCCTTGGGGTCTAGACGTTCCCTCTCCAGGATGGTGTGAGTGATGCCATTTCTAAACTCATGCCGACCTGTCAGGAGTGCGCTGCGAGTGGGGGCGCAGGTAGGGCTAACGATGAAATCTGAAAAACGCACACTTTCACTGCGCAGTTGATCCAGGTGGGGTGTTTTAAGGATGGGGTTACCGTGCGCTGAGAGGTCCCCATAGCCTTGGTCGTCGGTGAGGATGAAGACAATGTTAGGTCGTGTTCCCGCCAGATCGGCAAAGACCAGGGAGCTTAAGCTAAGGAGGCAAAAGAGAATGCAGCGGATCATGACATCCGCTGAAACGATACGACGATCACAAAGATTGCGCGAAAGTGCCGACCTAGCTCAGTCTTCCCAGACCTTGAGGAGTTCCACCTCGAAGATCAGGGTTTCATTCGGGGCGATTTCGATGCCAGAACCTTTGCTGCCATAGCCGAGTTTTGGAGGAACGAAGAAGCGAAATTTCGCACCTTCTTTCATGAACTGCACCCCTTCTTTCCAGCCCTTGATGACACGTTTCAGTGGGAACTCGGCAGGTTCATCGCGGCGGTAAGAACTGTCAAATTCTGCCCCATTGATGAGGGTGCCGCGGTAATGGACGACCACGGTATCTTTGAGAGTCGGGCTTTTCCCGGTGCCTTCTTGAAGAACCAAATATTGCAGCCCGCTGGCAGTCGTGATGACTCCAGGTTGAGTGGCATTTTCTGCGAGGAATGCTTTGCCGAGTTCGAGAGGGGAATGGCCTGACATAGAGAAATAAAAGCGGCCTGACTGGTTTGGGCATCAGGCGTAGAGACCTCCTTTCATGCCGCGAATCTGGAAAGATTCAATGCATCCATTTTAAGTCGCTTTAAATTTGCGTGCAAACTTTGCTCCATGCTCGAATTCCACACTTTCATTACTTGGGCCCTGATCGGGTTAATCTGGCATGTCCAGATCGTCCAGTATCCTTTGTTTCTAGACGTGGGGCGTGAGGCATTCAGTCGTTACCACTGCGGGCATTGCTTGCGCATTGCCTTCGTGGTAGTCCCTTTGATGCTGTTGGAGGTGGCCTCAGCGATAGGGGTGCTTTGGCTGGGGGAGAGGGCTTCGCTTTTTCTGTTCAGCCTGCCGTGGATTGCAATGGTGTGGTTGGCCACTTTTTTGATTCAGGTGCCGATTCACGATCAACTCACGGAGTTCGGTTGGTCTGAATCCGTGATCCAAAAACTTGTCCGCACAAACTGGCTTCGCACTGTTGCCTGGACTGTGCGTGGTTTGCTCTTGGCCTGGATTTTCATCGGATAAAAAAGCCCGATTGCGAGGACGCAATCGGGCTTGGATTTTTGGGTTCTAAAATGGTTGGAATTTACCGAGCAATCCACTGGACACCGTCCAAAACCACATAGCCATCGGTGCCTGCGGTTGTGACATTGACTTCCGCCTCAGCATTAAAATCAAAGGTTCCTAAAGACATACCCAGCCCATCGAAGGCTCCGTCTTTTTTCTCGTTCACGGTGACCTTGGTTTCACCGGCGGCGTGCTTCACTGTAACAGGAACATTGCTTGCACGGTTGTTGTTAGGCGCGTAGGCGAAGATTACTTCATAGCGTCCGGCCTTTGGCAGCTTGGCACGGAAGGAGGCGGTGTTTTCGCCTTTGGTGCTGTTGCCATCGTGGCTGTAGCCATTGCCAATGAATTTCTTGGCTGCGCCACTTTCCTGCCAGTGACCCATTTTAATGGCTTGTTCATCATCCACGACGACGCCCTTCATACCCTGAGGATCAAGGCCGCGAGCGCTTTTAGGGGCAGTGTATTCGAGAATTTGGCCATCCTTGAGCAACTGCTCCCGCAGTTTGGCATAGGGCACTTTTTGGACAGGTAGGTCTCCGTCAATGGCTAGCACAGCAGCGCTGGCGGCGGACTGACCCAGAATCATAAACACAGGCTCCATGCGGATGGAGCCATAGGCGATGTGGCTGGCGGACATGGCCACTGGCACGAGGAGATTGGATCCCTGACCTTCTTTCGGCACCAAGGAGCCGTAAGCGATCTCGTAGGGGCCATTGGTGCTCACACCGATGTCACCTTCGTTCTGCACGTAGCCTTCAGCGGTGATGTGGCGCTGAACATTGTGGCTATCAATGGTGTAGCTCCCCATGCCGACAGATTCAGGAGTGGGCTTCAACTTGCGCAGCTCGTTTTCGGTCATCACAAAGTGGCCGATCATGCGGCGGGCTTCACGGATGTAGAGCTGGTGGGACCAGTTGCCATTATCCGTGAACTCATCTTTGGGTAGGCCCCAGGTATTCAGTTCCTTTTGCAATTCTTTTGGCACTCGAGGATCATTGGCGACAAACCAAAGCAGACCTTGCTGATACGTGCGGTGCTCAGCGATGATCTCACGGCGGCGCTCGTAGTTGGCCTCAGGATAGTCATAGTTGTAACCGATGTTATCAAAGCTGAAGGGGCCGTGGTTATTTGTATCTGTCTTGTGGTTAGGGATGGGATCAAACTTTTCAAAGAACTCCCCCCAGCCGGTGTTTAGCACGCGCAGGAGCAGTTCATACTGGTTGGCATCATAGCCTTCGGGTTTGGGGAAGGGGATGCGGTTGGCTGGATCATTGGTATAACAGGCACGGAAGCAGTAAGCTTGCACGCGTTTATCACCCTCGCCTTTGACGCCTGGAGCCTCCGTGCTGATGCGGGCCAATACTCCGCTTTTGGGATCACCAGGGATTTTATACGGGCTGATGGGTTCCTTCACCGCGCCGAAGTGGTGGCGGTGATGCAGAACGCCCACCTGGATGCCATTGTGTTCTTCACCATAGACGCTGTTAGCCTCGCGACCTACGTGGTAGTCAGCGCCTGCTGCGGCCATGAGGTCGCCCTCATAGGTGGTATCTATGAACATCTTGCCTGCATAGGTATTGCCATCCAGCGTGGTAATGGAGACGATCTTGTCGCCTTCCTTTTTCACGCCTTTGGCGCGGTCCAGCCAGGCATCGCGCACGACCGTTATGTTTTGTTCTTTGATCCAGGCTTCAAAGATCTTTTCCGCCGCGCTCGGTTCAAAGATCCACATCGTGCGGTTCTCGCCATCCATGGCCGGGGTGCCCTGGCCTTTATTGCCATACTCGCTTTTCTTCTGCTGCACCCAGGATTCGTCCTTCTGATAGTGCATGTAAATGCGATGATAAAACTCGCGGGAAAGGCCACCGATGACCGCCTTGTTACCCGTATCAGTGAAACCCAGGCCCCCACTGCTGAGGCCGCCGAGATGTTTGTCTGGGCTGACGATGATGACGGATTTGCCCATCTTTTTCACCTGCACAGCTGAGGTGATGGCGGCGCAAGTGCCGCCGTAGATCACGACATCGTGCTCCGAGGTAGCCGCTTGGGCAGCGAGATGGAGGGACAAAAGGGCGAAGAGGCAGGTTGGGACTCTCATGAGGGGTGTAATCGGCCAGAAGCAGCCGCTTTGTCAACCTTACGGGATACTTTGCCGTCAGCCTTTCGTAGGCTTTAGAAAAAAGGAGAAGAAAGCCTTTAGCAGCACGATGAAAATGAAGGTTTCAAACGCATACACGGCCCACATGGGCGTGGTTGGAGCTGACTTGGCAGGCGGTGTCTGGAAAATCTCCTCAGCCCCAAAGCCTGTGTCATAGAGATAGTCAGGCTCTGTCTGGCTAAACGGCACCTGCATGCGCAAATCTCCCTGCTCGTAGGTGGCCTGGATCGTCGCCAATTCACCCCACTGGGGAAAGCCCGTGAATTCCATCCAGACGTTGGCGATGATTTCAGGCCAGGGCAAAATAAACGTCACATCCACAGCCCGTTCGACCTCACGCACATCTACGCTTTCTGCCGAGGGCCAGAGCGGTTCAAGCTGGGCGATGCCTCCTAGCTTGGCCGTTTTTTCATTGAGCCGTAGCAGCAGATGGTCGCGAAGAAAAAGTGTGAGTTCGGGTTTCGCAGCCTCCAGTTCCGAAGCTGTTAGACGAAGATCCTCATCCGTATCCAGCTTCACCATTTTCCCGAGCATGAACAGATTTAAAGTGAAGCGGAACTCTAACTTATTCTTCTCCACCTTCACCTTTAGAGGTGTGACATCGGCAGGATGGGCCTGCGATGTCAGGGGTAGGCATAAAACGAGCAGAGGCAAAAGCCACTTCATGGGGGCATCTTGGGACATTCCACTCCGAAATGAAAGGCCCGTGATCACCCTTTCGTTGATCCTTGCATCTTTATGCGCCTTGTCACCACGCTGTTTCTTTTGTCTCTCACCACCGCCCTGGCTGACTGGCCTCAATGGCGGGGTCCTTCCCGCGATGGTGTTTCTACCGATACCACGCCGATTGCGGAAACCTTCCCCGAAGCTGGCCTGACCAAAGTGTGGGAAAGTGACTTCATTCCTAGCGATCACCTCGGCGGTCACGGGAGTCCCGTCATTGCTGGGGAGCAGGCCTTTATTTCCGTGGTCTGGCATGACAAGGTGTCTTCCGAGAAGCGTGAGATTGATAGTGAGGTCATGCAGCAGATGAACTACCGCGGTGTCTCGCCTGAACTGATGAAGAAAATGGAAGCGGATCGCCTTTCCATGCCTGCCATGCGTGGCTCCAAACTGGACGAATGGCTGATAGCTTGGCGCAAGGAAAACCTCACGCCTAAAGAAGACGTGAGTCTAGGGAAATGGGCCGAGTCACGCTTCAAGGCCGGGAAGAGCGCGCTCCCTTTGGAAGAACTAAGCCGGGTGGCTAAGCGTGAAGGAAAACCTTTCTCCGATGTGGATGAACTCAAGCAGTGGATGGAAGACGAAAAATTCTCTCAAGCTGTCAAAGACAAGCTGATGACTGCTGTGCCAAATACGATCAAGGTGGCAAAGGACGTGGTTGTCTTCCTGGACTTGAACACAGGCAAGCAAGTTTGGAAGTTTGAGGTGGAGGGAAAGCCCACCGGACGCAGCTCCAGCAGCACCGCAGCTGTGGTTGATGAAAAAGTGTATGCCGCAGGTAGCACGCATCTTTATTGCCTGAACCAAAAGGATGGCCAAATGATCTGGAAAGCTGCGCTGCCAGCGGGTGGACCTGCCGCGTCTCCGTTAGTCATCGGCGACAGTGTTTACATGGCCGCAGGGCGTGCCCAGGCCTTTTCCACAAAAGATGGCCAACTGCTGTGGGAGCAAAAGGAAGCTAAAGGTAATACAGGCAGCCCTACGCTGTGGACACCAACTTCAGGGGCGCCTGTGCTGCTGATCGTCGGGGCCAATGCGGTGTATGGTCTTTCACCAGCGGATGGCAAGGTTCTGTGGACGGCGGAAGGCGGTGGCCAGTCCACTCCAGTGACACAGGGAGATTGGCTGGTCGTTTACAGTGGTGCCAAGGATGTGGGATTGCGCGCTTACCAATACGTGAAGGATGCTGCGCCCAAGGCGGTGTGGTCGCACTTTTGGGTAACGATGCGATACAGCGGTAGCCCCATCATCCATGAAAATCACGTGTACCTCACCTGCGGGGGGAAGCACCAGTGTGTGGAGCTGGCCACTGGCAAAGTGACATGGCTGGAAAACGAAGTGAACAGCACTATTACCTCACCCATCATAGCGGATGGCAAACTCCTCGTTTATGAAAATAACGGCACGCATTTACGCATCGTCAAAGCTCAACCTGGTGCCTACCAACAGCTAGCCCGGGCGAAAGTGGAGGGGATGGGCTGCTCTTCCCCCGCCCTGAGTCATGGCAAGCTTATTGTTAGGCAACGCGAGAAGTTGGTTTGCTTTGATCTACGCCCCCAGAAATGAAAGTGAACCACTCAAGAGCTGAAGAGATGTGGGAAAAAAGAACTCAAAAATTGTCTCGTTCGTGGTTGGGCCTGTATGCTTTTTTTGCGTTTATTTCCCTGGGATGGGCGGATGAAAAAGCGCCAAATTCATTGACCTTGCTTGTCGCTGAGCGTTTGTCTTGGATGGATGAAGTGGCAGAGGTGAAGCGTGCCAAAGCTGCACCTATTTCGGATCCAGTGCGTGAGGAGGTGCTACTTCAGGCGATGGAAAAGCAGGGGAAGGAGGCTGGCCTACCACCGGAGCGTGTGCGGCAGTTCTTTGCCTGCCAGATCCTGGCCGCCAAGGCCTTTCAGGAGGACTGGCTGTCACGCCCCAAGCCTGAATCCTGGAGGGACCGACCCTTGCCAGATCTGACCACGGAAGTGCGGCCGCGTTTGGATGACATCGGCCATAGAATGATCGCTGCACTCGTTCACAGTCGACAGTCTGGGGATGCAGGCCTCATTGTTCGTCACACCCGTGATGCGTTGCAGCAGCAGGGGTATGCGGAGGTCGTCATTGACTACGTCATTCAAGGGGTGAAAGCAGGCCTCTCCCCCTAACAAAAAATGCCGGACAAGGAGATTCCTCGTCCGGCATTGTGTGGAAGGTTCTTTTAGAACGTGTGAATGAAGAGGCCTGAGCGAAGCTTCGGCTCAAACCACGTGCTCTTTGGCGGCATGATCTGGGTGGCGTCGGAGATCGCCATGAGCTGATCCACCGTCACAGGATACATGCTGAAGGCCACAGCGTGGTCCCCACCATCCACCAGTTTTTCCAATTCAGCTGTGCCGCGGATCCCGCCGATGAAGTCAATGCGCTTGCTGGTACGCGGGTCATCAATGCCGAGGAGAGGTTTTAGAAGATTGTCTTGCAGGATGCTGACATCCAATTGGTCAATCGGGCTAGCCTCCGCATCCGCCTTCCATTCCAAGTCATACCACTGGCCTGCTAGATACATGCTGGCATGTCCAGGCTTGGTCGGGGATTTGACATCGGTTTTAGAGACTTTGAAAATCTTACCCACTTGAGCTAAAAAGCTGTCGTGATCATGACCATTCAGGTCTTTCACGGCGCGATTGTAGGGCAGGATGTTCAGCTCATTTCCCGGGAACAGCACGCAGAGGAACCAGTTATAATCTTCCGTCCCATTGTGTTCAGGGTTGGAGGCCTTGCGCTGCTTGCTTACGCGGAAAGCGCTCGCGGCGCGATGGTGGCCATCTGCCACATAAGCGGCGGGGACTTGATGCGAAAACAGCTTCTCAATGTCTGCCGATGTGCCCACGGGCAGACGCCAGACTTGATGACGTACACCATCTGGTGCGGTGAAATCATGCACAGGATCATTGCTGAGACGGAAATCATTGACGATCATGTCAATCGCTGGGACACCGCGATAGGTCAGGAAGATAGGCCCCGTATTGGCACTCAATGAGTCCACAAGGCGGGTTCGGTCATCTTCTTTATCCTGGCGGGTCTTCTCGTGCTTTTTGATGACGTCGTTTTCGTAATCTTCAGTGTGGCAGACGCCGACGAGTCCGGTCTGGCTGTGCTCGCCGATGGTCTGACGATACAGATAAAGGCTGGGAGCCGTTTCCCGTACTAAAGCGCCTTCAGCTTGCAGTTTTTCAAAGTTTTCGCGGGCTTTGACATAGACTTCTGGGGAATAGGGATCCACCTCCAGGGGGAGATCAATCTCTGCTCGGTCCACGTGGAGGAGGTTCAGCGGCTTGTCATGAGCGAGGGCATAGGACTCCTCACGATTGACAACATCGTAAGGCACCGCCGCAACATCAGCGGCGTGTTCTGGGGCTGGTACGAGACCTTGGAATGAACGAAAGCGCATGGGACGGGCACCCTTGGCGGGGTGAGGGGAGGCGTCAAGCGACGCCGTGGACGTTTTGAGCTTTCGGAAAATGTGTCAATCTGAGGAATGTTTTCTGTAAACGGGTTGGCGGATCATGAATCACTGCTATCCATCAGCCGTCGGCTTGAGGTTGACAATTTGAGGTGCCTCAAGCGCAATGGCGACCCCATGTTTGATGAGATGATCTATTTTGGATGAAGATGAATGGTGATAAAGAACGCCCAATGCTGAAGTTTTTCTGATGAGTCTAGGCCGACATCTCCTTCGCGGTTCCGGTGCCAATTTGCTGGATCACATGGTCAAGATCGTGGTGGTTTTTTACACCGCTCCTTTGATGCTGCAATGCCTGACGGATGATGGCTACGGCTCGTGGCTTTTGGCCATGAATGTCATCAGTTTCTTTCTTCTACTCGACCTTGGCGTCACGCTGGCGAGCACACGGTACTTCGCGATGGCGGTGGGTTCAGGGGATGAATCTCGGGAAGGAGCTGTATTGTCGGTATCGCGACACTTTTTTCAGGTCATCGGTATTTCGATCTTCGTCTGCACGATGGCGTCGCTGCCTCTCATGCCGTGGCTAGCTTCGCATGCCTTTTCCCCACTGGAGGTGACCATGCCTCTGGCGGTGTGTGGCACCACGACGGCTCTGCGATTTATTTTCCGGATGCCGATGGTCCTGCTACGTGCCCACGTGCGCTATGACTTGCTAGCCTGGTGCTCCATCGGGAGGTCTCTTTTCCAGGTGGTGATGATGACGGTGGCTTTACGTTCGGGATTCGGTCTTATTGGCGCGGCGGTGGCGCATGGTTCAGGGGACTGCCTTGAACTGGGGTTGCAGACTTTGATGGCCCGCCGTCTCAAGCGCCCGAGTGTGGAAGGTTTGCCGCATGAGTTGACGCAAAAAACGCGACGTGAGCTCTTCAGTTACTGCAACTCCCTGTTGTTACTGAATGTGGGGGAGAGTTTTCGTATTCAGGTGAATCCCTTCCTGATCAGCAAGATGAGTGGCTTGGCTGAGGTGCCGGTTTATTCGATCGGCATGAGGTTGATCACGATTCTCGAAGATGTGGTCAATGCGCTTTTCGGGGGACAAGTTTTGGCGGCTTTTAGCCAACTGCATGGGGCCGATAATCAAGAGGCCCTGCGTGATCAATTCCGGAAGGTCACGCGTTTAACGGTGATTTTTTCCGCGTGGGCTGTAGGTGGCTTGGCGTTTTTCGGAGAAGCTTTTTTCAAACGCTGGATGGGGGCCGATTTTGGTCGTGCGCATGATGTCATGTTGATTCTGGCTTTTCCGTATGGGTTGCGTTTCATGCAGTACCCCGCGCACAGTCTGCTCTACACACTTAATAAACAGCGCTGGCTGGTGTGGGCGAATTTCCTCGGGGGCGTGGTGACCGTCATTTGCGCGCTGATTTTAGGTCCGATCTGGGGCGTTCGTGGTGTGGTGATGGGCACAGCGTTGGAAATGTGTGTCTTTTATCTTTTAGTGATGCCGTGGCTCATTCGTGATTATGCGAAGTTGAATCCCTTGTATTATCTCTTTGGCATGGTTTTGGGGCCGATGTTGCTTTCTCTGATCTTACCCAGCATTTACGCATGGTGGGCGCTCAGCTGGCTGACGCCTGATTATGGTGAATTGTTCTTTTGCAGTGTCGGCTACACGCTGGTGTTTGCCGTGACCGTGCCATGGTTAGCCTTCGATGCTACAACACGACAAACTCTCTGGAGGAAGCTGCTGAAGCGGGCACCCTCTGTGTAAGCCTGCAATAGTGAATTCACATCTTTCTATTCAGGTCGAATTGATGGGGCGTGTGAGGAAATGAGTGAGGTTTTTATGAGGAATTTAGCCTTTAAAATGCTAGATATTCGTTGATAACGTTGAGTCTATTCTTCAGTCGCTTTCAGTCTTAAGGTCTCATGAAATCCCGGCATCCCAGATTCACGCGTGCATTTTATGGAGAAGGTGTGATTGCGCTCTGTCAAAAGTACATGCATTAGCAGTGAAAAGAGTGATTCATGAACCCTCCAGTTTCGACCAGCCGATTTCCCTGTTGAACACGGGGTTTAATCAGTGGGCGGGATTGCCTGGGTGGATGATGAAGGATTTGAAATCGGTCGAGAGAGTCCTGTAGTTTATGGGAAACCTGTCCAAAGTACTTCTGGTTTCTCATAATTTCCCGCCGACGGCGGGGCCGGAATCGAGCTTGGTGAAAATGAATGCCGAGTTTCTGCATCGGTCGGGCCTCCAGGTGCGTGTTCTTACCACTACGCAAGCTCATGCGACGCAGGCTATGGATGCATCTCTTTTGCGTGGCTTACCCGGTGAGATCCTGATTGACCGTGTGCCGAGTCCAGAAGCCGTGGTGATGGAAAGGTCTCCTCACTGGGGACGTTTGGCGGTCTTGGGGACGGGGCGGTTTATTTTGCCGGAGGTTTATTTACCGTGGATGTTTCCTGCGACGGTTAGGGCAAAGTCCATCGTCAAAGAATGGCGGCCTGATGTGATCTATTCCAGAGCTTCTAAGCATGTGAGCAATGTGGTGGGGTGGCGTCTGAAAAGAGCGACTGGCCTACCCTGGGTGGCTCATTTTAGCGATCCCTGGATCAGTGCTGGATTACGCTACAAAACTCTCCAGCGCATGATTGGTCTGTACTTTGAACGTAAGATTCTGCGTGATGCGGATGCTTTGGTTTTCGTCGCCCCGCAGACAGCCGAATGTGTGCTGAGTAAATATCCGCAGGAGTGGCGGCAGCGGGTTCACATCATCCCGCATGGTTATGAGCCGCAGGCTGCGGGAGTGGGCCAATTAGACTCCCCGGGGGGAATGAGGCGTGCTCTCAAAGTGATTCATGCGGGGGCCTTTTATCCAAATTTGCGTACGCCGGATGCTTTGATCGAGGCGCTTCGTCGTTTGGGCCGGACTCAATCTTTGGCGGGACGTTTGGAGATCACCTGTATCGGTGTAGATACCACGTGTTTCCAGCCTCAGGTGGATGCAGCAGGGGTGGGCGATGTGCTGAAACTCCAAGGTGGCGTGCCTTTTGATGAATGTCAGCGGCAAATTGCGAGCAGTGACCTCACCCTGATCATTGATATGCCCGGCCATGGTGGCGTCTTTTTGCCAACGAAGTTGATCGAAGCCTTTGCGTATGATCATCCTGTTTTGGGATTGGCGGAGAAAAAAAGTGCTGTCGCGGATGTCCTTCGTGAGACCCATTTGCATTGGGCTGATTCGAAGGATCCAGACCACATCGCACGGTGTCTGGCCCAGTTGCTAGAGGCGTGGGAGTCTGGACGTTGGGGGCTGACAGCGGCTCAACGACAGGGCATGGATCGTTTCCATATTGATCGTATCAACCAGCCCTTGCTCGGCATCCTGAGAAAGGTAACGGAGGCTGGATATCGCGCCTAGAAATGCCATGAATACCCTTCCTGGAGTCACGGTCATCATCACCGCGTATAACTATGGGCGCTATCTGGGCGATGCGATCTCCTCGGCTTTAGCACAGACTTATCCCGCACTTGAAGTGCTGGTCATTGACGATGGATCCACCGACAACACGCCGGAAGTCGCGGCTGCTTTCGGGGACCGTATCCGTTATGTGAGGCAGGCCAATGCAGGGGTGTCACGCACACGCAATGCGGGGCTGACTTTAGCCTCCCATGAATGGGTGGTGTTTTTAGATGCAGATGATGCTCTTTTTCCCTGGATGGTGGAAGTGGCTGTGCAGGCAGCTTTAAATGAGCGGGAAGCGCCTGCCGTGGTGATGGGGGAGTGGGTGGAATGGAGGGAAGGTGCTGAATCTGCCGAAGACTACACTCAAAAAGCCAGTTCACAGGTTAGCCTGGTGAATGTGCGCATGTTGATTCTGCGCAATACCCTCGCGCCTACAGCGCTGTTGCGTAAAAGTGTGTTGCTGGAATTGGGTGGGTACGATGCCTCTGTCGGTGGTGCTGAGGATCGGGATATGTGGATCCGCATCGCGGCCCGTTATCATTTCATTTTATTGGATCAGGTTTTCTATCGTTTCCGGTTAGGCGCGACCAGTCTATCTCATCAGCCGCAAAAGCAGGAGATCGTAACTCAACGAGTTTTGGAGAAAGCGAGAAATAATCCAGACATCACCCAGCCATTCTGGGTGTGGCGTGAATCTGCCGCCGTGCAGCTTTATCAAAGCGCGATGAACTACTCCATGGCAGGGCTGCATGGTAAAGCGTTGGCTTTAGTCTTGCAGTCTGTCTGGCTGTGGCCCTGGTTGAGTGGAGATCACCGTCCAGCCTGGCCATCTTTAGCACGGCTGCGTTTTCTCATACGCCATCTTCAATTTTCGTTGTTGGGCCGTCAAACCAAAGCCGTCCGTTGAAATGATTTTAGACAGGTTATCAAAAAGAGGGGCCGATTGAAAAAGCGGACGCGGGCGGATGTGTGGCAAGGCAAAAGCGCAGTCTGCTATCTTCATGAAAATAGCCAAGTCCCGCTTGCGGTGAATGCCCATCGTCCCGACCCCAGCGCCGCTTTTCGGACTCTCTTTTGAAACCGGCCTAGAATCAAGTTTTGGCGTAGAAGCCGCTAAGCATTCTCTCCGATGGAAGGTTTGCATTTAAAAATCTACGTATAGAGTGAACCATGGCTTTAAAACGAGAAACAGATGCTCTCAATCATAGCTGCTACCTCGGAAAAGAGGTGGCGGAACGATGGGCAAAAAAGCAGTACGTCATGCCGGAGGAGCAAGCCTTTCTCAATGACTTTGGCCAGGAAATAAAAGGTGCTAAAATTCTGGATATCGGTATCGGAGGTGGTCGCTCCACTCGCTTCTTATTGCCTTTGGCCAGTGAATACGTGGGGGTGGATTATTCTCCAGACATGATCGAGATCGCTGGGGCTTGCTTTCCAGGGGCTAGGCTGGAGGTGAGGGATGCGCGAGATCTTTCTGCTTATGCAGACGGGGAGTTCGATTTTGTGTTATTTTCATTCAATGGCATCGACTGCCTGGCCCACGAGGGGCGCATGCAGACGCTGAAGGAGATGTACCGCGTCTTGAAACCGGGGGGATTGTTTGCTCTTTCCAGCCATAACCGTCAGCAACCCAAAGCAAATCCTTACGCACTGAAATACTTGTACCGTTCCAAACATCCAGGGCGCATGTGGAAATTTATCCTGCTTTATTTGGAAGGTATTCGCTCCTGGAAAAGAACGGCTGCATCTGCCATCGATTGTGAAGAGTATGCGCTGCGTCATGACAGTGGCAATACATTCTCAGCTCCGCATTATTACATCACCAAAAGCTCTTTGATCGCACAGGTGCAACCCCTGGGTTTGGAGTTGTTAGCCATTTATGATACGCAGGGCAGAAAGGTCACGGAGGAGGCTGAAGACTCGGTTTCTTCCTGGTTTCACTATGCCTTCCGAAAGGCGGTATAGGGAAGGCTTCTTGCATGTGGCTTCCAGACTACTGGAGCCACGTAGGAAGGTGTCAAAAAGTGGGGTTTTTTCGAGTCAAACGCATGAAAAAGTAAAGCGGCAGTGATATGTAGGTGCTGACGTTTTTTTCCTCACACGGGTAGCCCTTCTTGAATTGATTCACCTGGGATATTTGATCTTCGTTACCGAAGTAGCCAAAGTCAAAAGTCTTGATCCCAAGATCTGAAAATCGCCGCATGTCATCCCAGTAAAGGAAGCGGCTGGCGTTTCCGAGGAAGTTCCTCGTTTTGCTGTCTTCAGCATTTCGGAAATGTGAGCATGAATAAAGCAGGGTGGCGCGGTCAGCCTTTGCATCCACCATATAGGCGTGCATGGCTAGAGGGGCACCTTGGTGCATGGCTTTGGTCACGATGAGGGAGGACCAGTAAAAGTTGAGCTGCCTGGAGTCGAGTTCCTCCAACCCTTTGCTGTCAGCAAAGATATTGTAAAAGGACCTGAACGTCTCTTGGTCGCTTTCAATCTCCGAGGTCACGCCCTCCCGCTGGGCGCGGCGTATCTTGTAGCGTACGGATTCATCACAGGCGCTCAAAAGGTTGTCGGGCCCAACCTGAAGCTGAACCTCAAGCACTCGTTTTGGAAAACGCAAAAAGGCGAAATGAGGCTTTTGGCTTCGGCAGTTGTAATAGGCCGTCAGCCGCATGGCATCGTTCCATTTGGGACGTTCAGCCATCCACTGATGGGAGAGTCGAATCGCCGGGTAACGTCTAAATGGGCAGTCTATTTGGGGCACGGTTGGAGTCACGACAGTGACATCTGGTATATGAAGTGTTTTGTGGGAGATGCAAACAAAGCGATTCTCTTGACTCTACTTGCAGCGTCCTCCATCCTTCTCAATAGAGAGCATGATTGCCGAACTAAACATAAAACTTTTTGGCGATGTCCAGATCGTGGATGTGTATGCAAACAAGCGAGGGATGGTTTTCGGTGAATCAACCATTTTGAGAGATTTTGGCCCTTCTTTAAAAGGGAAAAACATCCTCGATATTGGCGTGGGTGCAGGCAGGACGACTGCTTTCTTGTTGGAGTGTGCTCCACAGCGTTATGTGGGGGTCGATTTCGCCCCGAATATGGTTGAAAAATGTCGTCAACGCTTTCCTGGCAATGACTTTAGATCTGCAGATGCCCGTTCTTTGACTGACTTTAGCGAGGGCGAATTTGACTTTGTGATGTTCTCTTGGAGTGGGATTGATTGCGTCAATCATGAGGATCGCCTCAAGATCTTAGCCGAGGTTCGTCGGGTGTTGGCACCCGGCGGCTTATTTGCTTTTTCGTCGGCCAATGCCCGTTCAATAAGTGGCCCTCCCTGGTCCTTGGCCGCGATTCAAGATTTATATTTGAGTTGGTCACCGCGCGGGATCGCTCGAGCCTCGCGAGATTTTTTGGAAGGGGTGAGAAACTACGTGCTTCACCGCAAAGATCAGGAGTTTCATGAAGACTATGTGATCAATCTGGATGCCGCGCATTCGTTTCGCCTGTTGCGTTACAACATCGCACCAGACAAGCAGGCCATTCAGCTCAAAGCGGCTGGTTTTACCCATGTGCGTGCGCTGGACAAAAAGGGGGCCTACCGTGACCTTACGGATGTGTCATTGCGTGAAACGCCGATTTACTATCTCTGCGAAAAAGCGGCTTAGTTGGGCCTGAGTTATGATGCAGGTCTTCAAACAACTTGTTTTGCGGGGCATTTTATGGTCAGGCATTCCTCATCTGTTTAGATGGTGGAACCGGGAGCGGGCCGCTATTTTGATGTTTCATGGCCTGACGGATCGGCAGCATTCGGGCTTGGAAAATTGCCAACACAAGCACCTGCATGTGAAACGTTTTGAAGCGTTTCTACAACATCTTAAAGATCACTTCCAGGTCATCCCTTTGGATGAGTTGATCCGCTGCCTACGACTAGGCCTACCCGTGCCGAAATCCAGTGTCGTATTGACTTTCGATGATGGTTTTTTATCCAATTACACTTTAGCATTTCCGTTGCTGAAGAAGTACAAGATGCCAGCCACGATCTTCCTCGCGACCGAGTTTGTCTCTGAGAAAAAACCCATTTGGGTGGACCGTGTGGACTATGCTCTGGATCATGCTGGCAGGACTAAGGCAGAGCTGGTGGAAACGAAGAAGAAGTTCAAATCCATGGCCCCAGCGGACCTGATGCCAGCACTGCAACATTTGGAGACTTCGTTGGGGCATCGGCTAGAGAATTCAAATGCCGAAAATGCTCCGCCTATTTTTCGCGCCCTGGACTGGGAGCATGTGAGAGAGATGCAGGAATCGGGGCTGATCACCCTGGCAGCGCACACGCACTGCCATTGGATTTTAGGACGGTGCAGCGCCGAAGTGGTGAAGGCTGAGGTGCAGAGATCTAAAGAAATCATCGAACAAGAAACGGGCCGCCCTTGCATCCACTTTTGCTACCCGAATGGCAGCCGAGAAGATTTTTCTTCTGAGACGGAGAGCATCATAAAAGACTTGGGTTTTGAATCTACTATGACCACGTTGTGTGGGTTTACCCAGCCCGGGGAGAGCCCTTATTTGCTAAAGCGTTTTGGCATTACCGACGATATGGACTTGATGAAATTCCAGTGGTTGATGTCTGGCATGGATCGCAATCAGGTATGAGCGACCTTGGGCGGACATCTGTCGAGACGCGAGGGGAAAAAGGCAGTGCCGTGCTGCTGGTATCGCACAATTTTCCGCCTCTGCATGGAGCTGAATCATTGTTGGTTAGAAACAATGCGGTGGACCTGCACCAGCGTGGCTGGCAGGTGGGGGTGGTGACCTCTCCACGGCACTCTAGCCGGGCGAAAGTGGATGCTGGCCTTTTGGCGGATTTACCCCCTGAGATCGAAGTTCTACGGACTGAATCCAACGGTGGGCTTAGCCAGCCTGACATGGGAAAGATCCAGCGTGTGCTTTTGGGGCATGTGGAAAGCCGCTGGCTGCCCTGTCCTAATTTGATGTGGGAAAGAGAAGCTGTGCGTTTAGGCCTCGGCTGGCTGGCTAAAAATCCAGAAGCGGTGATTTATTCACGTGCTCCCCGGAATGTTAGCAATCTGGCAGCACGCGTTTTGAAACAGCATACGCGCAGACCCTGGGTAGCGCATTTCAGTGATCCTTGGTGGGATTTCAGTTATGATGGGCTGATCCACCGGACATGGATTCGCCTGCTGGAGCGTCGAGTGGTGCGGGAGGCAGATGCGCTGGTTTTTCCGAATCGTCCCCTGGCGGATAAAGTGATGGCGAAATATCCCGCTGCCTGGGCAGATAAAGTGCATGTGATCCCGCATGGGTTTGCCAACTTCCCATCCATGCCTAACATTGAGCGTGATCACAAAAGACCTTTGCGCTTATTGCACATGGGGGCTTTTTATCCAGTCTATCGCACTCCGGATACCCTCTTCCAGGGGCTGGCCTTGCTGAATGAGAGAATGCCTTTAAAGGGGAGGTTATCGCTCGAATGTGTGGGAGAAGAGACCACGTGTTTTCAGTCGTTGGTGGACCGTTTAGGTTTGCAGGAGATCGTGAGCTTGAAGCCAGCCGTGCCGTATGCGCAGTGCCAGGAGATGACGGCCCAGGCGGATCTGCTGGTGGTGGTGGATGTCTCTTATGGCCTTCGTGGCGTTTTTTTGCCGACTAAGCTGATCGAATACTTCGCTTTTTTAAAGCCGGTATTAGGCATCGCCCCGCCACGGAGTGCGGTTGCTCAGACACTGCAAAACTGTGGATTGGAATGCCCGAATCAAGATGATCCCCAAGAGATAGCGATGGCGTTAGAGCGGCAGCTTCAGGCCTGGGATGCGGGGATGCTGGAAGTTAGTCCAAGGGGGAAGGCGAAGATGGCGCAGTATCATTTCCCTGTGGTGAATCAGCCGCTGCATGAACTGCTTTCTTCTTTGGCGAGAGGTAGGTTTTGAGGGCTTTGGCCTTTTCAAAAAGGTTGCCCCTTAGCGAGGCTGGATTGCGCGCGTAAAGGTTCATGATGCCGCGTTCTCCATTGCTCCATTCACCTTTGTAGGAGGCTTCTCCGCCAAGGAAGTCATACTCACATAGCCCACGCTGGATGCATGTGTGCAGGAGGTGGGCCATCATGGTGCGGCCGGGCCTCAGCTTTTCATGTTCAGGCAGCCAGCCTCCCTGAAAGCACCAGCCTTTGCCTCCATACGCAAAGTCATAACGGCCTGCAATGATCTGCCCATCCACTTCTAAAAAGATGAGAAGCAACTGGTCCTTCTGATGAAAGCGCGTGGCGATTTCATCGTGAAAGCGCACGTAATTAGGGGAGAGGAAACTCTGCCGCTGGTCTCCCCAGCGGGCGGAGTTCAGCCCTCGCAAGGTGGCCATGCCTTCAGCCACGGTAAAGTCCTGACCGACCCGGCGAATGACAATGTTGTGTTCCCGGTGCAGCTTTTTCCAGCGTTGCCGGTAGGTGGAAGAACGTCTGGCTAAAAAGTCCTCCCACGTCGCAGGAAGGCTGACGTAAGGGGCCTGGGTGATGCGCTGGGTGCGGGGCTGGATGCCACGCGCAACAAAGGCTTTTTGGATCCAGGGCACGCTGCAGGAATCTTCCCGCATGGCTTCAAACTGAAGCAGGTCCCAGCGCTCGGATAAGTCCTCTAAAAGGTATTGGCAGAAAGCCGTAGCGACAGCTTCTTCAAAACCACGTCGCAAGATCCAGTCGAGGTATTCAGAGGCGGTATCGGCTTTTTGTCCGATGAGGAGAAGGTTTCGAATCCATTTCCCGGGGATCTTGGTACCCTGGTCAATCATCATGGCGGCGATGCCCAGCAAACGGCCCGTTTCATCCTCGGCCACGAGGATGGTCCACTGGCCACCCTGGCCATACACGCCGAGCCAAGCATCTAGCCAGTCCCAACTGAGAAAGAGGGCGTCTGCTTGGCTGTCTTTCAGCAGTTCATCCCACCCACCCTTAAGCGAATCCCAACCATCTTGCGTGCTCACTAGGCGGAGCTTGACGGAGGTGGAACGATGAGCTGGGGGGATAACAGGTGTGGTGGGAAACACACGAACAGGGGAGAGTTTAAAAGCGATAGAACAAGAGCTTTTTCAGCAAAATGCAAAGTAACCATCTTCAAGATGGTGGAAAGGCGGTCTTCGCTGCAAGGAGCGGGCGGATGGCTTAAATTCGCCGCAGTAAAATGCCTGCGAGGAGAAGGCTCATCGCTAACCAAGCAAACCATGAACTGATGGGGCGAAGCTGAAAGGCGGCTGGTAGGGCTGCGGTGATGCTAGCTGGCTGATAACTGCCGAGGGCATGCAAAGCATCTGCCGGTTTGCCATCCAGACGATATTCATTGGGGTAGGCGGCGTGGTAGTGACGGACTTCTAGCTTGTCGTGGTCGCGGTCATGCAGACGCAGGGCGATGTGTTGTCGTGTGCCCAGGGGAATCGTGGCTTCATACCGTCCGAGGCCAGTTTCATCCACCTGGATGTTAAAAGGGCGACCGTTTTCATCCAGGGCCTGTGCTTCCATACGTAGGCCTGAGAGCGGGGCTTCTGCATCGTCTCGGCGGTCTAGCCGCACTGTCCAGCGCCCATCGCTGATTTCACTTCGTGCGTCCATTCCAGCTCGATCCATCTTACGCACCACACTGCGCAAGACTTGAGCCCAAAAGCGCCCGCAGCCATCCCAGGCTAACCATTCGCCTCCCCAAGTTTCGGTAAGATCGCCGGTGTAGGCAAGTCCCATGCCTAGCCCGAAACGGCCCACGGCGAGCAGGGGATCTCCGCTTTCCGCCGCTAAAAGTACCTGCACAGCGGGTTTGGCCTCCGTCATGACGTAACCCAGAGTCACGGGGAGGCCATCGGCATCATAACCGGAGAGCATGGGGTGATCTGTGATTTGAATATGTGGGAATAGGCCTTCCTGGGTGGCAGATTTTGATGCTTGAGTCGTCTCCTTGGTAAAGATTTGGGGCAGTGACTCAGCCTCATTGCTTTCATAAAAACGTCCACGCCCCACTTCGGCGATCTGCTGCAGGAGTTCCCCGGCCGAGCCCTCGCCGAGTGCAATGGTAGAGATGGTGATGCCAGAGTCTGCCATCTGCTGGGTGAGGCCGATGTGGTCTGCCTCCTGGGTTTGACCATCGGTGAGGCAGATCATGTGCTTCACCTTGGCGGTGGTGCGGTCCAACATCTCACGCCCTGCCTCCATGGCGGGATACATGAAGGTGCCACCGCTGGCCTCCAACGAATCAATAGCGGCCATGATGGTGCTCTGCTGGGAGGCGGGGGTCATGTCGCAGATGATCTGAGCTTGACCATCAAAACCGATGACGGCGATCTGATCACGGGCAGAAAGCAGCTCCGTGGCGCTTTTGGCGGCCTGCCTAGCCAGAGCGATGGGTTGGCCCTGCATGGAGCCGCTTTTATCCATCACTAGGACCATGGCGAGCGATGGTTTTTCCTTTTCCTTTTCGTAACGGGAGACCAGAGGAAGTACTTCCTCCACGGGGGTTTTATAATAGCCACCGAGGCCGAAGCTATTGTCACTGCCTAGCATCACAAGTCCGCCGCCAAAGTCGGCCACATAACTGCGCAGTAGATTCATCTGGCGGGCGCTCATCTCTGTGGCGGGCAGATTGGCGATGACGATGCAGTCAAAGGCCAGCAGTTCTTCCATTCGATCTGGCAGGCCACGTTTGCCTCGCAGGTCCACCTCAAAGTCCTGCTCCTTCAGAGCACGGACGATGGTGCGCATGTCGCGCTCTTTTTCATGTAGTACCAGCACGCGTGGCTGACCCTGGACATTGAGCGTCATCGAGGCCTGATTATTGATCGGAAAGTGATCTTTCTCCGGCACGATTTCTGCCGTCCACACGCCAGGACCTGGCGTGGTCATTTCCTGGTCAAAAGGTAGCTTGGTTTCTTCACCTGCTTTGAGCGAGACAGATTTTTCCTGCACCATCACGCCTTTGTTTAAAAGCCGCACTCGAGCCTGCATATCGCGGTTGGCACGCACCTTGGCATTCAGTCGCAGCATCTCGCCTTGAAAGGCAAATCCGGTGGTGCTTTCTAGGGCTACGAGCGCGGCTTCTGGTTGGTCTAAAGTGCTGAGTTTAACAAAACGAACGTCCACCTCTTCGCGTCGCAGTTGGTCCAAAGCATCGGTTAGCGAGCTGTCTGTCTCCACGCCATCGCTGAAAAGGATGAGCCGTTTGGCCTTGCCGGCGGGAAAAGAGAGCCGTGAACTCAGAAGGGCATCGCCGAGGCGGGATTCAGAACGGAAGGCGTCATCGGCCAATCCTTTCATCCAGCCTTCCAACAAGGTGCGCATTTCCTTGGGTGATTGCTCACGTACTCCTTTGGCCATGGCAAAGAGGCTGAAGGAGTCTCCCGGCCGTAGTTGCTGAATGCCGTCTTCGATGGGCTTTAATGCCTCCAATGCATCTTTTAACTCCACGGACTGGGAGACATCAACGACGAAGGCAACGTGAGCATCCTCTGTTTGATCTTGGATAAAGGGCTGGCACAGCGCCAGGGCAAGCAATACAATGCCCAGCACTCGCAAGAGGAATGAGGCCCGTTTTAAACCCGTAGGCCGATCCACCAACGAACGCCAGTAGGCAGCTCCTGCTACCAAAAGCAGGAGTAGCCAGAACAGAGGCGTGAAGGTGGTGAAAGTCATGCGTGAATAAGCAAAGTTTGTTAGCCGACTTTTCGGCGATGATAGAGAGCAGACTCTCCGACCAAAGCTACAAGGCCGAGCACGAGCAGCCAGTAGCTGGGTGACTGACCTTGAGCCAGGGGACGGGTAGTGGATTGCAGACTGGCCCGTGCGGCGCTGGATTCAGTGGGGGAAATGAGGGAGCAGGCCACGGTGGTCTGCTGCTCTTTGGTCTGAGCTTGGTAAAAACCTACCTGTTCCAGTCGCAGTGACTCATCGGCTGGTAAGACAAAGGACTGGCCTGTGGGTGTGCGGACCTGGGCCGAGTCCTCCACGCTCATGCTGGGGATGCGGGTAAGGCTACCTGTAGGAAAGGTGGCAGGCAGAGCGGCTTCGCGATGGCTCAGATGAGAGGCCGCATTGTGGGTGAGTACCGGAAACCAAGCGGAAAGATAAAACTGAGCTGCTAGGGGATCTAGATTCACCACGCAGAGGTTGGCCTCTCCCTGACGCACGAGATAGATCAGCGGCACACCACTTTCATCCGCCACGAGGATCACCGATCCGGATGGGGCCTTGAGTTTGCGTGCCCCGGTGAAGTTCATCGTCTCAGCATCCAGGTAGCGTAGCAAGGCATGATCTTTCAGCAGAACACGCGGGATGATCGTCTTCAGTTCATCCCCCAATTCACTCCACAGCAAACTTTCCCCTTGAGGCTGAAAAATTAAAGCTGAGCCCGTGGCTGGCGCTCGGCCCATGGCTAAAAAAAGGCGAGCTTGCTTGGCATCGGTAGCCAGTTGCAGATTCTGCTCGCTGCGCTCAAAGGCACGCACGGCATTTTCCAGGAAGAAGGCGTTTTCTGCCAGCACGCCCACGGGTAGGGGATCTCGCGTGGGCACATGCAGCCACACTTGGTTATCCAGAATTAAGGCATCTTCTTTCTCGATACTGGCTGTCCAGTTACCTGTCTGAGCATCTTCCAGTGTCAGGGTAACCGCCGCATTGAGGCCGGGCTTCACTTGGAGAGGGATGAGTTTGACGAGTTGATGACTGTCTTCATGACGCAGCATCAGGTCCACCGAGACGGTCTCTTTGAAGGTGGATTGCATCACCACAAACAAACCCAGGCGCAGTCCTTCGCCAGGCACGGGGCGCAGATCTGCCCGCACGATGCCGATATTGGGGGCTTCACTGGGGATTTTTAGCACTTCCACTTGGGAGAGCAGGCTGGCATCATCCACGCAGCCGTCGGTGATTAAAATGACACGGGTGTTTTTCAGACCCTCTTGTCCGGGATGTACTGCACGTAAAGCCTCACTTTGAGAGGGAAGTTGGCTGGGCTGGATACTATCCACTGCTTCTAACAAACTGCGTCGGTGCCGGGTGGGTTGGGCACGCATGGTCAGGCGATCTGCCATGCTGGCCACCGCAGCACGCTGGCTGCCGTGAAGGGCGGTGATGAGTTCCCGCGCTTTTTGTTGGGCCCGTTCCAGTCTTGTCTGGCCGTCTTCTTTGGCCGACATGGAGGCGGAGTGATCCACGATGATGAGCAGGTCCTTGCGTTCATCACCTTCCAGGTCCGGCTCAGCTAAAGCCAGTGCAATGGCGGCGAACGCTAATGCCATCAGCAACAGAGACCAGATGTCACGCAGTCTCTTGAAAAGTGCGGAAGAGCGTTTCTCTGTGAAGATCTTCTGCCATAGAAAGAAGGCCGTCACGGGCTTTTTCCGAGGCCGCACTTTGAGGAAATAGATGGCTGCCAGCGGGGCGAGCGCTGCCAGAGTCCACAAAAGAGCTGGATTGAGAAAGGTCACGTCGAAGAGAATTAGGTGACCAAACCACCGCGTCGCAGGAGGTCGGTGATGACTTCTTCAAAGGGCTGATCCGGCGTGGCGCGGATATGGCCGATGCCGCGTTTGGCACAGGTGCTTTTCAGGTTCTCGTTCCACTCCGCCACGGCTTGTTCGTAGAGCTTGGCCTCACGGGGGGAGATGGTGACACGCTGCGCTTGACCGGACTCCACGCACTCCAGGGTGACATCGCCTTTCCATTCGCAATGCAGGTCGTTCGCATCCAGCGTTTGCAGGCAAAAAACTTCATGCTTGTGCCATTGCAGGCGACTGAGGCCCTCTTCAAAACCACCGGGTAACAAAAAGTCTGACACAACACACACAAGGCCTTTGCGGCGGTGACGAGCCTCAAACTCGCGCGCACAAGCAGAAAGGTCAGTGCCGCCGCCGAAGCTGGTGGCTAGCTCCAGAGACTTTAAAAAAGGCAGCACCTGATTTCGTCCGCGGCTGGGTTCAAACAAAGGTAGGAGCTTATCCGCTAGGCCATACACGGCTAGCCGATCTAATGTATTGAGGGCGATGTAGCCCAGGGCTGCGGTGAGTTGTTTGGCATACTCCTGCTTGGAAAGCATGGAGGGGCTGCAATCCAAAAGAAGATAAATCGTGGCATCTTCTTCCAATTCAAAGAGTTTGATTAATAGTGATTCAAACTTGGCATACACACGCCAATCAATGCTGCGATAATCATCGCCTAACGAATATTGCGCATAATCTGCAAAGGTGATGCCGGCACCCTTTTTGTTGCTGCGCCGATCTGCCTGCAACGATCCGCCGAGGATCTTCCTCGCGAGAAGATACAGGGAATCGAGCCGGCGAATGAAGGCGGGATCTGTTAACATGGGGCTTTTCAGAAAGCGAAAGGAAAGCTGAAAATCAGGCTTAGTTACACGCCAAGATTGAGGCTTTCGTGTCGCACTTCATGGGCTAAAAATTAGGCCTTCACCTTCTCAATGACATCGGCGATGACGGTATCCGTCTTCACGCCTTCGGCTTCGCCCTCAAAGGAAAGCAAAACACGGTGGCGGAGAGCGGGAAGGGCAGCTTTGGCGATGTCTTCGCGGGCCACGTGGTAGCGACCGTCCAGCAAAGCCAGAACACGGGCGGCGGCGAGGATGGTCTGTGCACCGCGAGGGGAGGAGCCATGGCGGACATATTTTTTCACACGGTCCGTCGCGTTCACATCCGTGGGGTGAGTAGCGCGGACGATTTTGACAAGGTAATCCTGGATGCTGTTATCCAGCGGGACTTCACGCACTAACTGGCCCATCTTGAGAATGTCTTCACCGCTGGCCACTGCATTGATCTGAGGCACATGACTGCCACCGGTGCGGTTGAGGATTTCATGGAAGTCATCGTGACTCGGCACGGGGACGAAGAGTTTGAAAAAGAAGCGATCTAGCTGTGCTTCAGGAAGAGGGTAGGTGCCGTCTTGCTCAATGGGGTTTTGCGTGGCGAGCACGAAGAAGGGTCTGGCGAGGGAGTGGGTGGTGCCCGCTACCGTCACGCGTTTTTCCTGCATGGTCTCCAGCAGCGCGGATTGGGTCTTTGGCGTGGCACGGTTGATTTCATCTGCCAGCAGCACATTGCAGAAGACAGGGCCTTGCTGGAATTCAAAAACTTTGCGGCCATCCCGATCTACCAGAATTTGCGTGCCGACGATGTCAGCAGGGAGGAGATCTGGGGTGAACTGGATGCGCTGAAACTTCAGGTGCAGAGCTTTCGCCAGTGTGTTGACCAGCGCGGTTTTGCCCAGTCCTGGAACCCCTTCAAGTAGCACATGCCCTCCACACATGACGGAGATGAGGACGTTCTCAATGACATCTCTTTGTCCCACCATGAACTTGGCGATCTCGGCACGAAGTTTTTCAAACGTGTCATGAAAATGCTGAACGGCGGCTGTGGTTTCAGGGGTGGAAGACATGTGAAATGAAAAGGGGATAACAAACGATCATTGTGGACAAGAGGGACAGCATCAATGCTCTGTCAGCCTACCTCAAGGGGGCTGTGATGGACGAATGCGGCTATTTGGATGGCTGTTCTTCTCCCACTTGCTGGATGGCTTTAAAGTATTCCTTCACACCCGATTTGACCTCTGCGGGCACATCCTCACGCTGGACGAAGCTTTCCACCTGTCGCTGCCAAGCACGTTCGCTTTCGTTAGCACGACGGCTCGCAGCTCCACTGCCGCTGTCAGCCGATTCGATGCTAGTGCTGCTGGGGCCCGTGCCTTTTTGGCCTTGGAGTTGGTCGCGATTGCCATTGTCCTGCGTGATTTCGCTTTCATCTCGGCGGTTTTCACTGCTGCCCATCCCCGCTTTTTTCCCGCTTGGCTTTTCTCCCAGACATTGGCTGAGGGAATTGCATTCTTTATTGCCTAAGTAACCTTGGCACTTGGAGGCGCATTGGCTGAGAGATGAAAGCTTTTTCGCAGCATTGCACTGAGCGGCCGATTTGCACAGGCTTTGAGAGAGTTTTGAGATTTGCTGCTGGACTTGGCTCTGGCAGTTTTTGCATTCGGAACTGCTTGGATCCTTTTGCATTTGCTGGTCGAGTTGATTCACCTGTTGTTCCAGGGCGATCATTTGTTCGTCCATGCTTTCTTTTCCAGGATTGCCTTGGCTACCTTGGGCTTGTTGGCTGGATTGACCACTTTTGCTGCTATTGGCTCCTGCGGCAGACTGGGATTCACTTCCTGTCTTTTGCTGGGATTGTTGGCCACTGCGCTGCTGGTAATTGCGTGCGGCGGCGGCCATGCGCTGGGCGGCGGATTTTAGCTTCGCCATTTGCTGGCGAGCTTCTTCGGGCTTTTGGCCTTCGGCCTGTGGTTGCATCTGGCGCAGTTGCTCGGCAGCTTGCTTGTAGTCTTTTTGCTCTAGCGCTTTGGCCATGGGGCGCAGGGGGGCTTCCTGCTGCAATTCTTCAGCGGCTTTGGCGAGGAGTTGTTCTTGACTGCGCAGGCTCAGTTTCTGGGCGGCTTCGGTGATGCGGCGTTCAAGTTCCGCGTATTGCCGCATGGCTTCTTTTTGATCCTTAGTTTCGCGCAATTCCTTCAGCCATTGACGCCATTCATCGGGATTGAGAAGTTCTTTTTCGTCGTCGGGCGTTTGGGTAAGAAGCTGCTCGATTTCTTTTTCTAACTCTTGGTTAATCTCCTCAGTTTTGCGGGAGGTTTCCTGTTCTAGAGAAAGGCGCTCCATGACGATGGGTGAGGGCTTTTTGAAACCCATGACGAGAGAACTCAATAGCAGAATACCTCCGATGGTAAGCAGTTTGCGTGACCAACGCACAGGAATCGTGGCAGGCTGGCAGGAGGCCACCCGGCGGGCGGTATCTTCCACTTGAAGTGCAATGAACTCGCCCTCGCGCTGCTGTTCACTAAATCCCAGGTGGGAGCTCAAGGCATCCTTGAGACCAAAGTGATCATCGGCAAAGCGTGCAGCCTGGCGCTCGTCATCCCGGCCTAACCACCAAGCAAGACCCGTGAGCAAGGGAAAGCCGATGGCGGCTACAACATAGCCGATGCGTGGCACGGAGTAACCTTGGAGAACCCATAATAAACACCACGCGGCTAACAAAAACCCTGTAATCAGAAGGGCCAAAGATACCATTTTCGCCAGCCTTACCCGGTCCAGCCGGGCACGCACAGCGTTGAGGAAAATCTGGATGCGTGATTCAGCAGGCATAGGACGATGGATTTCGGATGGGGTTTATCAGAATGGACTAAAAATAGCAAGACTGGAGACTGCCCGCCCCAGCATTCCTTCTGACATAGACCCCTGGGTAAGCTTGATTGTTGATTCCGTCTGGAGATTCATGGGGAGACTTATTGCAGGCGCTTCAGCGCGGCTTCGACATTGCGCTTTAAACCGGCGCTGATTTTGGGCTCTCGACTGAGCTCAGTCAGTAGCTTGCGAGCCTCGTCCTGACGGCCCAGGCGCTCCAAAAGATCGGTTTTACGCAAGGTGTAGTTGCCCCGTAAGCCTTGGTCAGCGCCAGCCTCTTGGATGGCGAGATCGTAGAGGGGAAGCCCGTCCTCCTTGCCGTTTTGGGCTAGCAGGTCTCCGGCTTCTGCGGTGGTCCGGCCTTTGCGTGGCAAGCTTTTACCTAAGAGGGGAGCGCTAATAGGCAGCTCTTCCAGCGAGATCAGTTTATGGGTATTGACCAGCATGCCGATGAGATTGGGGACACCGGGGCCAGAACTTGGAAACTTAGCTTGAACCCAGGGATCAGTCATCATTTGAAGAAGAATCTTGTGGCGATCATCGAGTGACATTTTGGGCTTAGGTTTGCCGAAGAAACCGGCGCAGACAAAAAAGGTGTTTCTTTTCAGAGCCGCCATCTTTAAGGCCTTCGCATCTGCAGGAGTGAGACTTTTTTGCCAGGCAGCGTAGCTTGTGCTGTCGCCCTGCGAAGCGTGCAGCATGCTTTTCAACAGGATGCTGGTTCCTAGGACATAGCAGTCTTCATGGCGTGGGGCACAGGCGATGAGTTTGTCGGTAAAGGTGATCACGGCTTGGACATCGCAGCGCTCACCCTTTGCCCAGTGCCATGCTAGGTAATCGAGAATGGGAGCCGCGAGGTAAGAGAAAGTGTAAGCAAGCACTTCTTCGGAATGGCTCCCTGAAGCGCTGGCCTGGGCTAGTTTTTCTAATTTAGCGATGAGGTCTGCAGATTCACCTTTTTCCCACAACTTCATGCCCAGACTGACGGCCAGGGGCTTCATGCGTTTGAAAGTTTTCCAAGTTTCTCCCAATTCTAAAATGGCCAGGACATCGGCCTTCGCAGCCACCGCATCGTATTGATCTTTCAGTGGCAGATAAGTCTCATAAATTTCAGCGGTATATTCCAAACAGCGTGCGAGGATAGATTCGTCTGCAAAACGCGTGGATTTCATCTGGGGGACCAGCGCTATCACACGTTTATTGCGATCCATAAAACCCGACCATTGGCTAGGTTTGGGTGGGTCTTTGAGAGTCGTGCAGATGAGTTCTCCCAATAGGGCGAGGTCTTGCCTGTCGGCACAGGCTGTCTTGAATTTGGGCAACTGTTCGGCCAAAGTCTGGGTGAATTCGACGCCTGTCGCAGGATCATAGAGGAAGGTCTCCCAATAAGTTTCTAACCACTGTTTTGCGACTTCATGAGCTCCGTTTGAGACGAGGATCAAAAAGGCATTTGGATCGTCTTCCAATGCTTCATTGGGGTCACTGTGCAGTAGAGTGGTCGTGGCCTCCTCGTGACCAAGACGTGCGACGATGCCGATCATGGCGCACAGCGCTTCCTCACGCGGGTTGTAAGCTCGATTGCGATTGGTGCTTTCGTTGTTGCGGCTGTTGCGCGCTAACCAGGCCTCCCATTGTTCATTGGCCGTCTTTTTCCAGACATCGTCTAAAGGTAAACGGCAGTAAGCGCGGGCGAGAGCTGGGAAATGGAATGTACCGCTGACCGCATGAAACTCTCGGTGTTCTGCTGCTACCAACGCCATGGCTGTGCGCACCACATCAGTATCGGGTCGGCGGAGTTCTTTACGACAAAGATGGGTGGCGAGGGCGATGCGGATTCGGGGATTGAGTTTCGTATTCAGCATCGTCTGGCGGTAATGTGCCCAGGCGGGGGATGTGCCACCGAGTTCTGCCAGTTGCTTTTGCACACCTTCATTCGTGACAGAGCTGTTTTCCGTGCTGAAGAAGATGCGTGCTGCAGCCGCTAATTCTATGCGCAGGGGGCCGGTATCTCCTGTATCTTCTTTGAGAGCGGCCTTGAGGACTGGGAGGCGTGCACCTGCGGGTAACTTGGCGAAGAATTCATAAAACCCGAGAGCCAGCAAAGTCGGTGGTGTTTGGCCTAACTCTTTTTGAAGAGTGATTAACATTTCGTCCACAGCTAAGGCTGGGCGTGCAATGCCTCCGGCCTTTTTCCAGGTTTCTGACAATGTTTGGCCCCAAGTGCCCTCTTCACAGCGACCATCCAGAATCAGCAATCCTGTTTCATCTTCATGGCAGAGTTGCATGGCCAAAGCGAGGGCTGGAAGGCCAGGTGCGAGGTCGTTAAAATCATCCAACAGTTCGCTGCGGTAGGTCCAGCCCATGGTCCAAGTATCTCCGCGCCAGCCGCTGCTGGTAGCCTTGGCCTCGATCATTTTGGCGCCCTGAAGAAAGAGGGCTTTGGCTTTGGCTCGATCCTTGTTGACTAGGTCATGCATCAAGCGCGGGATCTGATCTTCAAACCCATCATCGGTGACATTAAGGTCGCTCAATTTAGTGGCTTTCAGAATGCTATCCGCTTGGCTTAGTTGGGCTGAATTTTCCACACTTAACAGAGGGGCGAGTGCCTTGAGCAATTCTGGATCTGCCGTCTCGGGAGTTTTAAGACTGGGGATGTTGGACTTGAAAAGAGCAGTGAGGGTGGCCACCCTTTCAGGGCGCACGGACTTCAGTTGCTCCGCTCGTTTTTTGGCCACGTTGCTGAGTGCCGCAGAGGGGTCTTCCTTGAGCATGCCTTCCACCATATCCGTGCCAAAAGTGCGTGGCTGCCGCTTAGCCATAGCCTCCCGCAGTTCTGCTAAAATGGTAGGCTTGCCACGAACACTTTGGATAATCTCGGTGAGGGGATGGTTTGCCCGACTGCTTTGAAGGGTCATGAAAGTATCCACTTCGGAGAAAGCATGGGTGGCTTCCAGAAAGGCCAGCAAATCAGCACTGTTACGTGTAACGTTGCTGCGCATTTGGTAAATGTTGTTAGCCAACCAGGCTTCGTTCTTGGTGAGGCCTATCATGCCAGCAATTTTCAGTCCCAGAGAGAGGGCGCCTTCTTCGTCTAATATTTGCTGGAGGGTTTGTCCCACATTGTAGGCTGCTCGGTCATTGCTGTTACCTCCTCGGCTAAACCAGTTGGTGACCCAAGTATTCATGCGCTTTTCCCAGCCTGTTTCAGAGCCAAGAGAGGCGGTCAGCCATTGTTTGAGAAAGTCTTCTATCGGGGCTTCCGGGGCCTGCCTTTGGCGCATCGCCAAGAAGCTGGGAAGGTAATAATACGTGGTGTAGCCATTGGAGGAAGTCTTCTGACTCGCAAGAACGGCGTTATCCAAGACGGTGCCGGGTAATTGACGTTCAACGCAACGATCAACCAGCCAGATCAGTTGGCGTTGTGGACCGTATGAACTGTTTGAGTTTGGCCATGCTGTTTTTGCATAAGTGTTCGCCAGTGAAGAAAACTCTTCAGCGGATGCTTCTCTCAAGCGGGACTGAAGTCGGTAGATCGCTGATTCTGTCTTGCCACGAGCTTGATCCGCTAAAGGCAGGATCTCTTTTTCGATGCGTTCAGAATCCCCTTCTTTCCAGGCTCGCCAAAGGAGGAACTCGACTGGCGTTGGATTCCAGTGGGCGGTGACTTCCCGCGAATAACCATAACGCGAGCGAATGGGGGCTGGTGGGCGACTCAGTGCCGCCGCTTCCTTCAAAATAGCCTGTGCTCGCTGAGAGAGATCGTCATAAACGACTTTCAATTCACCTTTTTCCTGAAGCCTTGCGCAAGCATACCAACTGAACCCCGTATCCGCCAGGGAAGGATGTTTCATGAGAGCTCGGCAGAGGCGTTGATGAACTTCTAGAAGTCGTTTTAATTTTGGGGATTCGGCGTCATCTGCATCTGCACTTGCGCCACGGCGTGTCGAACGCGCATGGATGTAAGGCAGCGCATTCCTGCCATTGCACACGGTGTTAGCGAGGATGGACGGAAGACTGCCTGCCCAGTCGAGTGTATCAGCCAAGTTTTTTTGTGCAGCGATTTCGTCCGCGGCGAGTTCTAGCCTTTGCACGATGGTTTCTGTCAAGCTCAGTCGAGATTCCAGCTCCATGTCATAAGAGTTGCTCAATAGGTTCGTGAGTTCATTTCCAAAACCTTGACCAAGAGACTTGACCGACATCCTTTGCAGCAGTTCACCTGCTTTTTTCGGATCCGTTTTGGCGCTGATGATCATGAGCCTAACTAAAGATTCTTCTTCCTTGGGGTTGGTTTCCAGCAGATTTTCGTAGATAGCTTCGGCTTTAGCTGTCTCATCCAGCATTTCCAACAAGCCTGCAAATTCGCGTTTTTTGTTAGGGTGAGCATTCTCTCCTGGATTGATTTTTTCAATCATCATGGCCTGTGCGTCTTTGGCTTTATGCAAATTGATCAGCTTCTTTGCTTCGGACTTCGCGTAACTCACGTTCCCATTTAGGAAGTTGCTCTGCAGCAGGGCTTGGAGTTGTTTTAAGGTCTCACGCATGGCCGCTTCTTGATTGCCCTGTGAGATCAATTTCTGGATCTGACTGCTGTTGCTAGAGGAGTATGAGACGCTACGTGTGGACGATGCTGGGGCGGGTGTCATCGCCGCGATGCGGGCCAACTGCGCGGCTTCTTCTGTCATTTTCAGGCTCGTCATTACACCGATCAGTTCATCTCGCTGCTGAGGAGAAAGCCTACCCGTGCGAAGTCTTCGCACGGATTGCACGCCCTGTTCCAACTGATCTGGAGTGGGCGAAGAGACGAGTTGTAGAGATTTCAGCAAAGCAGCATCCACGTCTTCACGCAGCGACTTATCCATCGGCGAAGCAACGGCCTGGATCAGGAGCTTGACCGCCCTCACGTGGTCATCCCTTCGCTGAGCAAAGGCCGCCGCTTGAAGTAACTCGGCCTGACTAGCATCTGGGGAGTCTGCACGTGTTGCTAGCTCTTTTTCAATCTGGGCAAAGTCATCGGCCTTGTAGGCCAGCGCCATCCTCAGCAGAGGGGGCTTTACCTCGGAGAGGAAGGGCTTGATCTCTATAAAGGCTAAGTCCGGCTGCCCGTCTTCGGTAGGATTGGGGTTGTAGATGTCTTTGCGGTAAAACCACAGAGCTAAATGGCTGGGGAAAGCAACCGCCACAGGGAAGGGGAGCGGCTCAAGGAGCGTCTGGTGAGAGTTGCCAAACTGGGCCATCGTGCTTTTGACCGCACTATTATGTTTGAGCCCATCGCCTTCAAAAAGTCGGATTTCTTCTTCCAATAAAACGATCAGCTCTTTCCAACCTCCCGAGGCTACCAAGGCATTGGCCACATAAGCAAAGGGCATCACGCGTGAGGCATCTACTGGGTGAGCTTTGAGGATCGCTACGAGTAGTTTTTGAAATCGGTGCTTCTGGTTATCCGTGAGAGCTGCAGGAGTGTCGGACGGGTTGATGCGCTGGCCACCCCCTAGAAGTTGGCTGAACGGGTAAAGGCAATCTATAGGGGCATCTGGGCGCTTTTCATAGACTTCCAAAAGTTCATCCATCCACTTGCTGCCTAGTTCTGGCTGATTACGCAAAGCCACAAGGGCAGCAGAGAAGGCAATGTTTGGGCTTTTGGCACCGAAGGTTTGATACACTCGCTGGATCGCTTCAGGTGTGAGTTCGCTGGCATTGCGTGTCGCGTCATAGGCGAGCAAGGTGGGATCCCAGCCTGACTTTTCTGTGGCACCTTCCGCTGTTTTGATATTCAGGCGAGTGATGTCAATTTGTAGGTGCTGAAGTTGCTTCGTATTTGGCATGCCCGCAGCCGCAGCTTTCTGCCAAAGCTCCGCTGTTTGGGCCGCATCTAACGATTGGCTCAGCATGATCAAATGATGCGCGGCGAGGGAAGGCAATTCCTCCGCCGTGCTAGGCAGGCGCACGACCCCCGAGCTACTGCGCACATTGTAGCGTTTGACGTATTGATGGTAGTAGCTCTGGTAAACTCCAGGACCCATGAGGTTCATGAAGGTCTTAAAATCTGACGGCAGATTTTCTTCAGCAGCCTTCTGCATGCGTAAATAAATGGCTGTGAGCGGGTTGGTGTTCGCCGATGCTTTTTTGATTTCGGGTAGCTCTTCCTTGAGTTGCATCAGGTTCAAAAAGGCCTGGATTGCTTCAGGCGTTTGGCCGTTTTCTTCCAGAGCTACGGCTTTGAAATAAGCGAGCCGGTAGTCTTTGGGATGCGCTAGACTCAGAGGTTCTAAAAACTCTTTCAGTCGTGCCCAGTCTCCTTTTGCCGCCATCGCATCAGCCATGCGAAGGGCATCTTTGGGATCCATTTGGCTGCCGCCGGCGATTTCAAAGAGCATCCGATAACCGGCATTCTCATCGCCGTATGTGATGTGGACGCTGGCCATTTGCTGGCGACTGCGATTGCTGGTATCCAGAGAGGCTGCTTTTTCCAAGGTCCGTAGGGATTGCTGCCACTGCCCACTCTCTTCCTCTGCACGGGCTAGTTGGAGGAGGAGGCCCACGTCCCGAGGTTGCAGGCGTGAGGCTTCGGTGAGGGCCTGCCGATATTCGTTTTCATTTTGGCCGACGCGTTGAATTTCAGCCAGCGCCATCCAGGCCTGAGGATCTTCCCGATTCGCACGCTGGCGTTCTTTGAAGAGTTCGAGGATGCGGCTGAGTTCTCCCCTTGAGTAGGCTGACTGCGCTAGAGTGGTGACCCAGCGTTTTTTTTCTTCTGGGGATTCGGCAGTCTCATAAAAGCGTAAGTAAATGCGCTGTGCTTCCGCCGCCTGTCCGTTGACGTTAAGCATAGCGGCTAGAGCCACACTGAGAGCTTCTTCATCTTCAAACTTGCGAACAGCCGTGCGTAGCACCTTGACGGCCTCCGTGGTTTTACCAGTGTTGCCCAGAATTTGTGCTTCGATCAACCACGGTTGAGAAGCGGTGGGCGAAATTGCCTTCCAGTCGCTGATTCTGGCGAGAGCCTTTTCAGGATCGCCTGAGCGGTTGTGGAAGTCCACCACACGTTGGATATGGGCAGATGTGCGGCCCTCTGGTAAGGACAGTAACTTTTCCGCTTCTAAGGCTGCCCGAGGCCAGTCCTGGCGTTTTTCGAGCAGCCGTACAAGTCGCCCTTGCGCAGTAAGTTTATCTTCATTTGACGAAGAACGCAAAGTTTGTTCGGCTGCTTCTGTTGCACCTAAATTTTCTTGCAAGGCTGAAAGAAGTGCGCGTTCTTGGATGGTAAGATTTTTCTTGTCGGTCAGTTTGCTGACGGTGTTTTGGATGGCAGCGGCTTGTGTCATTAAGTCCGTAGCTTGACGGATGGCATCATCCAACTGGCCACTTTCTTGAGCTAATCGCACCCGGTCCAGCGCCCATGGAACGGCCTCGGTAAGTTGCTGGAGGCGCAGTTGGGCAGCGTCTTGACCTTCTTTAACGGCACTGTCTTTAGCCGTTAGAGTTGCTGCGATGAGGGCCGTTAAGAAGCGGTCATTTTGCCCCCAAGTTTTTTGATGCGCATGGAGCACTTCACGTGCGGTGTTCGATTCCTGCCGGGTCGTCAAAGCTTGTGCAACAGCTAGGAGTTGATCCAGATCCTGCGTATTGGCCAGGCCACGCCAGAGGGTGAGTGCAGGCTCTTTCTCACCCGTCCGGTGTAGGTAGTGGGCTTGAGCATCCTTGGCGGTTGGGCTTTCAGGAAAAGCTTTCACGAGCGTTTCGTAGGCTGCCTTGGTCTCAGGCTTTAGATCCCAACTTTCTAGCAAGCGTGCCACGCGCAGGTGCTCGTATTCACCGATGGCAGGTTGGGCCAGATAGGCAGCGAGGGCTGCTTTAGCCGAAGGTATGTCGCCTTGCTTTTGCTGTAGGCTAGCAAGACGTAAATGCAGTTCTGCATCCGTGGGATTTTGTTCTTGGAGCAGCTTCGTCTGAGCAATGGCCTCGGAGTATTTTTGTTGGCGTGTGAGAAGGTCCAGATAGGTTTCTCGCAGTTCGCGCTGGCCGGGAGTGCGCTGGAGCAATTCCTGGTAGGTGGCGAGGGCTTTGTCTCCGGCTCCAGTTTCCGCTTGGAGGCGGGCTCGCTGCTGAATGAGTCCCGTTCGTTGGGGGTGCTCCTTCGCTAGTTTTTCCAAATGGTCCAATAGACCTGCGAGGTCACCCCCGCGTCGGAAAGCGGTCTCGATCTGGGATAAGACTTCTCTCTCCACCCAGGTATCTTGACCTGACTGGGCAAGAGCTTCACTATAGACCTTTAGGGCCTCTTTCTGCTTGGAACTCCGCATGAACATGTCTCCTAGCAGGAGACGTCGTGTGACCTTGACCGAGGGGTCGCGGGTCTTGTCGATGAGGCTGGACGTTAAGTTAGCCGCGTCTTGGAAAAGGGCTTCGTCTAGTTGCAGTTCGATGACTTCTTCCGTAAGATCCTCGTCTTCAGGACGAGCTGCTAACAAACTTTGCCAAGTTTTCAAGGCTTCCTCCGTGCGTCCAACACGAAGCAATAAACGGCCACGCATCTTGCCAATGTCCAGTGCAAGTTCCGCAGACGGTTTTTGGGCTGAGGCTTGATCGAGTGACTTGAGCGCGGGCTCGAAGTCTAAAAGTCGTGCCTCGAGTTTTGCACGCTGTAACCAGGCGCTGGCGTTTTGGTTATCTTTGGTTAGGGCCTCTGTGTATGCTTTGAGCGCGTCTTGTTCGCGACCTTCATATTCGTGAAAGAGCGCCAGCACCAGGAGGTCTGCCGCAGTGCTACTGCGTTGCTTGAGAAAACTGGCGAGAGAGTCTGAGGTGCCTGTCTCTAACCAGGCACCGATGAATCGGTCTAGCACCAGCCCAGTTTGAGGGCGCTTGAGCAGCATGTCATGGTAACGGGTGGCTTGCTCAGACTGCGCAAGCACGCGTGTCTCTAGAGTGCCAAACATACCCGTCAGACTGAGCCCAATGATTTTTAGCCAAAAGCGCATCTTGGCAGGGGGGAGGGGCTGGTGATTGACCTTCAACGGTTGAGAGGTGCGGATCCGGGATGACATGGCGTGCTGGAATTCCGAAGCGGTTTATCAGAACGAATCTTGAGAAACAAGGCTGTATTTCAGACTTGTTCTTATGAACGGTTTGCAGGTCGGGCCACGATTCTGCGCGGCCAATGCAGTTGTGTCTGTCATCAGACCGCCCACCTCAATAGGACGATTGAAGTGGGAATTTATTGGGGAAAGAACAGGCTATTTTAATTCGGCATATTTTAGAGATCCATGCTTGTGGGCATTTCTACGGCTTAACTTTAACGCTCAAGCTTGCTGCACTGCCTTCGGGACGTAGAATAGAGCGGAATGGCTAGACTTTTTTGCTCTCTCAGGTTTTTTGCTTTTGCCATGTTGTTGATGGTGAGTGTGGCGGAAGCTGGTGCGGTACCAGGGCTCATCATTCCTCTGCATGAAGTGAAAGTGGGCACGCCTGTGGAAGGCTTGGTCAAAGAGGTCCTCGTGAGCGAAGGGGACAGTGTGGAATCTGGACAGGTCGTGGTCCAGCTAACGGATGATCTGGAAAAGCTGGATCTTGAGCGAGCTGAGAAGGTACTGGAGAAGGCGAAGTTTGACCATGAAGCGGCGCAAAAACTTTTGAAGGAAAACATCAGCACGCGTGAGGAGGCTTTACGAAAAAGCATCGAGCATGATCTGGCGCGGATTCAGCGTGATGCTGCTCGGGTGCGATTAGAACAGAAGACTCTGCGTGCTCCCCTGCAAGGGGTGGTGGTAAATCGCGGGAAGGAACCTGGTGAGGCCGTACAACTGCACGAGGTGTTGTTAGAGATCGTGCACATTCGGCAGGTTGAGGCTCAGTTTTATTTAGAGCCTGCGCAGGCTCTAAAAGTTAAGAAGGGTGAAAAGCGGAAACTGCGAGTTTCTTCGTTACCCGAGTCTGCGGAAATCCTCGGAGAGGTCGTTTTTCTGGACCCCCGAATGGACGCGGAGAGTGGGCTTTATCGGGTAAAGTTGCGTGTGGATAATGCGGATCTACGGCTGAAGGCAGGCATGAGGGTGGAGGCCGATCTAGCCCAGCCTTGACCATGTCACACGCCATAGCCATCACTGAAGTCACGACAGAGTCTTCCTCGTCTGTGGAGGCAATCGTGCCTTCGGCACTGAGGTCAGATTTAGCGATCAGCCACCAGCTTTTTGAAGGTCGTGCCTTTGCGATTATTAAAGATCCTTTGTCTTTGAAATACTTTCGGTTACCAGCAGAGGACTATGCTCTAGCAGCCCTCTTTGATGGAGTGCGCAGTGTGAAGGAAATTCGTGAAGCCTTCCTTCAGGCTTATCCTCACGCTGGATTGGTAGATGGGAGTCCGGCCATAGCCGCCCGTATCGTGAGCTTTGCCAACGAATTGCTCGCCGCAGGTTTTTTGGAGGCGACGGCAGCGGGTGCGCGGAGGCAAATCGAACTGAAAAAGCTCCGTCATAAACCGCTGACGCCGTGGGGACTTTTTATGAAGGCTCTCTTCCTGAAGCTGCCTTTGTGGGATCCGGATGCCTTGTTGATCCGGCTGGAACGGCCGCTGCGATGGCTGTGGTCGTGGTCAGGTTTTGTCATAAGCCTCCTGATCTTGATGGCAGGCACGGTGGTTTTCGCGGTGAATTTTCCGCGCATTGCTCCCGCTCTGAATGATTTCCTGACTTTGCCAAATCTAGCGCTGGTGTGGGTGCTGACCATCGTGGTGAAAATCATTCACGAATTTGGTCATGGGCTGACCTGCAAGCACTATGGCGGGGAAGTGCATGAGATGGGTGCAATGGTCATCGTCTTCAGTCCCTTCCTGTATGCCGACGTGACGGATAGTTACCTGTTTCCCAAAAAGCGGCATCGCATCTTAGTGGCAGCAGCGGGTATTTACATTGAGTTGATCCTCGCAGCCATCGCCACCTTGCTATGGGCTGTTTCGCAGCCAGGGCCGACTCAGCAGTTATTGTTTAACTTGATGCTGATCACCAGTGTCTGGACGATTCTTTTCAATGCGAATCCGCTGATGAAATTCGATGGTTATTACATGCTGACGGATATTCTCGGGGTGCCGAATCTGCGTGTGAAAGCGCAGATGTGCGTAGGGGATCTTTTCCGGCGTTGGATCTTTGGTGGGTGCACGCCACCTCAGGTGGAGCGACTTTTGCCTCGGCGAAATCGTGTCTGGTTTGTTTTATACAGCCTCGCGGCGCAACTCTATCTGTTGCAGATTACCTTGGGGATCGCGATGATTTTTCACTATCTGCTCGATCCCTATGGACTCGGGTGGTTGGGCGATGCCATTGGTGCGGGGGCTGTGGTCTCGATGTTGATTGTTCCTGTGAGTGCGTTTTTTAAAGGTCATTTGGCGAAGTCAGCCGCTATCGTAGGCGGTTGGCGGCGGCCCGTGGGCATCATTCTGGGGGGCGTGCTCATCCTCATGATGTTGATGTTATTGCCCTGGCAAATCAAGGTGGAGCGACCTGCTGTTTTACGGCCCGTACAAGTCGGATGGGTGCGGGCAGAGGTGCCTGGGCGTATCTTGAGGGTGCACGTAAAGACTGGGCAGCGCGTGGAGAAGGATGCTGCGATGGCGGTGTTGGAGAATCTTCGACTGACAGGAGATGTGGAAACTGCAAGTCTGGCCGTGGAAAAAGCGAGACGACAGGTGGATCTGACCTTAGGCGCTGATGCACCAGCCTATCATCAGCAAGCTCAAGCGATGCTGGCGAGTGCTGAGGTGGAACTGCGGGAAGCTCGTCGCTTGGCGGAGAAATTGATCCTTCGTGCCCCCCTTTCGGGAGTGGTGTTGACGCCTGATTTAGAGCGACTCACTGCGGGGAGCTTGCGGCCGGGAGACGCCTTGTGTGAGGTCGCCCCTTTTAGCCCGGTGCAAATCTACATTCCCCTGAATGAACGACAGGCGCGGCACATAAGCCCCGGACAAAGAGTGGAGTTAAGAGTGAGTGCCCAGCCTAACCGAACCTATGTGGGGGAGGTGAAGGAAGACCTGAAAACGCCGCCTAATGCAGAGTTGCCACCGAATCTCATCGCCACTCTTGGCGGGGATGTCGCCGCACAGCCGGATGCAGAGGGACGGTTGAAACCTTTGGAGGTAACCTATGGCATTTTGGTTCAGCTAACCAATGAAGATGAAACTCTGCGGCCGGGAATGACAGGCACAGTGCGAATCCATGGAGATAAGGTCCAGGTCTGGCAAATACTGTGGATGAAGATGCTGGACTTTGTGAGTCTGGACTATCGTTTGTGACTCGCTGATGAATCTAAAGCTGCCGCAGGATTTCCTGCTGCCGTTGGTCTTCTTCCGTCAGAGCCTTCGTAGGTATGGCGGCATAAGCTCGCAGTGCGAGGGCAGGCTGGCCTTCTTGAATGTAGGCCTGAATCAGTCTTCGCTGACCTGAGATGTCTCCTGGGAATCGGTGCAAAAACTCCTGCCAAAGAATGGCCGTGGAGGCATTGTTCTGATGAGTGACAGCAGCCAGTGTCGCCGTGAAATGCAGCTCGCGATTGTGAGGCGAAAGACGCAGTTTTGTGGCCAGGACTTTTTTGGCGATGGCATCGGTTTGGGCCAGTTGAAGAAAGGTGAGTTGCATTTCTGGCCGTTCCAGAGCAAGCGCTAAGGCTTGTTCCGCCTGAGCTTTCAAGGCTGAAGTCGTGGCGAGTGCACACAAGCGGGGCAGGGCATGAGGAACCCGTGCCGCAGCCAGGCGGAGATAGGATTGAAAAGCGAAAGCGCCTGGCTGTTCGTCATCACAAATGGCGGCATGTGCCGAAAGCCAGCGTAAGTAGTCGGCATTCACCTGAGATTGAAAGGCGAGTTTGCTCGCCTCCACTACGTGCTCCGGGAAGCTCTGCAAATGACGCTCTAAAATGGGAAGGAAGCGTGACCCCTGATGAGCGCGCCTGGCTGCTAGAAAGGTCCGGTCCAGGGCTCGTTCGGGGTAGGGGGCTTTCCCAGTGAGGTGACTGAGTTGCAGGGATAAGGCCTCGGCAGTGAGATCTGCATCCAGCATCAGGCTCAGTTCCAGGTCACGGGCTTCTTCAAGTGCTGAATCCGGGCCATCCACGTTTCGTTGAATCCAAATTTGGAGTGCTTTTAATGCGGGCGCTGGATGGTTTCCTCGGCGGCAGGCTTGTGCCAGCGTTTGCAGGGTTTCCCAGTTCGCGGAGGGGAGTTCACAGGCACGTCCTAGAATGGTGGTGGCATCCGCGGAATCTCCCTGTGCGAGGGCTTTGCGTGCCAAGGCCTGAAGGGCTTCGAGTCGGGCTTCATCACGAAGGCGATCTCCAGAGGCTGCGATCATTAAATGGGCTTCCATGAGATTCATGGGGCGTGCGTGGCCTAACAAGGTCTGCAATAAGGCCTCTCCCCATTCAGGGCCTAGCTTTGAGATGGGGGCTTGTTGCACCGTGAGTTGGCGCACTTGAGAGATGGCGGGTAGATTGACCCAGTCTGAAAGCGCTTGGAGTTGATCCTCCGGCAGTCGCATCAGCCGCATCAGCGCCGGCATGGCGGTGTCTTTCGGGGCCTTGGCCAGATACGCAGCGATCTTTTCCTGACGTTCTTGAGACGTGGATTCTTCGGCAACGACGTTCTTGTTAGAGGGCGGTGCGAGCCGCAACACCCAGACCGCCACTAGAGCGGTGTAAAGAAGCAGGAGCAGTCCAGCAGAGCGGCGGGTGGCTTTCATACGAAAATATCAGGATTCGATTACCTCATGGCAGCCTGCTGGAGGGGGAGAACTTGGAGGCGAAGCGTCGTTTGTGCAGGGATCGTGACCTCGACTCGGCCATGAGCGTCAGCCGTGATGAACTGTGGCTGCTCGGTGGTGGAGATCTGGCAGATCGCCCCGGGCTGGATGCCCTCAAAGGCCAGTTCTACAGGGCGCAGATCTGACACCTGAAGCAAGGCGCGCTGATGCCCTGCTTCCAGGTAACGAACCTCACCACTGCTGCTGGCTAGCCTGAGGTAAACGGGGCTACCTCCAGCGGAAAGCACCAACTCGGTTCTGCGGCGTCCCAGAGTGTGGACGTAGAGATCCTCTCCACGGAGGGTATAACCAGCGATACCGACGCAGCGGCTAAGATCCGGCAGGCCCGCACTGGCGGGTAGTCGCAGGGTGCGGGCGTGTCCTGCATTGACGATGATCCAGTGCGCTGGGCCCTGCTGGAAGAGGCGAGTTTGCGCTGCATCACGCACCAGCTTAGCGTGGTCGGCTGCACTCATGGCGTGGAAGGGTTGGGCGGCGCACCAATCCAGGACACGTTCCACTTCCCATAGGCTGGCTTCACTTTGGGCATCCTGAAAATTGAGCGCGACATGGAGGGGGGCCATCCATCGATTGTCCCCCACGGTCGTGGCTCGTGCGATGAATGTATTGGCATTGAGCGGACCAGCTTGCCGAGGGCTGGGCGCTAACGTTTGGTGAGTTTCCTTTTGACCAGCCATCATGGGCGCAGGTGGGGATGTCCGGCCAGGCTGAGGACGGTCAAAAAAGAGCTGAAGATTTTCTACGCCCATACGCCGACTGAAAGCAACAGAAGCAGGGCTAGGATGGCTACCTTCGGGCCACAGCATAAGCTCCATGTGGCGACCCGCAGGAAGAATCTGACGGTGAAGGTAAGCTAGAGAACCTGCGATCTCGCGCTCCATGTCCTGGCAGGTGGTCCAGTCTTGAGGGCGGGTGCGACTGGCGGATGCAGCATGAACTTGAGGCAGCGAGAAAAGCGCACGGGCAGCGGCTTCGTATCGCAGGGCCTCGCGTGGGTCTAGACCAGGATTGGTGCTGCGAATGTCGCCTTCACAGATTGCTGCGGTGAAGGGCAGAGAGTACCGAGATAGGATGCGTGAGGTCATGGCCTCTCCAGCAATAGGCAGGCCTTTGAGACTGGTGAGTTGAGTGAAGCCTTCACTGCTGATGGTAGGCACCATGAGGCGGCGGCCATTCTGACTGGCCACATCCATGATGGGCGCGAGTGCCTTTTGGCCTAACCAGGCATTTAGAATTTTGAAAGGCTTTAGTTGTGGGCCGATGACGGTGGCTTGGGGGTCAAGCCACAGTCCTCCCCAGGTCGTCAGAAAGGCTTGATCAAAGATCTTTCCCGCCTTCACTGAACTGAGAATGCGTGCTCCGGATGGAGCCTGAAGATCACGAAAGCCCTGGGGGCGTGGACGTATGACTCCAGAGTCTTGCAGCCAGTCATTTTGGATAACGCGCAGAGTCGCTGGGATTTCTAGCGGGATGGATTGACCGCTGCCTTTGAAACCCAGATGTGATGCCCAGGCCGCAAAATCTTCCGCACTGCCCCATGGAATGCCTGTGATCAAAAGGGGCGTATGATTTTTTTTCAGTTGGCTCACCATCGCGAGGAGGGCGGGCTGGTGTGAGGGCAGAGGTTTAAGGCTAGCATCCAGGATGACTGCTGCCGCTTGAAGGACTTCACTTTCCCAGGCAAGTTCGGTGGCTGCTGGTGCTGCCATGTAGTGTGCCTGGTATCCGAGCCATTCCAGAGAGCCCTGCAAAACTTTAGCGGTAAAGGTTTCCTCCGCCGCTCCAGAATGAATGACTAATACGCGACGCATCACCTCATGAAGCGGCCCCAGGTGCAGGCCGTTGAGCTCCGGCGTGGTGAAGTAGGGGATGGCCCCGAGGGCACTCAAGTGCTGTGTGCGGGCGATGATTTCCTCGCGCGAGACATCCGGCGGCGCGTAATCCACGACGAGAGGGCGTACTCCCAGCCGCTTCACTTCGCGAATGCGTTGATCTCTTTCCTCCACTGTGCCCTGGGGACCGATAAAGAGGGCTCCTTCAAGAGCGCGGCGTGATTCAGCTATCAGGTCGAACCCCCCCTCGATGACGAGTTGTTTGTCGGGATAGACCTTGTCCAATTCGGCAATGACTTTGAGGCAGGCGGCCCGTACGGCATCTTGGCTGATGGTTTCCAGTCCGGTGAGGACAAAGCCATCGAAGCCTTTTTCGGCGGCGTTTTGGATGATTTCATAAACCACCAGAGGAATCCAATGCGGATGGGTGGCATCCAGCCGGACGTAGCCTGGGCGTGTGGATTCGAGAAGGGGAATGCCGACCGATTGGGCTGCGAGGGCCTCGGGTGAGCTTTGCCGGATTTCCAGGACGTTCACGCGAGCCAGCATTTGATTCCCCAAAGAATGCTGGGCCTCCAGATCCACCACAGCCGCGTTATCTACGATGCAGAGATTGAAGGCGCTGAGCATGACCGCATCAGGCGTGGTAGAGAGATCCACCATGAGGCGAGTTGGAGGCAAGGCCGTCAGAACAGCCGCTTGAAGCGCCGAAATGAGCAGGGCGATTCGAATGATGCGGCGGAGTGAGGTGGCCATGAGGATGTTTCAAAAATGAGAACATGCCCATGTTAGCGTCTCAAATTATAGAATCAATGGTCCTTGGGGGGCTTTACAAACTCCTTACTCCCCTCACATCTTCGTGATCTCCGCAGTGGCAGCCCGGGGGGGAATCTCGTAAAGTCCTGCCATGAAGCGTCAAAAGCCTGTAGCAGTTTCTGGCCCATTGCTCCTCGGTATCGAAGGGGGGGGAACGCGCACCAGTGTTCGCTTGGTGGATGGACAAGGCAGCATATTAGCACGTTTCCAAACTGGGCCAGCGGTGCTTTCGTTGCTGACGGATCGTGAATTGCAGTGGCACCTCAAGGACATTGCCGGGCGCTTACCCCACTGGCCGCAGGCGGTGGGCGTCGGCCTAGCCGGAGCACGCACGGCAGCAGACCAGGAGAGACTGCGGCGGGCGGTGGCGCGGGTGTGGCCTAACGTTCCCTGTGTGGCAACGAATGATCTGGAGACCGCCCTGGCGGCAGCTCCGGCTTTGAAGAAACCGATCCCGCGTGTGTTGGTGCTCAGCGGTACGGGCTCCTGCTGCTTTGGCCGGACTCCAGATGGGCGAACTGCGAAGGTGGGCGGGCGCGGGCATGTGATTGGCGACCGAGGCAGCGCCTGTGACATCGGCCTGCGGGCTCTGCGCACCGTGATGGCTGACCTGGATCATCGCGGTCGCCTGGGGGCGCTGGGGGCCGCGATGCTGAACGCGCTGATGTTCAATGAGCCTGACGAACTGATTCCCTGGTCAGTGCATGCGCCGAAGACAGAGATCGCCAATCTTGCCATCACCGTCTTTGCAGTGGCGGGTAAAGGGGATGCTCTCGCAAAGAAAATTTTGTCCGATTCCGCCGTGACTCTGGCAGCCGATGCCTGTGCCTGCGCCAACCAACTGGTGCCCATGGGAACGCCTGTGGAATTTATTTTCAATGGTGGGGTGTTGCTTAGCAATCCCGGTTTCATGCGGCAGGTGACACGGCAGATCCGCTCCTGCTGGCCGCAGGCCCAGGTGACACCGCTGAAGGTGCCCTCTGTGGCCGGGGCCGTGGAGCTGGCCCGCCAAGAGGCAGAGCGGATGAATGCAGGGAGTCAGGCGGGAGGCTCACGCACTGTGCCGCAGGAGAGTACCTTCGCATTGCCGGGATGCCTCGCTGATCTGGCCGTCCTCGCTCAGTCGCCTACGGAACAGCGAAATCCAAAGTCACTGAAATTGGATCACTTGTCGTTAGGTGCAGGCATTGAGCTCATGCTCAGTGAAGATGCGCAGATTCCTGCCGCCATTTTGGCAGAAAAGCGCTCCATAAGTCAGGTGGTAGCCCAGGTGGCCAAGGTCTTTGAAAAGGGGGGACGTCTCTTTTACGCGGGTGCAGGCACGAGCGGCCGCTTGGGCGTGCTGGATGCCAGTGAAATTCCTCCGACCTTTCGTGCTCCACGGGAGCAGGTGCAGGGCATCATCGCAGGTGGCAGGCAGGCTTTGTGGAGCGCGGTGGAGGGGGCTGAGGATGATTTGCTGGCTGGTGCCATGGCCATCCAGCACCGAGAGCTGGGGGCGGACGATGTTTTGATCGGCATTGCGTCCAGCGGTCGTACGCCTTTCGTCTGGGGTGCGATCCATGAGGCCAATCAGCGCGGAGCTTACACGGTGCTGCTGTCTTTCAATCCAGCGATGCGCGGGGCTGTGGGCAGACTGAAAGATAAAAGCTGGAAGCCGCAGGTGATGATCACCCCCAATGTTGGCCCGGAGGTCCTCACGGGCTCTACGAGATTGAAATCTGGAACAGCTACTAAACTGGTGTTGAACATCATCACCACGCTTGCCATGACCAAAGTGGGCAAGGTGATCAGCAATCTGATGGTGGATCTAAATCCGTCCAACGTGAAGCTGCGGGACCGTGCGGTGCGTATCCTTTCAGAACTTACAGGCTGTACCAAAGAGAGGGCACGAGAGGCGCTGAATGAGAGTGGCTGGCTGGTGAAGGATGCCTATGAAAAGCTGAAGTGAAGCGGCTTACCGCGCGGCCACATCCTCGTTTGAAGTGTAGTATTCAAAATAGCCGATCATCATTTCATCCTGGGTCTGCGGTCCCCAACGGATGTTTTTAGTCGGGTCAGGATTGGCGGGGTTGCCTTCGCTGTTGTCAAAGACTGCGGTGATTTTTACCTGACTACCACGCGGGAGAAATTTCGGTTGAGCATAGTCGTAACGGAGCTGCCAGTTGAAGTCGTAACGAGGGATATCCAGCAGCACTTCACTTTGGCCGCCGGGAGGTGTGACCTCAAATTTGAAGGCTTTCCCGCGCACGTGCATGTGGGCCATGTAGGCCATCACATTCATATCCATAGGCACGGTTTGCTCCTTTACCTCCAGATGGTCTGGAGCACCTGCGGGGATGTTTAAACGTGGGTGGGCCACGGCGGCGGTATGGACAATGTAACGAGGTTTCTCTTTGGCAAAGACGAGTCCCATACGGAGCTGATCCTCGGTCTTTTTGCCGTTAGGTGTGTAGTGAATTTGAAAGCTGACGATGGCACCTGCGGGTAGTTTTTTGGCAAAGCCTGTGGGCCAGATGTGGGCTGCATTGCCCGGCACATAAGCGGCCCAGTAGCCCTCAGTGCCCTCGCCTCGGTCTCTCACATTGCTGCCCTTCGGGTGAACTTGGACAATAACGTGATGCACGACGCCCCGGTCGGTCGGCATGATCTCATAACCCTGCACCCAACGGTCTTCTGCAAAGGCGGTGGTCGCTGTGACAAACTGGTAGGGCATGGTGCCCTCTGCTTTGATCGCGATAGGTTTGGGCAGTTGAATGATGGCGTCTGGGGTTCCGATGGCCCACTCCTTTGGGAAGCTGCGAGGCTGGGGGGCATCGGTTACTTGACCTAGAGGGCGGTCACTGGCTAGCCAAGTCAGCAGGTCTTTTTTATCCTGAGGTGAAAGGGAGCTGTCATTGATCCAGGGTGTGTGTGTGCCCTCAGGAGGCGAGGCGGCAAACCACGGTGGCATGGCCCCACGCTCCACTTGCTTGCGGATCATGGCGGCGTTTTCGATAACGTCTTCGTAGGTCTCCAGGCTGAAGGGGCCAATGCTGTCTTTGCGATGACACTCCACGCAGTTCGCCTGCAGAATGCGGGAGATTTGGTGGTGATAGGTGACGGCTGTCTGGGCGACAACGGTGGCTGGCTTGATGTCCAGAGCACAACCCGGGGCGGTGGTAGCGGCGATGGCGGGTGCCTGGTGGGCAAGCATGGCCGCGAGGGCATCACGTAGATACGTTTTGTTAGGCCGTTCTTTCGTGTAGCCCAGCCCGTATTGGTCATTGATGGCACCGCGATAGATCAGAGTACGAGCGGCATCGAGCAAGAAGACTTCGGTGGTGGTTGTGGCGGTCAAGGCGGAGGCGAGACGGCCATCCTGATCATGCACCACGGGAGATTTGAGCCCGTGAGTCGTGACGAAAGTCTGGATGTCATTCTGTGTTTCGACCGCCACTGGGCAGACGAGGAGCATGCCGACTTTCTGTTCCTGAGCGACTTTTTCCAAACGGGCGAGTTCGGGGCCCAGCTTGCCGCTGATGGGGCAGGTGGCCCCAAAGAAGGCGATGATGAGGCCTTGCTGGCCGTGGATGCGTTCACTTAGTTGATGGCTATGGCCTGTGCTGTCGTTGAGAGCCAGATCAGCAACAAGATGACCCACGCCGTGATCAGAAGCTTTCAGGACGATGGGAGCCTCTTTCAGTTCTGGATCTTTGTCGGCTGGAATGGCGGGAAGAGGGGATTCAGGCGTGGCCCCTTTGCGGCGCAGGCGGGCCATGGCTTCAGTCGCCTCCGCCAGGGTCACAGTGCCGTTGTTATCCTGATCCAGAAAACGCATCCAGCGCTTTTGCGGCATCTCATTTTCGGTCAATAGACCATCACCATTTTTGTCGAGGTTATCAAATTCAGCGATGCCCGTCTTGCCCACAGGCGGAGATTCGACCTTGCGTTGTTTCGCACGGTCAGCCAGTTGCACTGCCTTCTCGGCTTCTTCTAGAGTGAGAGATCCATCGCCATTCAGGTCCAGTTTGGGCAAGAAAGGCGCGGCCTGCATTTCTTCGCCCGCGATGAGGCCATCTTTGTTTTTGTCGAATCCGGCAAAGCGCTCGGCCACGCTAGCGGCCTGGGCTGCCAAGGGAGCGGTGAGGACAAAGGGCAGCAAAAGAATAAAACGTTTCATGCGGTTTTGACTGGGTGACGCAGTCGTCGGTCTTGTATGACAGCGTTGCAGAAACCTCAGTTCGAGCGGAAAGTTGCAGTGGAGATGGCTATCTCTCAGCCTCTTTTAAGCAGGCCGCTTCTGAGAATCTGGGCGCGCAGCCCCCCGTTGCCCTTCATCGCAGCTTCGGCTCCGGGGGCCAGGGCTTGGTCCATCCAGTAGCAGGGTTTACACTCTTCGGTGCCTTTAAAGCGCACGCCTTGGATCTCGAATTCCTCGCCGACAAGGTCATTGAGATTTACCCCTTTGGTGATGATGTTCCGGCGGAAAACGGAAGGGGAAACTCCCATGGCCTGGAATTCTTCACACAGGCGTTCATACACTTCGTGGGCAAAGAAGGTGACCTGGCCTTTGTATTTCTCCTTAAAATCGAAAAAGCGATCCCCCACCAGACCTTTCCCCGCCACGCATTCCACGGTTTCTACTTCCTGCGCAGGTGACTCCCCTGGAGGTTGGCCATGGTGGCCGAAGTAGTTGTGCTCAGGTGAAATGTAGATGTGGAGGATCTGCATGGGAAGACTCTCACCCAAACCTGGGGCTCCGCCAAGAACGGAATGAGTCTTTGCATCCTCCGTCTTTTCTTGGGAGTAGTGCGGCTATGAGTTCAGAGAGAATCATCCGGATCGGGATCGTAGGCGCAGGTGGCATTGTGAAACAGCGTCATCTACCGGGCTTGCGTGCGCTTCCGAATGTGCGCATTACCGCGGTGGCCAATTCATCGTTGGCCAGCGCGGAAGCTTTTTGCCAGGAGTTCGCGCCTGAGGCTAAGGCCCATGCACGCTGGGAAGATGTGGTGGACAATGAGGACGTGGATGTGGTGTGGATCGGCGCGCACCCCGTGATGCACCACGATGCGACGGACTTTGGCCTGCAATGTGGCAAGCATGTCTTCACTCAGGCGCGCATGGCGGCGACTTTGCAGGAGGCCGAACACATGTGGGAGCGCGCGCAGAGCTGTCCAGATCTAGTGACGGCCATCTGCCCCGCTCCTCAAGGCATGAAGGCTGGGGAGATGGTGAAAAAGCTGCTGGTGGAAGGCGCGATCGGGAAACCTCATCAAGCGCTTTTGCACAGCTTCAATGGGGCTTGGTTGGATGCTAACCAGCCTGCGCACTGGAGGCAAAAAGTGGATGTCAGCGGGATTCAAATTCTCACCTTGGGTATTTACACAGAGGTATTGCAACGTTGGTTAGGTCACATTGTGGAGGTTGAGGCGCGGGGGAATGTGGTCATCCCAGAGCGCCAGGGTTTCACGGTAGAAACGCCAGATTTTGTGCACGTCATGGCCAAATTCCGCAGTGGTCTAGAGGCTACGATGCTGTTTAGCGGTGTCGCGGCGCATGCGCCTACGGACAAGCTTTGGCTCTTTGGTAGCGAAGGCACGCTGAGTTATGACTTTGTCACGGATGAAGTCTGCATCGGCAAACCTGGCGGCAGCCTGGAGGTGGTGCCTGTGCCTTACGAAATGCAGCGCGAATGGACCGTGGAGAGTGACTTCATCCAGGCCGTCATGAACCCCGCAGCTCCGCGGCCAAAGCCGGACTTTACCGAAGGAGTGTGCTACATGCGTGTGGTGGAGGCCGTGTGGGAGGCCATGGAAAAAAGGTCAGCGGTGAAGTGCGCATAATTATTGCCCTGCCACCCACTGCACAGCCTTGAGGACGAAGGTCTCCATCCCCGCCTGCTGCTCTGGATGTGGGCTGCTGCAAAGCAGGCGGCCTTTCCCATAAGTGCCTGCAACCATCGCGGGGGAGTTCACTTGGGCTCCTGGGGGGGATCCATTTTCCGCTAGCTCACTGCGGAAATACGCCAGGGGTTCGAAGTCTGGGATGGTGTCATCTCCTGCGGGATTGAAGACGGGGCCATTGGCATAACGAATGTCCAGCAGCCCTTCCGGCATGCCTAGAATTTCACGACCTTTTGAGGTGAATTCGATCTTCACATCACCGACACCGCGCGCCCATTTCGAGGACTTGGTCTTGGCATCCAGGATCTTCAATCCCCAGGAAAAACCATCGCAGGCTAGATAATTGCCCGCGCAGATGCCCACGTAACCACCCCCAGCCTCAATGAAACGGCGCACCTGCTCACGGCCTACAAGACCGAGTGTGCCCGCCTGTTTGCCACCGCTACCACCGGTGAAGATCACGACATCGAAATCTTTGAGCCCACCTGACCGAATGAGCTGCGGTTTAACGGTCGTGACCTTGACTCCTGAGGCTTGGCTGAGGAGTTCTGTGCAACGCGGCACTCCTTTGCCAAAGCTGCCGTAGTCATCAAACAGAGCCACTCTCACAGGGCCCTCACCGCGCTTGATGGGGGCCAGCGGGGCGAGGTCATGCCAAGTGATCGCAATGGCCTGGAGCTCCTGGGTCTTGGGGCGTTTGCCCACTAGCCGCCATTGTGGCTCTGCGCCTGAAGCACCTGGGATAAATCGTGCTTCCGTCAACGAAAACTCCGCCACTAGATGCAGGGCGTTGATATTAATTCGGGTCGTGGTGGGATCAAACTCTGCCGGATCGGACGTATGGTAGAGGCCAGTGCTGGCTTTGCCTGAGATGGGATGCAATAGGTAATAATGCCCTGGGCTGACTTCGATGACGGATTTCCCATTGATGCCGCTGGTGACATTGAAGGAAGCCCATTTTCCCACCAGTTTTGGATACTGGACTCCTGGGGCTAAATTCTCACCTGCGGTTAGCGAAAGGGAAAAGGAAAGGGCCGTGAGGAGAAGCAGGAGTTTCATAACAGCGAGGGCATCTACAAACCGTGCGGGTGACGATTGATAAATCCGGTGGTGCCACGTGCCGAGGAGCGCCAGCGCGGACCTTCGCCTGTTTGCGTGCCCGAGGTGTCAAACCGCAGGCCGCAGACGGACATGAAGACATGGTTACCAGGTTTCACAAAGATGGAGACGTAGCGCCCGGGACCAGACTTTCCATAACCTGCAAAGCCTCGTGAATTAAGCGGCTGCACCAGCAGTCCGGCACGATAGAGGATGTGGGAGATGGAGCCGGAGCAGTCGAATCCATTGTCAAACAGTTGCTTGTGGCCGCCTCCCCACTTGTAAGGTTTGTCCACCAGTTGATTAGCGTAATGAACGAGGTGATGAAGAACGGGCGGGTGGTAGGCCGTGGCCCGTGCATACCTTCCATCAAAATGCAGCAGGGGGATCTGCGAGTAATAATAAACGCCGGCGCCACCCCCCGCGAAGGCGAGTGCACCGAGGCCACTCATTTTGAGCCAATCGCGCCGACCCAGATTTTTCAAGGTCGCGGCTTCAGGCGTGTCTTCCAGGATGTCGGGGATGAAGTCCTGTGATGGATTCATGGGAGGAGGAATGGGTGAAAATTACTTTCGGCGCAGCCGATAGAGTGGAGAGGGGAGCTGCTCGCTGGTGAACCAAATCGTGGAACTGTCATCTCCATAACAGACACCTTCCATCTGGCGGGTGAGGGGAGGTGCGATGATGGATGCCGGGGATTGGAGGGCCTGAATGAGGGGCTGCCCAGGGGTGAGTTTCCACTCATGCAGATAGCTGTAAGTGGCGACCAGAAGACGTCTGCCATCGGGTGAGATCGTCGCGGCTGTGGTCATGCAGGCCATGCCCGGGCGTTTGCCCTCACGGGCTTTGGCGGGGAAGGTGAGCGTGGTGATTTTCTCCAATTTGAGGGCGGTGTCAGGTCGGCGTTTACCTGTGACCTCATAAAGAGTGCTTACGCCATTTTCTTCCTTGGTTAGGATCCACATCTGTTGGGTCTGTGGATGGACGATGAGACATTCCGCATTCTGACGGCCATCGGGGTAAGCCAGATGCCAGATCTCAGGTTCAGCACTTTGGATTTCTTTGCTCGTGTCCTCCGGCAGATCGGGTTCAGGGATGCGATAGATTTGGAGGCTGGCCCGGACTTTTAAATTGTCTCCAATATCGGCGATTAATAAACATGGTCGGCCCTTCTCATCCGTGCCTGAGGCGAGGTCTTCCCAGTCGAAGTTTACGGCTTTGGGGAGGCGTACTTTGGCCCGTGTTTGGCCTTTTTCATCGATGGCAAAGACACACGGCTCACCACCCGAGTCATTCAGTGTCCAGAAGACGCATGGATGCCGAACGCTGCGAGTGAGGCCACTGCTTTCATGGATGCGTTTGTCCGCGAGGATGATCGGCTTATCTGCCTGGAATAGAAGAGCCTTCTGGCCCAGGCAGGGGCCTGCCAAAAGGCAACACAAGATGGCCAGAGATGGTTTATTCATCGGCTGGATTTGGAATCAGCCAAGAGTACGTGCTGGGCCTGGGACAAGGCGATTGTAATGCAAATTTACCCGTCGCAAATACCACTGCCAGGTGGGGCCTGGGCGCCCACGATCTAACAGAAAGTGCGGGCAATTTTTGTGTGGGTCTTTAATGCTGGGGCTGATGCGTGGCCAGTGGTAGTGGGGTACGACATGGTTCAGCGGAATGCCATACACATACATGAGGTAGGCCGTGAGGCGGGCGGTTTTATCAATGGTCAGCGCGATGTCGTTGCCGCGATGTTCACACATCTCGATCCCAATGCTGTAATTATTCCCCGGTCCGTCGAAGTCAGCGTGCTCTCCCTGCTCACGGCAAGGCAGGTGCTGGATGGCAACATTCGACTGGGTGGTGAAGTGCCAGGTGAGAAAGCCGATACGATTTCCACCTGGGCGCTTGGTGGCCCGCAGCGCCCCACGTTTCAGGGCTAGGGCATGATTGTAGGCATCGCCACTGTAGTTTTGGGTGCTGTGGATGGTGATGTATTTGGGGGTCATGGGCCGATATTTATATCGGCCTACTTTGCCTGCGGGGATCAGGTCGGGCCGCAGGCCGACTTCGCGGAGCAATTGCTCTGGAGTGACTCGGCCCAACGAATTGTCATTGTAGCGGGCTTCCCACATGGCGATTTTTGAGCGGCCTGCGGGCGAGCCACAAGCCACGAAAACAACTAGGGCCACCAAAGCGAGGGGGAGAGCTAAAAGAGCACTGCCTTTATTCATGGCAGCAGTATGCGGGATGAGACAGACTTTGCCAGTCTGGAGTCTGCGGACTGACATTTTGTTTGAGTTCCGTCAAATTTCCGCCAGCGATAGCTTTGTGATTCTTGTCCTGACTGCAGGCTTTGGCGATGGGCACAACACCGCTGCTTTTTCCACGGCTGAAGCGCTACGGCGCCTCTGCCCAGGGGAAGATGTGCAAACATGTGATCTCATCAGCGAGGTGCAGCCCCGCATCGCGACCGTGTTGAAGAATCTGTATCAGCAAGCCATCACCCACTTTCCCAGTGGCTGGCGGTTGGTCTATCGGATGTTAGAAAAGTCTGACGTGGACCCCCAGGACAGTGCTTGGCTAGCCCCCCTGGTGCGCGGCTTGCGTGAGAAGATCGAGACCCTCCAGCCGCGTCTCATCATCAGTACCTACCCCTTGTATGCAGCGCTGATGGATGCCCTGCGTAAGCAGCATGTGCCGCTACCTCGCTTAGTCACCATCATCACGGATTCGATCAGCGTGCACCGCATCTGGCTCATGCAGCCGAGCGATCTCTACTGTGTCGCCGATGCGGAAACTCATGAGGTGGTGGAGAAACTGGGCATCCCCGCAAACAAAGTCACCATCACGGGCTTTCCGGTCAGTCTGCAATTTACTGAAACACTGCCTCCAGGGGCCACTCAGCCCGGTGTTCAGCGTATTCTCTATCTACCTTCGACCACGGGACGTCGGGTGGCCACCACTTTGGCTGCACTGAAACCTTTGCTGGAAGCAGGCGTGAAACTGACGATCCCTGTGGGCAAGCACAGTTCTCGCCTGTATCACGTCTTGCGCAAGTTTACCGATGCCATGCCTCAGGCTCGGGTGGAGATCATCGGCTGGACCAATCGGATCCCCGAACTGCTACGCACCCATGATGTGGTGATTTGCAAGGCAGGTGGTGCCATCCTTCATGAGGTGCTGGCCGCACGTATCCCGGCGGTGATTGATTATGTGGTACCCGGTCAGGAGGAAGGAAATGCGGAGATGCTGCTATCCCGCAACTGTGCCTATCGAACTTTCACCTCCAAGGAAACCGGCGAAGCTGTGGCTAAGGTGCTAGCAAATGGAGGAAAAGTAGGCCGCCAAATGCAGGCCAATATGTTGGCGATCAGTGTTCCTGATGCAGCAATTCGCACGGCTCAAATCGCCCTGGAGATGGCGTCTCCACTCGCCACTAAGGAGTCACTTTCGGCGACGAAACAGGAGGCGTAGTCGGCGGCGGGATGGTCGCGGGCTGGGCTTTCGGAGGATGACGATCAGCCTCGATCCACTGCTGGATCATCGGCCAAAAGAGTTCTCCAGGAAGAGCAAATGTGGTGATGCGATCCACGCGTGCAATGTTGAGGCCGATGGCGCGGCCTTTGAGGTCCACCAGAGGGCCTCCCATGTCCAGAGGGTTCAGCGGAAGATCGTGCTGCAAGACTTCGGCAAAATTATCCGTACGGATGGAGATGCCCCCGTTCGCAAAGTCTTCGCCATCCCAGTTGGCCAGCACTTTCGTCCGGCTGGCGAGGCGCACTTGCAGACTCGCCTCTTTGTTATTGCGTTGGTATTTGATCTCCACTTCTTCGCCAGGTTGGCGTTTGAAAATGATCTCGTTCACCCGGCGGAAGTCACGGATTTTTTCGCCGCCGAGTTCCACCATGACATCTCCTGCGCGTAGTCCAGCCGCTGCGGCTGGGCTGTCTTCGGCCACTCCGATGATACGCACGCCTACTTTATCCATGCCCTTATCATCCATGCGGATGCCCATGGCTGCGCCAAAGCCTTTGATCTCGCGGCGCTTCGCACTGATGACGCCGATTTTGAGGGCCTTGCCTGCAGCGGGTGCGGCAATCCATTGGCCAAAGCTAAGGTTTTTGGAGGAGATAAAGCTGACCGCAGGCACCTCAGGCATGTGGATGGCCTGGGCAAGCACGATGTCATGGCGTGTATCTCGGCGGATCTCCCGCACTTGGGCTTTGGGCGCATTGCCCCATTTGACACTGCATTCTTCTAATCTAGGGACTTCGCTAGCTTTGGTGATGAAATAGCCGTCTTTGCCCACCCAAGTGAGAGTGGCTACAACTTTATCCTTCTTGTTTAAAATGAGAGCAGTACTGCGGGTGACCTGATCTTGGAGCGCAGCTAGCGGGGCCAGCGTTTGGCGGCCATTGGTCATCTCATCATCACTCAGCGGCGCGCGTAATTCAGCCTGTGAGAACGGGCACAGGATGGCGAAAATCAAGATCCCTAAAGTGGGAGGGGATGGGAGTCGGGTGATCATCCTTCGTCTTTTGGGCGCATGCCCAGTATGATTTTAACGTCGCGTTCATCGCTAACGTTGCGCAGCCTGAGTTCCACTTCTTCGCCCGCTGGGCGCAGCCGGACGGCGTGGGTAAACTGAGGTAGATCGGTGATGGTTTCACCATTGAGTGAAAGGATGACATCACCATTTTTCAGACCCGCTTTTTCTGAGGGTGAGCCTGCAATCACATCCACAATCTCCAGGGCTCCTTTCGCATTCATCTCCGTGGCGATACCCAGATAGCCACCACTGCCTATGCCCCAGGTGTGGATAACCAGGCTGCCTTTCATTTCATCCCAGGACCGAAGGAAGGGGGCCATGGAGACGTGCATGTTTTCATTTCGCCCTTCCCAGATGAGGCTGTGGATGCCGATAACATCACCGTTGAGATCAAAGAGAGGCCCGCCTGAGTCTCCCCCCATGAGCACGCAGTCGGTTTGCAGCGAATTTGCCGTTTGTTTCACGATGCGCCCCACGCGCAGCACGACACCCCGTTTCTCATCATACCCCCCTGGATGACCAAGGGCAAAGCACCACTCCCCGGGTTGCGCCTTGATCACTTGCCGTGAAACTTTGACATGAGGCCACTTTTTATCGTTGTCGTTGAGTTGCATCAGCGCGGCATCCGTCGTCTTGTCCAGGCCCAGGGTCGTCGCCTTAACCACCGTGCCGTCTTCGAGGGTGACTCGTAGCTCACGCCCCGGGCGTTCAGCCACATGGGCAGCGGTGAGGATGAGGCCATCTTCGCTCATGATCACCCCGCTAGCCGTTCCATCACCCGTGAAAATGGCCACTACGGAAGGGCGCACCTTCGGTAGGAGAGACTGCACTTTATCTTGGAGATCCAGGAAAGGTTGCTGTGGGTCAGGTTCACCCGCCGCGAAAACAAGGGCCGGCAGGTGGAGGAGCATCCACATGAGCCTGGGAAAGAGAGCATTTCTCATAACGACTCAATTCTAACGTGCAAGACGACCAAAATTCTCTTTAATTCCGAAGCGAGATTCAAGCCAAAGTCTTTTAAAGCTCTCGGAAACTCTTTCGATGGCTGTTTCTTGGCCCGAATTCTCGGAATACTTCAGCCCTCGGTTGCGTCCAAGCCACCTTCATGAAAAGCCAGCCTCCCGCTCCCCATCGCCCCCCAGTTCACTCGTCTCGCTGGCGGCGTTGGGCGCGGTTTCTCTTGCTCTGTCTCATGGCGGGCAGCTTGCTAGTGACCATAACCATCGCGGTAACCCTCGGTGTTTATTCCCATCTGGCCAAGCAGTATGACTTGAGCAAACTCGGCGAAATGCCCGAACGGACGGTGGTGCTGGATGCCCAGGGGGAAATGTTAGGCCGCATGCATGGCGAAAACCGCATCGTGGTTCCCCTCAGTCAGGTTTCGCCGTTTTTCGTCAAAGCACTGCTGGCGCGGGAAGACTCACGTTTTTATGACCATGGTGGCATTGATTACGTGGGGGTGGCCCGCGCTGCGGTCAGGAATATCAAGGACCGCCGGGTGGTGCAGGGGGCCAGCACCATCACCATGCAGCTCGCGCGCAACAGCTACCCGGATCTCAATGACCGCAGCTTTCACCGCAAGATGTTGGAGATGATGCTGGCGCGGCGGATTGAAGGTTACTGGACGAAAGACCAGATCCTGGAACATTACGTGAACCGCATCTTTTTCGGCACGAACCTCTACGGCATCCAGCGTGCAAGCCAAGTGTACTTTGGCAAGCACGCCAGCCAGCTCAACATGAGCGAGGCCGCCCTCATCGCGGGCATCATCCGCAGCCCGGTACGCTTTTCACCCTTTCGTAATTTCGACGGTGCTCTGAAGGAGCGGGATGACGTGCTGAAGCGCATGCTCGCTACCAAAGTCATCACCACTGAGGAAGAACTGGCCGCCCGTTATGCAGACATCGCCTTGCATGCTCAGCCCGCATTTCAAAGCCAGGGCGGTTACGCACTCGATGCCGTCCGCCGAGATCTGGATCGTGTTCTCGAAGATCACGAGATCGAAGACGGTGGGCTCATCGTTTACACGACCTTGAGCCAGGAACTCCAGACCTTGGCAGAGCAGTCCGTCGAGAAACGTCTCGCGGTGGTGGAGAAATTACCAGGTTATAAACACCCCACTAAAGCGGCCTTTGATGCGACCTGGGATGGCACACAGGAGGTGGCCTCCACGCCCTATCTTCAAGGGGCGGTGACTATTTTGGACAATGCGACTGGGGGCATCTTGGCCTTGGTTGGCGGGCGGGATTATCGGCAGAGCAAATACAATCGCGCGACTCAAGGGCAGCGCCAGATCGGCTCTACGGTGAAACCTTTTGTGTATGCCACAGCCATCGCCAGTGGTTTCCTCCCGGGCACCTTCATTGACGATGCGCCTATCCAACCAGGAGAGATCGAGGGCGCAGGCGCAGGCTGGTCCCCGCAAAATAGCGATGGCAAATTCACCGGTCAGCAGACGCTGATGACGGGGCTCGTGCAGAGCCGTAACACCATGACCATCCGTGTGGGGAACTATGCCGGGCTTGACCGAGTGCTGCATTTGTTAGGCGATGCTGGGATCGGCAACAGTGCTGAGCGCACCCCTCAGATTTTCATTGGCAACTTAGGCGGTACGCCACGCGATCTCACCAGTGCTTTTAGCATCTTCCCGAATGACGGCATCCGCCGGCGTCCTTTCCTGATTGATAAAGTGACCGACAAAGCGGGCAATATTCTTTACAGCACCAGCCTGTTAGAGGCTGATGTGGTAAGTCCAGGTGTGGCCCATCTCATGCGCCGTATTCTGGGGCAGGTAATGGACCGTGGCACCGCTGCCAGTGTGCGCAGCGAGCATAAATTTAAAGATCCCGCCGGCGGAAAAACAGGGACCACTAACGATTACAAAGATGCGTGGTTCGCGGGCTACACGGATCGCGTCACTTGTGCGGTCTGGGTGGGTTTGGATAAACCCCAAACCATCGTGGATCAGGGGTATGGCAGCCGCCTCGCCATCCCCATCTGGGCTGATGTGGTAAAAAAAGCCGTCGAGCTCGGCTACATCCCCGCTGGCCCACGTGTGGAGCCACCGCTGGCCGCGGTGCAGCTCTGCCACCTCAGCAGCCAGCTTGCCACTCCCGCCTGCCATGCTAGTGGCACGGCCTATGACGAAAAGCTGCCTTATGATCTCATCCCGCAGGGGAACTGTGGCGCACATCAGGGCGTCATCGCTTCGCCTCAGTATGAAGATCGTCCCCGGGACCGCAGCCCAGGGCTGTTCAATCGCATTCGCGGTTGGTTCCGTTAGACCAGTGCTGGATTACCAGCACAGGCCTTCATAGCTCCACGGCAGGGCCTTGAGCTCGCGCCAGCCATTGACATCGATCACGCTCTTCTCCGCCGTCACCCATGCGGCCAGATCCTCCGGCTTCACACATTTTTGGGAGGCGATGATGAGATCGCTGCCTTCCACCACTTCCCGGGCATCCTGGCGCAGCAGCGATGCCAAGTGCGGCATGCGGCGCTGGATCTCAGCCTCGTTCGCCCCGATCAGTCGGGATAGGTTCAGGCTGGGGTCATAGATCCGCAGTTCGTAACCACGGCCTAACAACGTTTCTGCCACAGCTACCATCGGGCTGCCGCGCAGGTCATCCGTGTCGGCCTTGAAGGCGAGGCCCAGCAGACCCACCTTGCGGGTTCCCTTGCTCGTGATGAGCTTGATTAGCAGATCCAGGTGCGCGTGGTTGGTATCCAGCGTGTTGTCCAGCAGCGGCAGCGAGATGCCCTCTTGCCGGGCGAATGACAACAGCGCACTCACATCCTTCGGCAGGCAGGAGCCGCCAAACGGATTGCCTGGCTTCATGTAATACTTCGAGATATTCAGGCGAGTGTCCGCGCACACCACATCCATCACCCGTGCGCCATCTTCGCCCAGGAACTTGCACAGGCGGCCGATCTCATTGGCAAAGCCCACCTTCAGCGCGTGAAAGTAGTTGCAGGAGTACTTGATCATCTCTGCCCCTTCCCAAGCGAGTACGGAAGGTGTACCGCCAAGCAGTTGGCGAGCCTCTTCGCTCTCCGGCTCTAGGCCATCATGGGTGCCCACCACGGCCAGGGAGGGCTCGCGAAAGTCCTTCACCGCCGTGCCTTCCCGCAGGAATTCCGGGCAGTAGTAAATACGCACCTGACCAGAGGTGCGTAGGTCTTCAAAAAAGTCGCGCACCATCGTGCGTGTACTACCTGGCAGCATGGTGCTGCGGAAAAGGATCACGTGTTTTTTGCCGCTCTCGCGCAGTGCCTGGGCGATCTGCTCACTCACCTTCCGCACAAAGTCCAGGTTCAGCCTGCCGGACTCTAAAGAGGGTGTGCCTACGCAGATGATGCTGGCGTCGGAGTTTGCCACGGCCTCCACCGCGCTGGTGGTGGCAGACAGGCGGCCCTCACGCTTAGCCGTTTGCAGCAGACCATCCAGTTCTGGCTCGATGATGGGAGAGACGCCCGTGTTAAAGGCATCCACCTTGGCCTGTTGCACATCTGCTCCGATGATTCCATGCCCTTGCTCCGCCAGACACCCTGCGGTGACCGCGCCCACGTATCCCAGACCAAAAATGCTGACGTTCATATCGTGCACTTAGCACAGATCTTCAGTCACCGACAAGGGCAGAGGTGGAAGGATTGACGGGTATCCGTCAATTCTTCTTCCCCAAGAAGCTCATGACCACCAATCCCAGCAAGATGCCGCACACACAGATGAGCCAAAAATTGGTCTGCGTGTCGGGTAGCTTGCTATGGATTTCCATGCCAAAGACGCTGGCCAGGGCCGTGAGTGGGAGGAAGAGGGCGGCGAGTAGGTTGAGGCGATGCGCGGTGGCGGCCATCTGTCGGGCGGTGGCCGCCTGGGCCTCGGCCTGGCGGGCGACGGTGAAGTTCAGGCCAAACTGGGCATCTTGAAGCAGGAGCTCGGAGTTCCGCTCGATGGCCGCCGCCTGATCTCGGAAGTTGATCAGCTCTCGCTCGCCCTTCACCAACTCACGCGCCTGCTGCATAGTGCGATGCAGACCGCGTGAAGAACGCAGCACGGGGGCCAGTTTCTCCAGCACCGTATGGTATTCGGTGGCGGTGCTAGCCAGATTTTCGGCATCCTCTAGCTCGGTCAGCTTGTTGTCAAAAGTCCGCATGTGATCGTTCAAGGCGGCCAATCCAGTGCCTTGGAGGTTGGTCTTCCACTCGCCCACCGGGCTGCGCCAAAACAGCGCCGGTTTGCGCTGGTGCTCATCGGGCTGCGGAAGCTGGTGCAGGATGATGAGCAAGTGCCCCTCCTCCAGCATGGCGCGTTGCGGGCCCGGCTCGCGGCCCAGGCGGTTGCGGATGGAGTCGGGGATGGTCCACAGCTTCGGGAGAATGCTGGCTTCAGGTTTCATAAACGCAGCGATCCTAGCCGAGAGGCCTGGGGTAGGGGAATACAATTTCCTGCCGAGATTCGCTCCGCTTTAGGTTGGCAGACGTAGAGAAGGCCATGCGTCATCTTGTCATCATCCTCGGAGATCAGCTCGATCTCAAATCTTCCGCCCTGGATGGTTTCGATCCGCAGCAGGATCGCGTGTGGATGACGGAAGTGGCGCGGGAATCCACCAAGGTGTGGGTGCATAAGGCGCGCATTGTCACCTTCCTGGCGGCAATGCGGCACTTTGCTGAGGAACTGAAAAAGGCGGGGCTGCCTGTGGAATATCGCCGCCTGGAGGATCCGCAGAATCAGGGTGACTTCATCGTGGAGCTGGAGGCGGCAGTGAAACGGCTAAAGCCGAAAAAGCTCATCCTGGTGGAGCCGGGCGAATGGCAGGTACGCGAAGATTTCCGCCAGGCGTCCAAACGATTGAAGGTAGAGCTGGACGAGCGTGAAGACCGCCATTTCATGGCCACTCATGCGGATTTTGAAATGCATGCCAAGGGGCGCAAAGGCCTGCGCATGGAGTTCTTCTATCGGGAAATGCGCACTCGTCATGGCATCCTCATGGAGGGCGGGAAACCTGTCGGGGGTGGGTGGAATTTCGACAGTGAGAACCGCAAGAGCTTTGCCAAAGCAGGCCCACCTTTGCATGCTGCCCCGCGTCAGTTCCTGCCAGATGCCATCACCCAGGACGTGATCCAGACGGTGGAGTCGATGTTCCCAGAACATCCCGGCACCCTCGGCGACTTTGACTGGCCTGTCACGGCGGCGGAGGCGCAGATCGCCCTGGAGGATTTTATTGCGCATCGGCTGGCGGAGTTTGGCGATTACCAGGATGCCATGTGGACTCAGGAGCCGTGGCTCTTTCACAGCCGTCTCAGTGCGGTCATGAATCTAAAACTGCTGGATCCCCGGCAGGTCATCGCAGCGGCGGAAAAGGCCTATCACACAGGCCGCGCGCCCCTGGCGGCGGTGGAGGGATTCATCCGCCAGATCCTCGGCTGGCGGGAATATGTGCGGGCCATCTACTGGCGCTTTATGCCGGGATATGGAGAGATGAATGAGCTCCGGGCCCAGCAGCCTCTGCCGAAGTTTTACTGGACGGGCGAGACGGACATGAACTGCTTGCGCGATGCCATCGGCCAGACCCTCCGCTATGGGTATGCCCATCACATCCAGCGGCTGATGGTCACGGGTTTGTTCTCCTTGTTGTTAGGTGTGCGGCCACAAGAGGTCCACGAATGGTACCTGGCCGTGTATGTGGATGCGGTGGAGTGGGTGGAGCTGCCGAATACCCTGGGCATGTCCCAGCATGGCGATGGCGGCATCATGGCCAGCAAGCCGTACATCGCCTCCGGCAAATACATCCAGCGCATGTCCAATTACTGCGCGGGCTGCCGTTATGATCCGGCCCTGTCCACCGGGCCCAAAGCCTGCCCCTTCACCACGCTCTACTGGGAGTTTCTCCTCCGTCATGAGCCACGGCTGAAGATGAATCAGCGCATGTCCATGCAGGTGCGCAATTTAGCCCGCCTCACCGATGCAGAGAAAGAAGCCATTGTGGAACAGGCGCAGTCCATCCGGACGAGTCTGGCGTAATCCCCACCACTTATGTCCACCTCTCCCCGCGTCTGGTTCATCACAGGTTGCTCTTCAGGTTTCGGTCATGCCATGGCCGAGGCGGCATTGCTGGCGGGAGATCACGTCATCGCCACGGCTCGTCAGGTCGCGGATCTGGAAATGCTGGAACACATCGGCGCAGGCCGCTGCCACATCCTGCCGCTGGATGTTACGGATGCCGCGCAAGTCAGCCAACAGGTGACCGCCGCGCAGGCGGTGTGGGGGCGGCTGGATGTGGTGGTGAACAATGCGGGCTACGGCCTGCTGGGCGCGGTGGAGGAATGCACCGAGGAGCAGATCCGGTTAAACTTTGAAACGAATTTCTTCGGCGCTTTGAATGTCATCCGGGCTGCCCTGCCCATCCTGCGTCAGCAAAAGCAGGGACACATTATCAACATCAGCGCGGCGGCGGCCATTTCGAACTATGCCGGTTTTGGCATCTACGGCGCGGCCAAAGCGGCCCTCGAATCACTGAGCGAAAGTCTGCGTCTGGAGGTGGCGGCCCATGGCACCAAGGTCACCTTGGTGCAGCCCGGCCCATTCCGCACCCGCTTCATCGGCAAAGGCATGGTCCAGGCCACCGCCACGGAAACCTATGCGGGCAGCAGTGGCAAGTTCGCTGCCTATTTAGAGAAAGTAGATGGCAAGCAGCCCGGCGACCCCGAACGCGCCGCCGCCCTCATCGTGAAAATGGTCCAAGACGGGCAGGCCCCTCTGCGTCTCGCGTTGGGCAAGTATGCCGTGAAGAAAGTCCGCGATGTCGCAGCCTCCCGCCTGCGTGAATTGGAAGCCTGGGAACAGGCCGCAGGGGAGACGGATGGCTGAAGAGCTCCGGAGGGGAAGGTTATCGACTCGCTTGGTTTCGTCGGGTTTTCTTCATTTTTAGCCCTTTTTTGAATTTGAGATCTCGTGGAAAGCTTGATTTGCGCCCAAAAAGCCCCTTGCAAAGCGGTGACGCCAGCCCATAATCCACGCCCCTTGCGAGCTGCCTAGTCACATCGCCGTCGGTCTCCAGGTCCGTTTTCTCCTTTGAGAAGCCACGGACGCTCGCTCTGGAGGTAACCCGGTTTATCCAAATCCATCCATGTCCGTCCGCCTAGCCAGATTCGAAATGCCGAGTCGCCTCGTCCGCAACGAGGCCACCGCCACCGATACCTACGCCCAGTTCAGCGCCGAGCCTTTTGACAAAGGTTACGGTCACACGATCGGGAACTCCCTTCGCCGTGTCCTGCTTTCCTCCCTGGAAGGTGCAGCCATCACGTCGGTGAAGATCCGCGGTGCGGAACATGAATTCAGCACCCTGCCTGGCGTGCTGGAAGATGTGGTTCAGATCGTTCTGAACCTGAAGAAAGTCCGTTTCAAGCACCACAGCGAGAGCAAAGAAGCCCGCCTCCTCTCCATCAGCGTGGACAAGGAAGGTGCTGTCACCGCCGGTGACATCAAGGAAGACAACCACTACGAAGTCATCAACAAGGACCTCGTCATCTGCAACCTAGACCGCAAAGCCAAGTTCGAGTGCGAATTCGAAGTCCGCGTCGGTCGTGGTTTCTCCACCTGGGAAGAAAACAAGCGTGCAGACACCCCGATCGGTGTGATCCCGATTGACTCCATTTACAGCCCGGTGACCCGCGTGAAATACGGCGTGGAAAACACCCGCGTCGGCCAGAACACCGACTATGACAAGCTGGTGCTGGACGTTTGGACCGACGGTCGTATCGCCCCGAGCGACGCCCTCCTCCAGGCCGCCTCCATCCTGCGTCACCACCTGGACGTGTTCGTCAACTACGACGACAAGGCCATCGAATTCGAAGCGGCTCCAGAAGCCCAGACCGAAGAAAACAGCGAGCTGCGCAAGCTCCTGAACATGAGCGTCAACGAAATCGAGCTGTCCGTCCGTGCGGCGAACTGCCTGAACAACGCCAACATCACCTCCGTGGGCCAGTTGGCCATGAAGACGGAGGCCGAAATGCTGCGCTACCGCAACTTCGGCAAGAAGTCCCTCACCGAAATCAAAGAGAAGCTGGCCGAACTGGGTCTGTCTCTCGGCATGAAGTTCGATTCATCGCTGCTTGAGCCTACCTCCGGCGGCAGCTCCTTGCTCGCCCGCAGCAGCATGATCGCTGATGACGATGATGAAGCTGATGCCGCTGGTTTCGCCAGCCTGATCGACAGCCACCTGCCAGACGGTGACGACGACGAATAATCCCTGACCTTAGACTAGAGAGAACGAAGACATGAAACACGGAAGAAAAGTCCCTAAACTCCAGCGCGACGCCGCTCACCGCAAAGCACTGCTGGCCAACCTCGTTTGCGCCCTTGTGGAGCACCGCCGCATCCGCACCACCCTGGCTAAGGCCAAGGCTGTGCGCCCACTGGCAGAAAAAATGATCACCCTGGGCAAGCGTGGTGACCTTCACGCCCGCCGCACCGCCATCTCTGAGCTGCGCCAGCCTGCTTCTGTGAAGAAGCTGTTTGAAGACATCGCTCCTGCTTCCAAAGATCGCCAGGGTGGCTACACCCGTATCATCAAGCTCGGCCAGCGCCGCAGCGACTCTGCTCCGATGGCTTTCATCGAGTGGGTTGACGCTTACGTGCCACCAGCACCGAAGTCTGAAGAAGCCGCTGTCGAAGTGGTGACTGTCGAAGAGCCAGCCGCTGCTGCTGAAGAAGCTGCTCCGAAGAAGAAGCGCGCCACCAAAAAGGCCGCTGAAGCTGCCGCTGAGTAATCAGCCTCTACGGATCTAAAGATCTATTGAAGAGCGCGGATGCCGAAAGGTATCCGCGCTTTTTGTTAGGAGAGATGATCTCAATCCAATGCGGTTTTGCCCCAGATTTCCTGGAGCAGTTGATGGATGGCAGGTTCGGCGGTTTTGAGTTCGCCGTGGACGAAGGGGTGGAAGTCATTGATGCCGAAGTAGGCTTCGGTCATCTCGGCGAAGAATTCCTTCGGATTGGTTAGGGCGTAGTGGCGGATGCGGCGACCGGTGACATGCAGGCTTCTATCGCCATGGCCAGACTTTTGGTAGGCGTCCCAGCATGCGGCGATGCGGGGTTCGTCAAAGCCCAGTACCAGGTCGTGATAGGCGTGGGCTAGCTCATGCAGCAGGCTCCAGGGCTGGATGTGCTGATGGCGGGCGGAGACGAACTGTGCAGCGACAGGGATGTGCACAGCCTTGGCCAGGGAAGCTGAATGGCCATGGTCGGTCAGCCACTTGGCAGACGGATGATACTGCATGGAGGTGAGATCGCGGCTGTTGAGTTCCAGCCAGATGGGGACCTTTTGAAGTTGGGGCACTTTGTCTTTCGGCAGGACGGTGAGGATGTCTGCCAAGCGAGCCTGGAGAAGGGCGAGCGCGGTCCTTCCCAGTGTGGCGTGGTCCGGCTGTAGAAGGCGCTCATCCACATGGATCGTCCAGCCTTCCACTTGCCGGGAGGGGTGGTTCGCCGGCGGTGTTTCAGCTCGGGCCATATTGACCCAGGTCACAAGGACAAGAAGGAAACAAAGAGGAGAAACGGCTCGCATGGGGGTATAACGTTCTGTGGAGTGCCATTTGTCTTGAATAAGAAACATCTGAGCATTGCATCGTGCCTCAGGGTGGCTGACTGTGGCTCACTCATGGTGCGTGCTCTGGGATCTCATACTCTCGCGTTGGTCCACGGTTTGGGAGACTTTGCGTTATTTACGTTAAAGTCATTCCAGTCCGTATTCAGTGCACGGCGATTGTTCCGCCGGGTCTTGCGAGGTGTGTTCGAGCAAGGGGTGCGCTGCCTGCCAGTGATCCTCATCGTTGGTCTGTTCACAGGACTGGTGTTGGGACTGCAAGGTTATTACGTCCTGAACCGCTTCGGGTCCGAAAGTCTGCTAGGAGCCCTGGTGTCGTTGAGCCTGGTGCGTGAGTTGGGACCTGTTCTTGCGGCGCTGATGTTGGTGGGGCAGGCGGGTTCAGCCCTGGCGGCGGAACTGGGCATTCAGCGAAATACGGAGCAAGTGGCCGCGCTGGACACGATGGGTGTGAATAGCTTGGGTTATCTCATTTCTCCTCGATTGCTCGCTGCTTTGATCGTTTATCCCATGCAGACGGCGTTGTTTGTCACCATCGGTCTTTTTGGTGGCAGCCTTTCCGGCACTTGGTTGTTAGGCCTGGAGTCCGGGGTCTATTGGTCCTCAGTGGAGCGCGCCGTGCAAATGCAGGATGTGACGGAGTGCCTGCTGAAAGCGGGAACATTTGGCCTGCTGACCATCGCCCTTTGTGCTTACCATGGATTTAATGCGCATCGTTGTCGCTCAGCCACGGGCGCGCGTGCGGTCAGTGCCTCCACCACCCGGGCGGTGGTGCAGTCCAGCATCACCGTGCTGGCGGCGGATTATGTGATCACCTCTTTCTTGATTTGATGATGTCCGTTCCCACTCAAGAATTGTTGCTTCAGGTGCAGGGCGTGCATAAGCGCTTTGGCGACAACGTCGTCCTCGCCGGCGCGGATCTGAATGTTCCGCGCGGTAGCTTGGTGACGGTCATGGGTCGCAGCGGCGCGGGTAAGTCGGTCTTTCTCAAATGCCTCGCCGATGTGATCCGCCCCGATGAAGGGCGCATCCTATTTGATGGGAAGGCGCTGACCGCAGGTGAATCTCGCGCGGACTTTCGTCGTCGTTGTAGCTTTCTATTTCAAAGCAATGCGCTGTTTGATTCTTTGACGGCCTTAGAAAATGTGGCGCTGCCGCTGGAGCAGACACGGGATATTTCAGATCAAGAGATCCGCGAGCGTAGCCGGGAGGCCCTGCGCCAACTGGAACTGGAAGCCCACCAAGACCGCTACCCCAGCCAGCTCTCCGGGGGCATGCAAAAGCGATTGGCGCTGGCTCGGGCGATTGTCACCCGGCCGGAACTGGTGCTCTTTGATGAGCCGACGGCGGGCCTGGACCCTTTGCGCCGAAATGCCGTGTTTGTCATGATCGCCCGTTACCAGCGGCAGTTTGGTTTTACCGCCGTGGTGGTGACGCATGATGTGCCGGAGGCGCTGATCGCCAGCGATCGTGTGGCGCTGCTGGACCAGGGGCGAATGCATTTTCAGGGAACACCCGCGCAATTTTCCGCTTCATCCGATTCTGTTGTGGTCAGTTTTCGCGATAATACGGCAGCCCTCAGCACTTCCTTAGCCGCGATCCGCAGCGGTGAGATTCTCCATTCTGAAGACGTATGAAACAGACCAAGCTTGAATTTTTAGTCGGTGCCTTTGTACTCTTGGGCCTAGCTGCCGTCGCCTACCTGACGGTGAAACTAGGGGCGGGCACTCTGTTGGGGGGAGATACCTACAAGCTGGAAGCACGCTTTACCAGTGTCAGCGGGCTGAATGCTGGCAGCAATGTGGTCGTGGCTGGGGTGCCTGTCGGGCGGGTGGAATCCATCCGCATGGAGCCCACTGAATACACGGCCATCGTGACCCTGAATGTGATGGCAGGGCTGAAATTGCCCACGGATTCCATGGCCTCCATCAAAACAACCGGGCTGATAGGTGATAAATATCTAGCACTTTCCCCGGGCGCAGACGAAACTTACCTAAAAGCTGGCGAGCGAATCACGATGACAGAGTCCTCCGTTGATCTGGAGTCCTTAATCGGGAAGATGGCATTCGGCAGCGTGTCAGAAGAAACTGAAAAAGCACCACCCCCATGAATCGACGTTCCTTACTCGCTTTGATTGTGTCCGCGCCCCTCCTGCTCGGGCAGGCATCTGCCTCCACTGCGGAGGCCCAGGCACGTCTGAAAACGGCGGTGGATGAAGTCCTTTCCGTATCAAACCGAGTCTCCAGCCGCAGTGCCTTGGCAGAAAGTGCACGGCCTGTTTTGCAAAAGCACATCAGCTTTGAAACGATGACCCGCCGCGCGGTAGGCGTGGGGTGGCGCCAGTTCAGCGCTGCTCAGCAGCAGAAGGCCACGCAGCTTTTCACCACCCTCGTGATTCGCACTTACAGCAACAAGTTCACGCCTGGTGAAAAAGCCTCGGTGGATTTCCAGTCTGCCGTCGCACCTGCCGCTGGTCGCGTGGATGTGCCGACCACTCTGGTGTACAAAGGCAGTCGTTACAGTGTCACCTACCGCATGGAGCAGGTGGGGGGCGGCTGGCGCATCGTGGATGTTGTCATCGAAGGTGTCAGCATGGTCGCCAATTATCGTACCCAGCTTGATGCTACCTTTAAAAAAGGTGGCGCTGCTGCGGTGATCACGTCTCTCGAACAATCTGTCTCCCGCCCCCAATGAAAACTGGCATCCCCACTCTCCGCCTCCTGTCACTGGCCTTGGTCCCCTTTTTGACAGATTGTGCCACGCCTAAGACTTCAAAGCCTTCTGCAGCAGCAGTCCCAGCCGCAGTGAAGCCGCTGGATGCAGTGGATGAACTGGACGATTACGCTGCGACTGCGGAGGTGGCTGATCCTCTGGAGGGCCTCAACCGCGCCACCTTCAAGCTCAACGATGGCCTCTACAACTTTGTCTTCAGGCCTGTCTCCAAAGGTTATGAATTCGTGGCACCCCAGCCTGTGCGGAAAGGACTGACCAACTTTTTTGACAACGCCAAATTCCCCGTGCGCTTTGTGAACAGCGGTCTTCAGGGAAAGTTTGGCCGTGCTGGCAAAGAGGTGCAGAAATTCGGCGTGAATACCCTTGTGGGTGCAGGTGGTTTTGTGAAGGTCTCTGACAAAATTCCCTCCCTCGTCGCAGTGCCGAGCGAAGACACGGGTCAGACGCTGGCCAAATGGGGCCTCGGTCACGGCCCTTACATCGTGCTGCCTGTTTTTGGCCCCAGCACGGCTCGTGAAACCGTGGGGTTTGCGGGTGACTATGCGCTCAATCCGGTCAACTGGGGGCTCTTCCTGAAGGGAGATGCTCGTGATTGGGTGTGGATCCCTTCGACGGTGAACACCGTGCAGTCTTTGCCAGACCAACTCTATTATTACGACGAAGCCTGCAAAAATTCTGTGGATCCCTACCTTTCAGTTCGCAGCATTTACATTCAGAATCGCAACTCAGCCGCAGACCAGTAGTCTGTTTTTACGCGGCTGGTCTGTTCATCAAAAATGTAAGTCTAGGGGTAAGGTTCTTTAGCCCAGCCTCAGTGGATCCTTGCTCATAGCATGAGCGCATCCCTGAAATGAAAAAGAGGCGATGAAATGATGTGTGGGATGTGTACTGATACACCTCCCCGATTATGATTCCCCCCAATCATCGTTTTCTGAATGGCCGTCTTCTCAACCTCATCGTAATGGGGCTTGCGCTACTGCTTTGGACTATGCGCCTGTCCTCGGCTGAGGTGACATGGAATGGCGGGGGCGCTGACAACAATTGGTCCACAGCGCTAAACTGGGGTGGTGCGGTGCCTCTGGCTGGGGACTCGCTCGCCTTTGGTGGCAGTCTGCGACTGGCGGCGGTAAATAACCTTACGGCAGACACGAGCTTTGCCGGCATCACCTTTAACAGCGGTTCAGGTGCCTTCACGCTTTCTGGCAATCGAATCACACTGGGTGGGGATGTCCTGAATAACTCCACCCTCACGCAAACGATTAGCCTGCCAATGCTGATCGAGGCCACGCGAAATTTCAATGCGGCGGCAGGAGCGCTGACCGTGAGCGGAGTTATCAGCGGCAATGGGGGACTGAATAAAACAGGCACGGGGACGCTGAACCTTAGCGGGACGGAAGCGAATGCTTACACGGGGGTGACGACGGTGAGCGCTGGGATCCTGAATCTGGATAAAACGGCAGGCGTGAATGCCATCGCTGGGAATCTGGATATCACCGCTGGCGGAAGAGTCACCTTTGTAAGGTCTAACCAACTTTCTGATACGACCCTCGTGACCCTCAGCGGCGCGGGCAGTGTGTTTAACGGCACAGGTGTGAATGTGGGCATGCCAAACTCCTTTTCAGAAACCATCGCCGGGCTTGTGGTTACGGGCGGTGCCTTCAATCCTGGACCAGCATCCATCTGGACCATCACGGGCGCCGGGAGTTTCACTGGTGGGGTGGATAACACTATTTTTGTGGGTAACAGCGGTGCCCGGCTCAGCTTTGATAGCTTGCGGCTCACCGCCATGGCGGCGACCGCTGCGGGTGTGGTCGGTACAAACAATAGCTTCACTCTTTATGGGAACTCTGCCACGCAGAGTTCCATCACGGTAGGGGCTGGTGGGCTGATCCTGGATGGTTCGCGACTCAATTTGCGTCGTGGCGGTACGGGCACCGCTGGGAGCAAAGTGGTACTGAATGGCAGCCTGAGTACGGTGGGCACCGCAGCTTCGTTCATCACGGAAGATACTGCGGGCGGCATGGTGGGCTCGGTCAGGTTGGAGCTCAGTGGGACCACCGCAGCGGTAGAGCGCGAGTTTAACATCGGTGCAGGTGGGGCTAACCTAACCATCAATGTGGAAATGACCAATGGCGCCTCTTCCCAGGCGGGGCTGACGAAGACTGGAAATGGCAACCTGACTTTTACAGGGGGGTATGCCAATAGCTACACAGGCACCACTCGGATCAATGGCGGCACATTGACGTTGAACAAAACGGCAGGGATTAATGCCGTGGCCGCCAACATTGAAGTGAATGCGGGTGGCACCCTGACGTTGAGTGCGAATGATCAAATTGCCGATACGGCAGGCATCACCGTGAACACAGGGGGAACGATTTCGGCCTGGGGCAGGAATGAAACTTTGGCTTTTTACACTCAGAATGGTGGGGGTGTGACCTCCAGTGGCAATGTTGGTCAGGTGATTATCACAGGGGCCATGAGATTGCTGGGAGGCAATGTCTTCACCATCAATAGCAATGCCGTTCCAGCGCATTTCCAGACAGGCAGTCTGGAACTGGGCGGGGCGGACCTTTTGGTCGGCGGTAACAATGGCGAGGGCATCAGCCGCACTGCTGTGACGGTGGGTAGTGGGGGGTTGAGTTTGAAGAACGGTCGCACTCTCACCTTGTATCGTGGCAGTGCAGGAACGGTTTTGAATCTCAATGGAGATTTCACAGGTGCGGGGACTAACTCCATCATCGTGAACAATCCAGGCTTGGTCGAGCCGGAGTTGAACTTGGGCTTAGCGACGCGTACTTTTACCATTGAGACCGGTGGCAACACCACCATCAGTGTGGGCATGGTGGGGAGTGGCGGCTTGATCAAAAGTGGCCCCGGCACACTGACTTTCACTGGAAACTTGCCCAAGACCTATGCGGGTGTGACGACGGTGAACGGAGGTGTTTTAAACCTGAATCAAACGGCGGGGACGGATGCCATCACGAACGGGTTGGACATCCAGACAGGCGGCACCGTCACGCTGACGGCCAATGAGCAGATTTCAAATGGCTCTGGCATTGTCATGAATGGAGGTCTGCTATCTCCCCTAACGACGACGGAAACAGTGGCTTACTACACGCAAAATTCAGGGGGCTTGAGTGCCAGCGGCAATGTAGGGCACCTGATCGTGACCGGGACGATGACACTGGATGGAGGCAACATCATGACCCTGAATAGCAGTGGGGCTACACCGCCTAACTGGCAGTTCAATCGCGCCCTCTTGCGTGGCGCAGATATCCTGGTTGGGGCTAACAACGGCATCGGAAATCCACGGACGAAATTGACCATCGGCAGCGGTGGCTTGCTGCTGCAGGGGCGGAGCATCACGCTGAATCGTGGCAATGCAGGATCAGAAATGTACCTGGACGGGGATGTGACGGCCAGCGGTACAAGTGCTATCACAGCAGGGTCCAGCGGCACGGTTGAGCCCTTACTGCATCTTGGCACGGGGAACCGTGTTTTTGATATCACGGGTGGCACTACCACGCTGGGGCTGGAGGTTACGGATACGGCTTCGCTTCAGAAAAGCGGCGGTGGCACCTTGGTCTTGGCCAGCGGGAACAGCTACAGCGGCGGCACCACGGTCAGCATGGGAAATCTGCGCCTGTCGAATGCCAGCGGCAGTGCAACCGGTAGCGGGGCATTGACCGTCAGCAGTGGTGCGACTCTCAGCGGCACAGGTCGCGCTGCACCGGCATCCGGCTTGGGGATTACCCTCAATGGCATCGTCTCGGTGGGGAATCCCAGTCCGGTGGCTGGGCAGACGCTGACATTGAGCACCACGGGGTTGGGGACCGTGGAGATTGGCGGCCGCGTGGTCATTGATCTTTTTTCTGGGCAGGCCAGCGGCGGCTTGAATAATGCTGCGAGTGCGGACCGCCTGATTCTCGCCAGTCAAGCAGGCGTGATTTTGGGGGGGAGTTCAGTGTTGAATATCGTCACTAGCATCCCGGTGGATGCGGGCAATACGGCAGGTTGGGCTCCCGGAACGACTTGGCAAATCATTGACTGGAGTGGCCTCACTGGATCACCTTCTGGCAGCTTTAGCAACCTCAGCAGCACGAGAGGTAATTTTTTAAACCTGCCTGACCTCGGTGTGATGGGTTATGCCTGGGATGTCTCACAGCTTTACTCAGCGGGGACGATTTCCGTGGTGCTTGTCCCCGAGCCTGGGCGGCTGTTGTTTGTGGTGCTGGGACTCGGGAGCGTTCTGCTCCGTCGTCGGCGCAGTTCGCTTTAAATCAGGCCGGGTTCACTTCGGCATTGCGGGTGGTGTCAGGGGCAATCCATGGCGGAGAAATTCGGTTGCCTGGATCAGTGGTGCCTGGATGAAAAGTTTACGTTCAGCCTCATTCAGAACTTTTGCCGGAGAGAGAAAGCTAAGTGTGTTGTGGGCGAGACTGAGGCGGATGAGATCTTGCTTCAAAAATCCCTGCGTGACGGGCATGCCAGAGAAGATTTGTTCATACTGGCCTAACTGCAAGGAACGCATTGGTGGGCTGTCTTGTCCTTCGTCAGTTTTTGGGGCTGCGGCCCAGCGCGTATCGGCATCGCAATGGTCTGCGGAGGGTAGAAGAAAGACCGTGTTAGAGAGCGCTGGTAGAGTATCGAGCGGCGAAGTTGGCGGCCAAGCGGCTGGCCAGCGCCATTCAGCCGGGGCGGTAGCCGGGCTGGCCGTCTCGCGGGAAACGCGGAAGGCCCACTCCCAGCCTGGAATGAGTGTGATGGCGATGTCCCTGCCCGCAGCTTTCAGCAGCGCGGCCCATGGTTGATGCGCGAGTGCGGGATCTACCGCTGCCAAGACTTGAGTGGCCTCGGGGCTGACTTGAGCTAGAGATTGAAGAACGGTGCTGATGAGGGGAGACAAGTCCAGCTCGCCGGAAGGCTGGGCGCGCAGGCGATCATGATGGATCACTCTACCGGAAGGGCCTTGGATGATGAGGCTGTAACGGCCTTGGTTAGGCTCTCCGCGCAAAACGATTGATAACCACACGGTGGTGGCCCATTCGGCACGTTCACGCAGCTCCGTGGCGACGGACCAAAGCTCCACTTGGCGTTGATGCTCCAGCTGCTGCATTTGCCGAGGGTCTGCCACTAGCGTCTGCACAAGCGAGGAAGGCTGGTTCCGACTGTGTAGGTGCCGCAGGGCTAGCAGCCTGAGGTCTGCGGGAAGGGCGCGTAGCGTGGTGACGGTGCGGTCATGCAATGTCTCATGAAGAAAAAAGAGATGCTCCGGGTCCTGAAGGGCCTCGGGTTCCAACTTCGCCCATGCATGACGCAAAGAGCGTAGGCAATCCTGGCCTAACTCTTCATCCCGCAGGAAGGGCATACGCCGTTGATTTTGCCGGAGCTTCTGCGCGTATTCGAGAAGCGTTTCTGCGGAAGGTGGCAGATAGGGTAAAAGACGGCCTAAAGTGAGCAGGCGATGATGTCTCGCGGCCAAAGTCGCCGCAGCCTGCAGGAGCTCATGCTGCTTTTTTAACCCATAGGCCTGAGCCTTGCGTGCTACCCAACTCAGAGCCGCCAAAGGGTGATGCAGGACAATACCTGCGCGCCGCAGAACATCCCATAGAGGGTCTGTCTGAACCTCCTGAGTGAGGTGATGGTGCGCTGGATCTGCTGCATCCAGATACTGATGCGCGGCAGCCTGCCCCATCTCACTCGCAGGCGGATCCCCAGGGAAAGGAAGGTCTTCAAACGGAACCTGAAGAGCTGGATGACCACAAAGGCCCACCTCAGAAAGATGCCAAGCCGCAACACGGCAGCGCTGCAAAAAAGATTCTGGGGCCTGAGGTGGCAGCAGGTGTAAAACGAGGGCCGTTAGCCTAGCGGCCTGATCTGCATCGCCCCCAAGACGGGCGGTGGAAGCTGCGGCCAGGAGGGTTTCAAGTTCCATCCCTCGTGCAGGGCTGGAAGCTGGGCGGGCATCGCGATGCAGTGTCCAGGCAGTGAAATGCCAAGGGGCCAGCTCGGCTGCGTCAATGGTTTTAGAACTGGGGAGCTGGTCCAGAATTTGCCGATGAATGACCGTGGCTAACCGCCGCGCCATGTGAGCTTGAGTGGCTGGCCAGGGGAGTTCCTGGTTCCAAAAGTTCAGGTCCACTTTGCGACCGGGTTTCCACCCTGGGGTGGCTGTTTGGAGCAGAGTTTGGAGTTCCTGCCAGAAGGAGGTTTTTTCTCTGGCAAGTAAGCTGCGTGCTAAAAAGAGAACTAGCCTAGAGGCCAAGGGGGAACGTGAAATGGGGACGAGCCGGTCCCTCTCCAATCGCTGACGTAGAGTTTGCCGAAGCGTGTCTTTTTTCGTTGAGCTTAGCGCAGAGAGATCCAGTACCTCTGGGAGCAGAGTGAGCGCGGCCCAGAAGATGGGGGATTCGGGGGACTTGAGCGCACGCAGGCTGAGCTCGGTCACATCTTGTCTCCGCTGCGGTGGTGAGTCGCTGCCATGAAGTTCACGCCAGAGCGCATAATCTGGACGCTGAGCATATCGGGCATCCTGCTTTTGCCAGTAGTCCTTCAATATGCCTCGACTGGGCTTTCCCGTCTGGGTTGCGCGCCATGATTCAAACTCCCTCATCACTGTCCCCAGAGGGATCAAAGGCGGGGCTGGACGAGCGGCTGGTTGAGTAGAACGTGAACGGCGCGGGGCTGGCATGAAAGTGAGACATTAGCGATGCTGGACCCGAGAGCAACGACGCAGCAGTGGGGAGACACCGACTTGCAAACAGTACGCTCCCACGTGTAATACAGAATGAGTTTGTCATGGATCATTCGGATAGGTCTTCTACTGCTGGTATTGGCAGCTTCTGGCCCTGCGCAGACACTCCCAGAAAAGGTAGCTGAGCCTGTGCCTGTGGAAGAGCCTCCACCGGATAAAAAACAAACGCTCAGCTCCCTGCTCGCCACACGTGAGGGCCTGCGAAAGGCGCTGGAAGAAGCACGGCAGAAGCTACGCAACGAAACCGCTGAAACGTCTAAAAAGGACCTCCAGACTGAGATTGAGCGGCTGGAGAAACGCCGCCAAGAAGTGGAGCGCGACTTTGCCGTGATGGTCACAGGGCTGCAATCCCTGGAAGATTACAGCATCAATCCGGTCAGTCAGGCACCGCTGAAACTCCAAGATGAATTGGGACAATTCCTCACACCCATCTTCAGTGACTTGCGCGAACTCACGCGCAAGCCGCGGGAAGTGCGGGCTCTACAGGATGAACTGAGCCGATTAGACTCGCAAAAGGAGCAGGCGAAACGGGCCCTGGATGAGGTGGATAAACTTTTGGCAGATATCAAAGCCAGTAAATCCCCAGATGCAGGTCTGCGCACGGAGCTGAATGAAACCCGCAAACGCTGGCAGACCCGACTGGGTGAAACGGAAAGCCGCATCACGGTGGTGCAGCATCAGCTCAAGGAATTGACACTTTCGGGTGCGAATTTTTGGTCGGAACTAGGGAAACAGGTGCAGCGCTTTGTATTCACACGGGGCACCAATATTGCTCTGGCACTACTCGCATTTCTAGTGGTGCTTTTTGGGCTACGAGCCGCTTATTATTATGCCCTGAAGCTAGTGCCTGTGAAGAAGTACCAGAGGCTTAGCTTTTCAGCTCGTCTGCTGGATGTGGTGCATGAAGGCGGTAGCTTACTGCTGGCCATCGTCTCGGCATTACTCGTTCTGTATGCTCGGGGAGATTGGTTGTTAGGTGGTCTGGCTTTGTTAGCTGTAGGCGGTTTGTTGATGACGGCCAAGTCTGGGATCGGCAAGCATCTCGAAGAGTTGCAATTTCTTTTGAATCTGGGCTCCGTGAGGGAAGGGGAGCGCGTTTACGTGAATGGAGTGCCTTGGCGTGTGGGCGCGATCCACATGTTCACTCAGTTGACCAATGTGGCCATTGGCGGCCCAGGACTGCGGCTGCCACTGGCAGAACTTTCGAAGATGGTTTCACGCCCTAGTTCTCTGGATGAGCCGTGGTTTCCGTGCAGTAAGCGGTCCTGGATTTTGCTCAACGGCACCACTTTGGCCCAGGTCACAGACATCACGCCAGATCAGGTGGAACTGCGCTACGGTGGGGGGCTGAAACGCAGCCTGCCGATCAGTGACTTTGTGAAGTTAGATGTGGCCTGTCTGGCGGGAGGTTTTGCCCGCTCGGTCACTGTGGGGTTTGACTTTCAACATCAACCCCAAGCACTGACAGAAATCCCTGAAAAACTGAAGGCGGATGTACGTGCAGCCTTGCTGGAGAGCATGAGGGAAGAGGAGTTGCTGGATGTGGTGGTGGAGTTTCAGGAAGCGGCTGCATCCTCCCTGAATTTCCTTATCGTAGCGGTGGTGGCAGGTTCACAGGCGGCCCATTATCTCTCCATTCCACGCGTGCTCCAGCGTGCCGCTTTGGCGTCCGCGACTCGTCATGGGTGGGACATTCCATTTCCACAAATGGTGGTGCGGCAGGCTGGCTCGTCGGCACAGTCCTGAGGCAATCCACAAAAAAGGCCAGCCACCGGAGGGTGACTGGCCTCGAAAGAAACAGCGGAAATTATTCGCTGACCTTGGCTGTCTTAATGGTGACGGCTTCAGCTGGCACGTCGCGGTGGCCGCCTTTGCTGGTGGTCTGCACAGCAGCGATCTGGTCCACGATGTCGAGGCCCTTGGTCACTTTACCGAAAACGCAGTAGCCCCAGCCATCTTGTCCTGGATAGTCGAGGAAGCTGTTGTCCTTGAGGTTGATGAAGAACTGGCTAGATGCGCTGTGCGGATCCGGCGTACGAGCCATAGCCAGAGTGCCCTTGACGTTTTTCAGGCCGTTGGCAGCTTCGTTCTGGATGGGGGCATCCGTTTTCTTTTGCTGCATGTCAGCGGTGAAACCTCCGCCCTGGATCATGAAGTCAGGAATCACGCGGTGAAAGATGAGACCATCGTAGTGGCCTTTCTTCACGTATTTGACGAAGTTGTTGACAGTGCCGGGGGCTTTGGCGGCGTCGAGTTCGATTTCGATGGTGCCTTTGCTGGTTTCCATCACGACTTTCACAGGCTTGGTATCGCTCACAGGGGTCTCTTGGGCTTGGGTTAAACCGGTCGAGCCGACAAACGTGAATGCGAGGGCGGCAAGAAGCGGAAGATTGAGTTTCATACAGTTGGGGAGAGAAAGAGGCATGGAGACGCGGAATATGCAAAGGGGAAAGTGAGGATCATGCAAATGGCAGGACTGAAGATAAAGATCGCCGTTATTTGAATAATGTAGAAGTTTCCAGCGTCTGAACCTCAGTTATGAAAATCAAATTTCTATCTTTGGCGGGTGCCGTGCTCTGTGGCGCCGCCCTCAGCTCCTGCGTGACATATGACGAGTATGGCTACGGCTACTCAGGTGTGGCACCAGTCGGGAGCAGTGTTTATGTGGAGGACACTTCCTATTACGGCGGTGGCTACGGCTACGCTCCTGGTTATGGTTACGCCCCAGGCTACTCCAGCATCGGCTTTCTGGGCTTTGGCGGTGGGGGATATTATCCCGGAGGCTACGGTCGTTATTATGATCGGCATGACCATCATGATCATCACTATGGCAGCCATTATCGTCCATCCTCGAGCAGCTCCCGGTACGCTTCGCGCGTGAGTCGGCCTAGCTCCTTCCGCGACGGAACCACTCTGGGGTCAGCTCCCCGCACACCCACACTGGGTGCGCCTCGTCAGTTGACGCGCCCGTCCAGCAGTTCTTCACGGGCTTCTCGATCCTACACCTCACCGACTCCGACAATGCGCTCTGCCCCAAGGGTGGAGTCTAGATCTGCACCACGTATGCAGTCGCGCCCAGCTCCCACGATGCGATCCAGCCCTGCGCCGACCATGCGCTCTAGCCCACGTGTGACGACTGCGGCCATGCGCTCCGCTCCCTCTTCGGCTGGGCGCACACCTTCAGCATCCTCAGATCGGCGTCGGGAGCGTTAATCACACTTGAGGTTAGGTTTGCGCTGGCCCGGCTTTCTCAAAAGTATTTTTTTGAGAACAAAAGCCGGGCCATTTGCTGGTTGCGATCCAGCAAGCCTTTGAGCTGTTGTTGGTTGGTATAGATCAGAGATCCTTGATCTGGATATTGCTGTTTCAGCACTTCGCACTGGGCATCCAGTTGCTCGACAGCTATTTTGAGTTCTTTCAGCTTGCGGCTTTCGTCGGGGGTGATGCGGCCTTCATAAATGGTGTGGTGGAGGATGTCCGTCTCGCGGGTGAGGTAAGCCACGGCATTGGGCAAAGATGCAGGGCCTCCTATGATGGCACCGGTGTTAGGATCCACTTGAGGGATCTTGGGGAGGAGTTTGTCTGGACGCTGAGGGATGACGGATTGGGGCTCATTGGGCAGGCCGCCTTCACGTGCATCAATGATCTTGGGGGTGATAAAGAGCATCAGGTTTTTATGATTCTTGCTCTTGCTGTCGTATTTGAAGGCTTTGCCTAAAACAGGGATGCTATGCAGAAATGGGATGCCTGCTTTGCCTTCACGCTCGCGCGCTTCGTCCAATCCGCCCACGGCGACTGTGTAGCCAGAGTTCACCTCGACCGGTGCATTGTAAACGCGGGAGGAGGCCACCGGGTAAGGATTTCCATTGATGACTTCTGTGATGATGATGCTGGAAACTGTCACCGCCATGTTGAGGAGGATTTTGTCATTTTCCATGCGCTTCGGGAGGATGTTAAGCACGGTCCCGATCGGCAAATACGCGATGGAAGAAGTGGTGGTGGCACCTGCTCCGACGGTGGCAGAGGCCGTGCCATCGAGCACGGGCTGGTTGACCACACTGCGAAAGGAAACTTCACTGTTATTGAGGGTCACCATGCGGGGGTAAGAGGTCATTTGGGTCTCTTCATCACGCAACAAGGCACGCAGTTTCACGTTGATGTCCTGAGAACTCAAGATGCCCAACGCCGGATAGCCAAGTGCTCCGCCTGCCGCGTTGAGATTGGTCGGACTGAGGAGGTTGGTCAAATCTGCACGGTAACCGCCATTGGTAGCGACATTGTCGTACTCTACCTGGATGGTTCGCCGACCTGTTGTTTCATCAATTTCTTCGTTTACTTGGTTGATTTGACGGAAGTTTCCGGTGTCAAAAGTGCCTGTCCAATCAATGCCAAATTCACGCTTGGGATCGCGGGTGGTTTCTACAAATTTAACCTCAATGGCGATGAGGGTTTGCGGCTTATCTGCCACTTCCAAGAAGCCTTCCACCCAAAGATGCTGCAACCGCGTGGCGACGACATAGAGAGTATTGGAGTCTGACTTCCAGATCACTTTGGGTTTACGGAAAGCACTCAATTCATTCGAGTTCATGGCCTTGGTCAGATCTCCGCCAGAGCCTCCCAAAGCGGCTCCGAGATCACCGCCTCCGGTGCTTTGGCCGCCAGTTTCCTGCTCTTCCGTGGGCAGACTGAGCAGGGAACGGATGTCATTGATGATTTCGCTTCGGCGCACCGAGAAGGTTTCTTGATTGCCTTGCAGATTCACCCCGCCACCTCCACCACCGCTGCTGCCACTACCGCCGCCAGAGCCACCTACGGGAGTGAGGCTGAGACCCGAACCTGAATTGACACGGTCCACGCGTTCCAGGGAATTATGCCGAATGAGGTATGACTTGCCGATGAGTTCTTTATCGTCGGCTGGACGGATGTACCAGATGCCGTTGTCTGGGATGATGGCAAGCTGGTTAGCCTTGCAGAGAGTTTCTAAGACCCGGAAAGGACTGGAGCGAATGGAAAAGGTGACCTGCCGATTGCCCTCAGGGCTGTCATTGGGCAAGGAAAAGAAGGACATGCCTGCATCTGTCGCCAAAAAGCGCAGCACATCCGAGAGGATCGCATTCGAGAAATCATACTGCTGTGGCGGGGCATCCCGGAGTTTCATGGACTCCGCCTCATATTGACTAGAGGTGAAGTTGAAGCCAGGGCCGCTCATCTGCGCTCCTGCGGGGCGGAGAACAAAGCTTGTCCCGAGGCAGAGGATCAAAAGGAAAGGGCGCAGAGTGTGCATTGAAATGGGCTGTTATGAAAAATATAGTGGATTTGGTGAATTCACTCAAATGCTATTTATCACCATGATGATAATATTTTCCGGAATGCCTAAATATTGGGCTTTGACGATAAGATTGCCTTTAAAGATGGTTTGGGATTCCCAATATTCGCAACAATGAGAAATCAAATTTATAGAAAATATGGAAAAACGTTGCTTGGTGTTGATTTTCACCACAAATTTAGCTAGGTTTAATTATTTACCATAACCAATATGGAAATCACTCCATTCACACACTCACCTCTCAGACCGCCGACCTCGCGGTCTCGTCAGGCTTTTTCGGTGATGGAGCTCGTGGTCATCATCGCCATGATGGGGGTGCTGGCGACGGTGGTTCTATCTCTCGTGGGGCGGCAACCCACTGCCGTGAAGGACATCAAGCTCTCTTCAGATGTGGCCACCCTGAACCAGATGATCTCCGTCTATACGTCTGATGGGGGAAGCTTTAAGGCAGGCTCAGATCCCCAAGCGGTGCTGGATAAACTGAAACGTAGCCGCCCTCAAACTGAGTGGAAAAGCCATGTGGGACCAGCTTCAGGGAGATTGGTGGACGTTCGTCTGAAGGCGCGCATCACGTCTAGCCCCGAGAAAAGTGGTCAGGCACGTGCGAAGTGGAATGCGCAAAAGCAGAGATTTGAGCTAACCACAGGTTCAGGTTCTGCTGTGACGGAGTTTTATTTGGATGAGACTCTTGCAAGGGTAGAGCCTGGCACGGATGCCCGAACGCCATCCGTGGTTCTTTTCAATGTAGGCAAGAGTAAAAATCAGGGTTGGGTATGGGGACATTCAAGCTCGGGTAAAGCGGCTTACAACACGCCTGGTAGCAATGGCGGAAATGGGGTTTCCTCTCCGTTTAATCCCGGGGATGCAGTCCCTATCACGCCGCCTGATACAGGCGGTGGCGGTGGTGGCGGAGGGTCTGGAGGGGGATCCGGCGGGAGTGGTGGGGATACAGGTGGCGGGAGCTCACCGCCCACTGCGATTACACTGCCACGCCCAGGCATCAGTCCATCGGGTGGGACCTTCGCTTATGCAGCTTTTCCGGGGATGGTTTTGATCAGCCCGAATGGAGCTCCTGTCGATGGATCCACTCTAGAATACCGTGTGAATGGAGGTGCTTGGACCCCTTACACCGGCAGTCCATTAGCAGTGGGATCTGCGGATAAATTGGAGGCACGTAATCGCGCGACAGATACGGCTCTTTATAAGACCAGCAGCATTGCATCGGCCTCTTATTACCGGCTTGTTTCAGGTTTTACAGGCTCAGGCAAAGGAACTTGGGGGAATGTGACGGGGGGGACAGGCCTGGTAAACACCATTCAAAACGGGGATGAAAAATCCACGATTAAGCATGGCAACACCAAGCTGGATCTGGGGAATGGCCAGTTTCTAGATTCAGGAAAAGAGAATACACTGAGCTTTGAGCCTAAACCCTTTGAAGCAGTCGTGCCAAATGTCTGGTTCTCCCTGGGAGATTTGGTGATGCTGAATGGCACGACGTTTTACAACAGCGAGGCGGATGGAGTGACTTTAAGCATCAATCTCGGGCTTACCGAGCCTGCGCAGAATGCCGTGGTTCATATCAACATGGGGCTGGTGAATACGGAGAACAGCACGGACCGCATGGCGAGTGCTGACATTGTGGAGTTACGCAATCCTAGCACGGACTTCACCGTGACGGTGGACGGGGTGGAATACCGTCTGGAGCTGAGCTGGGCCACTTTAGATCCTGGTGCCGGAGTGGCGCAGGGAAATCAGTTTCTGGTTTTTGAAGGGGCCTCCGCCAGTGCCTCTCTTCGAGGTCGTTTTGTGCCTAACAAATAGTTTTTTAGAATCTCGCCATGGAAGACATCAATGAACGCAGCCAGTTAGGCTATCGGATGCTGCATCTGTCTAAGGATGCAGGGGTGAGTGATTTTTACATCACGCCGTGGGAGCCGCTGACCTACAAGCGGAATGGAAAGCTCTTTTTTGATTCCTTTATCTACCAACCTGAGCGGCCACTGGAATTTACGGCAGGGTGTGTGGACTATGCTCTCACGTTAGGGAATCGTCGTTATCGTGTGAACCGCATGGTCACGCGGGGGCGCCCGCGTTGGGTCATGCGTTTGCTCCCTGAAACCATTCCCGACATCAGTAAATTGATGGTGCCACCAGCGGCGATCAAAGCTTTCCTGGAGGCGAAGAATGGACTCTTTCTGGTCTGTGGAGCCACGGGTTCTGGTAAATCTACCACGATTGCTTCCATGATTTTAGAGCGTGCGAAACGCCGTCAGGAACATGTGTTGACGTTCGAAGACCCGATCGAGTTTGTCTATCCCTCAGGCATTCCGTCGCTGGTTTCTCAGCGTGAGATCGGCACGGATGAGTTGGACTTTAACAAGTCATTGCGTGCCGCTCTTCGTCAGGCCCCGGATGTGATTCTGGTGGGGGAAATTCGTGATGGTGAGACGGCTGAGATCGCCCTGCAAGCAGCGGAAACAGGACACGTGGTGGTGGCGACGCTGCATACTTCCAGTGCTGCGCAGACGGTGCAGCGTTATCTGAAACTGATTCCGAGTGATCGCATGGAAAACGCCATGCTCTCTTTTGCCGATAGCTTTCGTGGGATTCTTTGCCAGCGGCTATTGTTTGATGAATCACGAGGGAAGCGTTTCCCCATTCATGAATTGCTGCTGCCCTATGACTCAGTCTGCGGCATGATCCGGCGCGGCGAATTCAAGAACCTTGAGCAAGAACTCGAGGCCGGCTTTACGCGCGGCATGATTAGCTTTGAAAGGTGCCTGGGCTTTCGCCAGCAGGATGGGTGGAAACCCTCCCAAACGCGTAAGACCGGCTATGCCGAACATGAAGTCTATGACTTCCTATCCCGAGAAAACCTGACTTCCGTATATGCTGTTGGATGAAATCAAATCTGTGCTGAGCTTTGCCGCCTTCAAACCGGAGGCGGATGATGCCAGCGTATCTTGGAGCCGGCGCTTTGAAGGGCGCAAGACTCTGCTTATCAACGTCAGTCGAAATCAGACGAGCTGGCGAGGCATCAATAAGAAGGGCCGCTTTGAAGAAGGTGGTGTCATGGAAGGAGAGTTCGCTGATGTGGCGCCCCAACGTGCCGACGAATGGCGCATGCTGGCCGACGGAGGCTGGTGCGTGGTATCCGTCAATAACCGCTTCATTGTCAGCCTGGAGAATAACATGATGCGTGGTGAAAACTGCGTGAACCTTCTGCGGACCAATCCACGAGCCGTCTTGGGACCTAAGTTTGATCGGGGTAAAAGGTACGCCATTTGCCACCACCCAGAGAGTTCAGCCAGCATGCTTCTGGCTTGTGAGGAGAGCATGGTGAAGGTGACGGAAGATGTTTTGAAGACCATCGGCATTCGCCCAGGGCGTGTGTGCTGTGGACTCTTTGCACTCACAGAATACGCTGTGCATCAACTTTATGTCGCACAGCGTGGTGCTGCCCAAAACATGATTCTGATTGCGGCTTGTGAGGGATCCATTGCGGTGCTGGTGCAGCAGGATGGGCAGTGGAAAGAACTCCGCTGCCGCAGTGGCCTGGGGCCGGATGCTGTGGAGACCAGTCTGCAAATCATCAGCCCCCTGGTGCAGAAAGTTCCGCAGGGCAGTCCGGTCTATTTCATCAGTGATGGGCAGGACGCCAAATTCCGCTCCGAACTTTTTGTTCACCTTGAACGCCTGGGTGCCACCGACATGACCCAAGAGGATCTCTTGTGGAACATTCTAGGCAACCATTAACCCGCTTTCGTTTCCTATGTCCGACTACATTTGCCACGACTTTAAGACGCCGCGTACCGATACGTCGAAACGTCTGCCGAATTCTTTTAAGATGGTGCCGATCGCCTTTTATCTGGCGCTCATCGGAGGGGCCTATTTCATGACCATGGATTGGATGGCCTATAAGCGCGCCCAACAGCAGAAAATGACTCTGGAGGAAGTGAAAAAGGAGCATGAGGCTGTGACTAAACAGATGAGTGAGGAGAAAGCGGCGCTGGATGCAGAAACAGCGAAGGCGGAAGCGGTGGCGAAGTGGGTGGAAGGCACTCGTAATCTCCAGCCTATCAGTGTTGCTATTGCCCGCGCGATGCCTGCCGAAGTTCGGCTTTCAGATCTAACTCTGGAGCGGAGTGATCAGGTGCCATCAAACTTGGCGTTGGCGGTGAGAATCAATGGCGGGTCCGCCACAGAGGTTGCCTTGATTGAAAGCAGCATCTCGCGCCTCAACTACCGTTCCTACTCCCCTCAGCAAACCAAAGTGGGGGACATCATTGAGTACCGTTCCACACTCGTTCGTCAGGAGCAATAACCTCTCTTTTTAAACGCTCATGAATCCCAAACAACTCGCCTGTGTCATCCTGATGATGTTCATCGGCTGTGTCACGTATTTTGCTCAGATCGTCCATAAGAAGGTCGGGGTGATGAAAAAATCTGCAGACATGGCTCAACAGGATGCCGTGGCGGCTGAAGGGGCGCGTCAAGCTTCGGAGATTCTGACGGCTAGGACGAAGGCAGAGACCGAAGAGATCCGCCGCTTTCTTCAGTCCTGGACACCCCATGTGGATAAAGCGCAGACGGAACAGGAGGTGGAAAGCACCATCGAGTTTAGCCTGCGCGAGCGCGGTATTTCTCTGGTGCGTTCCCGGAAGACGGAAGTGAAGATTTCACGGGAAAACAAAGTGATCCCCAAGAGTGTGCTCACCACGGTGGTTATTGAAGATGAATATGCCAAGGTGCTGAATTGGCTGGGGGATGTGGAGAAGCGCCTGCCATTGGCGCGGGTCAAGACCTGCCGCATCACGGGGGGCAGCAGCGCCCGGCAACTGCGCATGGATGTTTCCTTTGAAACGCCGTTGATCAATCTGGCCTCAGAACCTGCTGCGGCTGCAAAGACCAAGAAAAAAGCCTGATTTTTGACCATGAAACGAATTTTTATTTTCATGTTTCTCATGCTTTCGAGCCTGGAGATTCATGCCCAGGAAGAAGCTGAAGGGGAGGGGACTGAACGCGTGCAGTACGCGCTGATCCTGCCGGAAGAAAAAACGCCTGAAATGGTGAAACCTGAGGAGAATAATCCCTTCGAGGCGGCAACCGACGGGCGCGTGGATGATGAAGGTGATACCGAAGAAAACCAAGTGCGTGACATGCTGCTGCGCATGCCTGTGGGAGGTGCAGTCACAGGTACACGTGGCATCCGTGTGATGCTGGGAGGGATGCGACTAGAAACAGGGATGGATGTGCCGAGTGTGATTCCAGACCAGCAAGTGTTGTTAAAGGTAAAGTCCATCACCAGCTCAGCCATTGAACTGGTGTGGGTGGAGAAAAAGCCAACAGGCCTGCCTCCTAAACTTTTAGTTATTCCTATGGATGGCTCTCCCACCGTTCGTTATCGCATGCCGGCCAGTCCGGATGCAGGTGCGGCTGAAGGGGGGAGCATGGGGACGATGCGGCGGCCTGATGTCTCTGCTCTGCCACCCCGTGCAGAAGATGCGCCCACGGTAGCCCGTGCCCAACCGGCTGAAGAAAAAGCGATGTCATCGCCACCGGCAGCCCCGGCTGCACCTTCTGCGGCTAAAAAGCCAGCTTCAGCCCCCCCTTCATCCGATGCGCCTTCGGCTTCTGTGTTACGCATGTTGTTCGGCAATCACGCTCCTGTGGCTAAATGAAATTTTTTGTCCAGCGGTTACAGCCTCGCTTTGGCTTCTCTTCCATCGAGTTGCTGATGGTGCTTTCCCTTTCAGCCATCGTGCTGGGCGGGATGGTGGTGAGTTATGGAACACTGGTTCGCAGCCAACCTCAAATCGCCGGGGTGGTGAAGGTGCCGCTGGATACGACGCGGCTGACGCGTTTTTACGGTGAAGCCGATCTGAAACGGCAGGATACAGCTTCGGCACCGAGTTTCGGCAGTTTGGCTCTTGCGGAAGAATTGCGAGAGCAGTTTTACCATGATGTGATGAGTGCCACGGCGGTGTTTTGTCTGCCACGTCAGGGGGACAACACTTGGAAACCCAGCTACATCAAATACAATCCAGACACCGATGAAGAGCTGGATACGTCTCAGAAATTTCGTGCTCATGTCATTCGTGTCGCCGGGGTCGCTAGTTCGTTGTATCAGAATTATCGGAATCCCGGTGCTAGCAGTGAAAAGGACCTGCCGAATTTGAGCGTCTTTATCCTGAGCTACAGCAAGATGTCAGGTTACCTGAAGGTGCTTGCGATTTATGACATTGATGTCATTCGCTTCGTAGAGAAATCCCAACCCCTGGGTTTTCACGCGAGTGTGAAGCGATATACCGATCCTGCTGGGCCGCCAGCAGGTGTGGATTACAATCTTATTTTTTCCGGTGGCTACTCGGTCTTTTATCCGCCTGCAAATCCCGCCGCGCAGGTGGAAGCGGATATGGCGACCGATGGATTTACACCGTTGTTTGTGACGTTTGAGCGATACACCCGCTTAGCCGTTCGTGAGTCCACGGCGATTGATCGTTTTAAGCTGGCAGCGGAGCGCCCATTTTATTTCATCTGGTGGCCAGATCCTTCGGCGCGTCATCTAGGGCAGCAAAAAAACACGGCCTCACCGACGACTCCTTTGGGGGCCTATAATCACATGGCAGGGCGCACGTCTTTCATGTTTACCGTGCCTGTCTTTCCAGCGCTTTGATATCCTGATATGAACTTGCGCTTTAAATCTTCTGCTTTGCCTCGCAAGGGTGCTCTCATGGGGGTGGCTTTGATGCTGATGCTTTGTAGCGGGCTTTTTCTCGCGGGGTGGGTGACGCTGATGAGCACACGATCGATCCAAGTGAGTTGGTTGGAGAGTGCTGTGCAGAGGCGAATCGCCCTTGAAAACTCGCGACTGCTGGCCTGGCAAACTGCTATGGATCATGCCTTCGATGCTGAGTCTGATCTGGCCAGTAAATCGACTTTGTTGTTTAATGGTAAAGTGGGAGCCCTGAGCACGGACAATGGATGGTCTGACCTGAATCTGTACAACATGCTCACTTCGCCGCTGACGATGACCACCGTGTTTCCTTATAACGCGACCGGACTTCGCCCTGGCGGCTCATACTTGACACATGAGAAGTTTATCCGTCCCGCTCTGCCGAATGATGTTTCCTTGGATAACTTCACCGCACACGAATTTTTAAAGAGCCGCAGCCCTGTCCTGAACGGAGATTTGTTCGTGATTTATCGTAAACCGGATGCGGCCCTGACTGAGTTAAACATCTATAAAAATGTGGCACCCTTTCAGGTTTATGGACGCACGGTGGTTCGACACCCGCCTTCATTGTTCGTTAAGAACACGTCTGCGGTGCAGTTGCCTTTTTTGACGAAGTCGCTCTACATTCAGTCACACGATGCTGCGGCGCGTTATCCGATTTCAGGCACGGGACTCGATGGCAAAACGCTGATGCCTTCCAATTTAGCCGTGGCACCCTCATCCACCGGTCCTGATTCTGCGGCTGAGAGCAAGCTGTTTGATGGTTACCTCAATGTGATCGAGAATGCTGACAATCCGGAAAACTCGCTTTGGCACACGATGCAAAAGGGAAGTCATGAGGAGATTGAGGTGTATCAGGATAACCTGCCTCCTACGGGGAGTTATTGGATGGCAAAGTATGACACCGAGAAGCCGCTCGTGCCTCCGCCTGACTATGCGAACGGTGGATTTGAGGTGCCGTTTCGGACGCTGTACATCAATCTGGCTCACCCGGGCTTAAAGCATCTCTGCATTCGCCAAGACATCCGCATCGTGGACCAGATCGTCTTTGTGGGGCAAAAGACTTCTGCAGAATATGAAGCCGCAGGAGCCATGAGTCCTGTCATTGTGACATTGATCCAGGGTTCTGGATCTCCCGTGCGAAACGTGGCCTTTCAGCATGAGAATAATCGCCGCTTAATCATCGGTACAAAGGTCAAGTCTGGCCTAACAAGTCGTGAAATTATTTTTTCATGGGCGGGTTCGCCGATATTAGGACGTGAATTGCGCTGGCGTATGACTTTGATCAATGAAGGCTTTCCGGTTCTCATGAATCTGCATGAAAATGCGGCGACGGATATCCGCTGGATCGGTGGAATCATGACGAACTGGTCTGTCTGGCGCAATAGCCTGGTAACGGGCCCCCGCAGTGAGCGGCTCATCCTTCAATCTGATGGGGCGGTGCCGACCCTACCAGTGGTAGGGGCAAGCTATGAATCCCTGCTGCCTCGTGAGGCTTGGCTGGAGTCTTATTTTTTACCTCAATCTCCTGATAGCCTATGAAAAGCCGTCTCTGCCAGCATCTACGCCGTGGTTATACCTTGATTGAGGTTTTGGCTGCTGGTGCCGTCGTCTCCGTCGGTATGGCCGCAGCGGTGAGTCTAGCGGCTTCGCTTATGGCCCAAGAAGAGCTCGCTTGGCGAGTGGCGATCACGCGGAATTATCAAGAGAATATGGTGAGGCTTTGGCAGTTGGGAATGAGCCCCGCAGGCAGCAAGGATGCTACTAATATTGGTGCTGTGATGCCGAGCCAGAGCTTCAGCACGCTCCTCAATGAAGCGATCAATGGCACGCCATTTTTGATCGAAACGGGAACTGCCAATCCAGAGGGCTTAGGTAAGCTACAAACGGCATCCATCACAGCGGTGGTGAATGTTTCATCTGACCCTGGTAAAGAAGTGCTCGGGGCTAGCTTTACCCTCACGGCTTACCGTCCCAGCCTGCCTAGCGGCCTGCGTACACAGGCTCTCAACCGCTGATCTCCCACTACGCTCATGCTGAAAAAAGTCACCATCACGAACGTCAATACCGGGCACAAATCCATCGCGATGGTGGATACGGACACGCATGAAAAGGCGTTGATCGGCTGTGGGATCGCCCCGAATGAAACGGCGTCTATTGAGGACATTACCGGGCCGGATGAGAAACTGCAGAGGCTGACTTCTCCTAAAGGTGGATCTGAAGATTGCGGTGCTTTTTTCTCCGGTCTGGGGCGCTGTCTGGAGCGAAACATCAGCATGACCAAGAGCTTGAAGCTGCAGGTGAACCGGGTGGTTTCTGCACGCTACAAAGGCATGATCGCGGAGGTGATCTATGCCATCTCCATGGGGGAAAAATTTAGCGATGCGGTGGCTAGGTTTCGCGATCTTTTTTCGGAGGATATTTTATCCCTCATCATTGCGGGTGAAGAAGCGGGCCAGCTAGCTCGTGTGTGCAAACGCATCGGCGTGGCGCAGAAGAAGTCTTCCAAGACACTGAAGAAGCTGAAGGGGGCGATGATCTACCCTGGGGTGGTGATGGTTCTCGGGGTGGTGGTGGTCATCGTCATGAGTTTCACTCTGGTGCCTGCGATGTCGAAGTTGTTTACCAGTTTCAATGCGGACCTGCCGTTTGCGACTAAGGCGCTGATCGCGTTGTCAGATCTATTTATTCATAAGCCCTACATGGCGGCGGCTCCGCTGGTAGGGCTGTACATTTTCTTTTCCAATTTTGGAAAGATCATGGCTCAAAAGTGGGTGCAGGATTTGGTGCTGAAAATTCCAGTGGTGGGGATGCTGGTGCGTAAATCGGCCGCAGCGGCTGGTTTTCGCACACTGGCCATGCTCACCGAATCAAACGTGCGGTTAACCAGTGCTTTGGAGATCACTTCTTCCGCCACGTGGCATTACCACTACAAGGAGTTCTTTAATCGTTTGCGCGACCACATCAGTGTGGGGCGTACTTTGCACGAGGCTTTCCTGATGGAATCTCATTGGTTAGGCTCAGACGGACGAAATCTTTGCGGTCTGATCGAGCTGGCTTCTGAAACGGGCTCTGGAACGGAGATGCTGGCAGAGATTGCGGATGATTATGAGGAGGAGTTGGATAACATGGCGGCGTCTTTGGATAAGCTCATCGAGCCGCTGACGATGCTGATCCTTGGGGTGATGGTGGGCTTCCTCATCTATGCGATCTACGGGCCGATGTTCAGCCTGGGAGATGTGATCCTGAAAAAGAAGTAGGCGTGGTAAGACCAGCGCCCTGCACGCAGGAGCAGGCGCTGGTTTGAAATACTTGCATTTCGACCCGCGCAGGGAATCATGTGTTCATGAGAACAGATGATTTGCCCGTCAATCGCCCACGGGGGCGTGGTGCGGCAGCGAACACGGCCCAGCGTTTCTCGGCTCTGCAGATGACTTATGACCCGGGAGAAGAACCGGAGAAGGTAGTGACGAAATTTTTTCAGGATCACTCCAGTGGTATCATCAGCCGGCACAACAGTCCCGACCTACCGTTTGAGGCAAGCCTGAATCCTTACCGAGGTTGCGAGCATGGTTGTGCTTATTGTTATGCGCGGCCGACGCATGAGTGGTTGGGCTTTTCAGCAGGGCTGGACTTTGAGTCCCGCATCATGGTGAAGACGGAGGCCCCGGCGCTGCTGCGGGCGGAACTGGCGCGGGAAAAATATGTGCCTGAGCGCCTGTCTCTCAGTGGAGTGACGGACTGTTACCAACCGGTGGAGAAGCGACTGGAAATCACCCGTGGGTGCCTGGCGGTGCTGGCGGAATGCAGGCACCCGGTGGTGATGATCACGAAGAATTACCTCATCACCCGCGATATGGATCACCTGGAGGAACTGGCGCGCCACGAAGCAACGGCAGTTTACATTTCCATCACCACGCTGGATGCAGACCTCGCACGAAAGTTAGAGCCAAGGGCGTCGTCTCCGCAGATGCGGCTGGAGGCAATCCGCAACCTGGCTGGGCAGGGGATTCCGGTGGGGGTGTCTGTAGCGCCGATGATTCCGGGGCTGAATGACAGTGAGATTCCGGCCATCTTAGAGGCTGCGCGCGAGGCGGGAGCCCAGTTTGCCGGTTACACCGTGGTGCGGCTGCCCTTCAGTGTGAAGGAGGTTTTTAGCTCTTGGTTAGAAGAGCATTTCCCAGGAATGAAAGATAAGGTGTTAGGCCGAATCGAGGAAACTCAGGGACGCACGTTATCGCATCCAGAATTTGGCAAGCGGTTAAAAGGCGTTGGAGTGTGGTCTGAGCAAATCGCGCAGATTTTCAAGATTTCATTGAAACGAGCGGGGATGCTGCATCGCCGCCCGGAGGTGAATGCGGCTGCTTTTCGCCGGCCTCGTGAGGTGGGTGGGCAGATGGAACTTTGGTGATGTGATGCAACAAGGCTTCACGGATTGCGTTTTGGCAGGTGCATGCTGCGCACTTTTTTATTCTCGTTTTCTTTGTCGGTCGTGTTTTCCCTGGGAGCGGCTGAGCCTGAACCGCCAGAAGGTTACATTGCTATTTTTAATGGTCAGGACCTCACAGGCTGGCAAGGGAGTGACAAGTATTGGTCCGTCGAAGATGGCTGCCTGACCGGGGTGGCAGATGGGACGCTGGACTACAATCGTTTCATCACCTGGAAGGCCGGGAAGGTAAAAAACTTCGAGCTGCGGGTGAAGGTGAAAGTGACGCCGGATGGCAACAGTGGACTGCAATATCGTGGCCAGGAGCGCCCCGACTTAGGTGAGTGGGTGGTGACAGGGTACCAGTGCGATGTGGTGCCCAAGAACCCTGACTATAACGGCATGCTCTATGAAGAGCGAGGCCGCCGTATCCTGGCGCACACTGGGGAGAAAGTGGTCATTGATCCCCAAGGCCAGCCCTGGGTGGTGGGCAAGATGCCCGTGCAGAAATTTCCTGGCGGGGAGTGGCATGACTACCGGGTGCGGGTGGAAGGGAATCATCACCGCCACTGGATCGACGGTGTGATGACGGTGGACGTGGTGGACCTGGATGAAAAAGGCCGGGCGCTGGAGGGTGTCATCGCTGTGCAGGTGCATGTGGGCCCGCCGATGAAGATCCAGTACAAGGATTTTTTTGTGAAGCACCTGGCGGATGACCTGCCGATCCTGAAAGCTGAGGGGGCGCCCATCCCTGCGGATGCAGTGAAGGTGGTGCCACAGGGCGGCGGTAAGAAAAAAGCCGCTGCTAAAAAATAAGCCCCAGGGTGACCGGTGGCGATGCCACGGGTGCCCTGAGGCCCAGAGGAAGAGGATGTGCGGTGGACAGATTACTTGATCTCGGCGGCCCAGAGGGTCTGCCAGTCGTCGAGGTTGTTGAGGTCCACAGCACCAGGGTTGACGCCGGTTTCATCGCTCACGCCAGCGGCCTCAAGGATGGTCTTGCGGACATCGTCGCCGTGGATGTAGCCGAGGATGGCCTGATTGTGCTTGTAGAGATTGGCCTTGGTGAGGTTCACTCCTGGATAAGCTTTCACCCAGGCTTCGAGCTGGACGTAGGTGGGCTTGGTCGCGATGAAGGCGAGGAATTCATCTTCTTTGATGCCCAGGGCACCGAGGGTCATTCCATCATAACCTTTGCCGCAGGCGGGGTAGTCGGAGTGGAGTTTGCCAGCGGCAGCCAGGGAGGCCTTCAGCCAGAGGCGGGGCAGGTGAAGCACACCGAGAGGACCGGCAACACCGGAGGAAATGAGGGGGACGATTTGGCTCATGGATAATGAAGGGAAGGATTGGTTAGGTCTGAACGGCAGATGGGCTGCCGTCCGTAGAACGTCCATTACGACTGGTTTTCGTCAAAGGCAGGCAGAAAAGAATCAGGATTCGGTGGTTCATTGGCAGAAGTGGGCGAGCTGGAACGTAGCAAGCGCACTTGTGTGAAAAGGCTGTTGCCATGCCATGGGCAACCGCTAGACTCGCGCGCTTTATTCCCCGGTCCAACCAGCCGGTTTTAGACATCTCCCATGAACTCGTTCCTTCTCGACCAAGGCATCCTAGTATCCATCGCGCTCGCTGTGGTGGGTTTGGCTTTTGCCATCCTTTTGATTCGCCAAATCATGGCCAGCTCTCCAGGCAATGACCGAATGGCGGTGATTGGGGATGCGATTCAGCAGGGGGCAAAAGCGTATCTCAACCGCCAGATTCGTGCGGTGAGTCTCATTGCCATCGTGGTGTTTGCCATCGTTTGGTACACGCGTGGCAGTCTGGCTAGTGCGGGTTTTGTGGTGGGGGCGGTTTGCTCCATGGTGGCGGGTTACATCGGCATGATGGTGGCGGTGCGTGCGAACGTGCGCACGGCCTGGGCAGCCAGCATTGGCTCGCACCCTGCGCTGAAGGTGGCCTTCAACGGTGGTGCGGTCACGGGGCTGCTGGTGGTGGCTTTGGGACTGCTTTCTGTGGGTGTGTTTTACCTCATCGTGGAAAAGATGGCCGGCGCGAAGGCGGCGATTGATGCCTTGATTGGCCTGGCACTCGGTAGCTCATTGATCTCTGTCTTTGCTCGTCTGGGCGGCGGTATTTATACCAAGGCAGCGGATGTAGGCGCGGATTTGGTCGGCAAGATCGAGCAGAATTTGAATGAAGATGATCCACGCAACCCGGCGACCATCGCGGACAATGTGGGTGATAACGTGGGGGACTGCGCAGGCATGGCGGCTGACGTTTTTGAAACCTATGCAGTTAGTCTCATCGGCGGTATTTTGGTCGGTCACCTGACGGGGCCTGAAGGCAACCACTCGGTGCTGGTGTATCCTTTTGTGCTTTGTGGGCTATCCATCCTTTCTTCCTTGCTCGGCATCGGCTGGGTGAACTTTGTAAAGCAGAAGGCGACGGCTTCTCTGGTCAGTGGTGTAGCGGTGGCAGGCGTTGTTTCTGCTGGTCTGTTTAAGTGGGCGACGGATGTGATGTTCCCTGAAGCCATCGTGATGGCGGGCAAGACGGTGACGGCCAATGACCTGTTTTATTGTGCTTTGATCGGCATCGTGCTGACCTTTGTGGTGGTGTGGATCACGAATTACTTTACTAGCACTGCCCACGCCCCTGTGCGCCGGATTGCTAAGGCCTCCGAGACGGGGCATGCGACGAATATCATTGCCGGTATCAGCGTGGGCCACCATGCCACCCTCCTACCCGTGCTGGCCATCGCGGCCTCCATTTGGGGCTGCTGGGACATGGGGGGGCTGTATGGTATCGCCATCGCCGTTGTTTCCATGCTGAGCCTTAGTGGCATCATCATTTCCCTGGATGCGTTTGGCCCGATCACCGACAACGCGGGTGGTATCGCCGTGATGTCTGGCCTACCTGAAGAGGTGCGCAAGATCACGGATGAACTGGATGCTGTGGGCAACACGATGAAGGCAGTGACGAAAGGTTACGCCATCGCCTCCGCCGGTCTGGCGGCCATGGTGCTGTTCGGCTCTTATGTGGAAGAGGTGAAGGCTTTCCTGAAGCTGGATGTGCTGGTCTTTGACCTGATGAACCCGCAGGTCATTATCGGCATGTTCATCGGTGGTCTGCTGCCTTACCTGTTCACCGCCTTTGGCATGGATGCCGTGGGCAATGCCGCCGGTGCCGTGGTGCGTGAGGTGCGCCGCCAGATCCAGCTCAAGCCTGGCATTCTCACTGGGCAGGATGTGCCGGAGTATGGCCAGTGCGTGGACATCGTGACGAAAGCCGCTTTGCGCCAGATGATCGTGCCTGCGCTGCTGCCGATCGTGTTTGTGGTTGGCGTGGCCTTCCTGGGCAAGGAAGCCCTGGGCGGCCTGCTCATCGGCACCATCATCACAGGCCTGTTTGTGGGTATCGCCATGACGAGTTCAGGCGGTGCTTGGGACAATGCCAAGAAGTATGTGGAAGAAGGCAACCATGGTGGGAAAGGCAGCTTTGCCCACGCGGCAGCCGTGACGGGTGACACTGTGGGCGATCCTTACAAGGACACATCAGGTCCTGCGGTAAACCCGATGATCAAAGTGGTGAACGTGCTGGCCATCTTGGTGATCCCGCTGTTCTTCAAATAAGCGCTAGATTCGCTAACATTCGAGAGCGGGCTATCCTCACTGGGCAGCCCGTTTTTTTGTTAAGCGGATGGGGCTGTAAGGGTTCGATGATCGAGCCTTTACCTGGGCTTTTAATGCCAGCCTCAACGTAGTTAGGCCTTAGCCTTCGACCCTTTTTTATTGCGATCCCGGCGCCATTCGGCGCGGTGATTTTGGGCCCATTCATTGAGGGCGCGCTCGAAACCGACATCGCGATTTTCTTTTTCACTGACCAGCCACTTGTGCCGCAGGATCTGTTCGAGTTCCGCTTTGAACTCGGAGTAGGCATTGAGGGGGGCAGCGGGCATGAGGCGGAAGGTGAGTTTCGATGGGAAACGGTAGATTGCAAGGTCTCGCGAAAATGAGCTCAGACTGAAATGAAGTCGCCGTGCAGAAAGAAAATGACAAAGGTGTAAGCTAGGTATAACGTCCAGGCTCAACCGAAACGTTGCACGTGCCGAAGTAGCTCAGTGGTAGAGCATCGCATTCGTAATGCGAGGGTCGCGGGTTCAAATCCCGCCTTCGGCTCCACTCCGTGTCAGGAAATGACTCCAGCCCCAGAAACGCCTCGTGCCAGCCGCAATCGTCGGCAGGGGGACACCTTGGGTCTTTTAGCAAGGTTGGCAGGTGCTGTTGCTTTAGTTTTATTGATTGCGGCATTGTTTAACCTCAGCATCCACAAGCTGGAGCGCAGCCCGCCTGTGCAGCCTGAATATCAACCTTCTGCCAAGATTCCGAGAGCGGAGCCTGTTAAAGCCACGTCGGCATCTCCTGCGGAGGTCGTTCAGGGGATTGAACGACTGGAGGAAAAGCGATCTCAAATCGAGACGGTTATCCGCGCATTTTTTAAGGCCGCAACGGTGGAAGATAAATTGGCTTTCGCCCGTGCGCCCGAGCGTGTGCGACCGTTGTTGCGGGATTATTATCGCCAGCGCCCTTTCCAGCCGCGCACCGTAACTGGGCTGGGAACTTGCCAGTCAGTCGGAGAAAAAGGCTATCGTCTAGGCTACATTCAGGCTCTTTTTGCCCAAGAGACGCCTGTGAGTGTCATCGTGGAGGAGCAGGAGGATAAGCAATTTCGCGTGGATTGGGAAAGCTTGGTTCGTTACAGTGAAATGGAATGGGCTGATTTTATCCGGCAGCGGCCTGAAACGCCTACCATGATGCGGGTCATGGCTTCTCAAAGTGTCATGAAGCCAGCCGAGGGGCGCGAATGGCTACAAATCAGTAGCCCGGGTCATGATCACGCCATCCAGGCTTATTTTGACCGCAACGACCCCAAGTTTCAGCCTTTAGTGGATCAACTTCAGGCCGGGGGCTGGAAAAATGTTCCGCTCACGCTCAGACTGTGTTATTCGAAACCTAAATTAAACGCTGACACCGTTCAGATCGTAAACTGTGAAGGCAAAGGCTGGTTGATACTAAACTGACAGGAGGAGCTAACCACGTGAGCAAGACCCACCCACCCAAGTCCAAGACGGCTAAAAAAACGGTGCCTGCTAAGCCCGCCCCCAAAGCTGTAACCAAAAAAGCTCCCTCTAAAGCTCCTGCCAAAAAGCCTGTGCAAACTAAGCCGACGACAAAAAGTGTGGCTAAAAAGCAGCCAGTTAAAACAGTCAGTGCGGCGAAAAAAATAGTTTCGGCGAAAAAAGCACCGCCGCCTGCGAAGAAGGTGGCTGCAAAGAAAGATGCGCCTGCGAAAAAGGCCACTCCGGCAAAAAAAGTCGCACCCATTAAAAAGCCTGTTGCCGTGAAGAAAGCACCTCCGGCGAAGAAAGACGCGGTAGCGAAAAAGCCAGCTGCACCTGTGAAGAAAGCGCCGACTCAGCCAACAGCTAGCGTGAAAGCGCCCGCCGTGAAGCCTGTGGTGAAAGTGGAAGTGAAGGCAGAGACTCCTGCTCCGGTGAAGCCAACTCCAGCACCCGTCGCAAAGCCCGCTGCATCCTCAAAAGCGGGGGGTAAGGCTCCTGCTGCGCCAGTGGTTGTGGCGGATCCTATTGCACCGCCCAAGCCACCTGTGATCTCGGATGAAAAGCCCGTTGCGGTAAAATCAGGTGCGCTGTTTTATGATTCCCACATGCACACTCCCCTGTGTAAACATGCCTGGGGTGAACCTGAAGAATATGCGGCCCAGGCGCTGAAGTCGGGCCTGAAGGGAATCATCTTCACTTGTCATTGCCCGATGCCAGATGGTTTTTGGCCGACCGTGCGCATGTCTGATAGCGAATTTGATACTTACGTGTCCATCGTTCAGCGGACGGCCGAGGCCTATAAAGGCAAGCTGGACGTCTGTTTAGGACTGGAGAGTGAGTTCTTCCCGGGCCATGAAAAGTGGATTGAAAACCTCCACAAACGGGCAGAGTTCGACTACATTTTGGGCGCTGTGCACTGGCAGTCGAAGGATTACTTGGCCAAGTTTGAAACTGGCACTATCGAAAATTTCCGTCGCACTTACTTTGAGCATTTGGCGCAGAGTGCTGAGACGGGGCTTTATGATTGTCTTGCCCACCCCGATTTGGTGAAAAACTATCACCCTGATTCCTGGTGTTTTGCCATCATCAAAAACACCGTTTCCACGGTTTTGGACCGCATTGCTAAAACGGGGGTAGCGATGGAGTTGAATACCTCGGGGCTGAATAAAAGCTATTCGGAGATGAATCCCGGCAATGAGATGCTGCGCATGATGGCTGAGCGAAAAATCCCCGTCGTTTTGGGCAGTGATTCTCACAAGCCTGTTCGCGTGGGTGAGCACTTCATCACGGCGCTGAATAACTTGAGTGATGCGGGCTACGAGGAAATCAGCTACTTCAAAAAACGTCAGCGGATTGACCTGCGAATCAGTGATGTGCTCGCTAGTATTCGGAAAGCGATTGATGCCAATTCTTAATCGACAGCAGGCCTTTTAGGAATTGGTTCGAATCCATGAAAAGTGCCCCAGCCGTTGCTTGCGGGCGCGCCAGTCATCGCTATGGGCAACGGTTCCATGATTTCTTTTCCAGACAGCCCGGTCGCCGTGCTTTGCAGCGGTGGCGACGCCCCCGGTATGAATGCCTTCCTGCGCGCTATCGTGCGTCTGGGGCTCAATCGGCATAAAGTGCCAGTTTTGGGCATTCGGGGGGGCTACCGAGGTCTGGTGCGTGCCGCGAAGCAGGTGAATGGAGACGCCGCAGAACTGGTGCGGTTGAAATTAGAGATCACTGCCAACACGGGCAATCGCGGTTTGATCGATGCCCAGCAGAGCATCATTCAGATGGATCACGCCAGTGTCAGTGGGATCATGGGCAAAGGGGGAACGATTTTAGGTTCGGCGCGTTGCTTAGATTTTCATAAGCCCGAAGTTCGCCGGAGTGTCATTCAGCTCTTGGAAAACCTGGGTGTGCGCGCTTTGGTGGTGGCGGGTGGGGATGGGTCACTCACGGGTGCTCGCCTTTTGGCTGAAGAGAGCAACCTCAAGATCATCGGAGTACCTTCCACGATTGATAACGATCTGCAATTCACAGAGATGGCTCTGGGCGTGGATACGGCTGTGCATACGCTGGTGTGGGCCGTGGACCATTTCATTGACACTGCGCGCAGCCACCGTCGAGTGATGGTACTGGAGACGATGGGGCGCGAAAGTGGTGACCTTGCCCGCATGGCAGCCCTGGCCTCGGGTGCGGAGATGGTCATCACGCCGGAAGGCGGACCGCTGACAGAAAAGTCCATGATGGCCTACGCAGAGGAGATCGAAGGGGCGATGACTCGCGGTCGTGGCCACGCCATCGTGCTCATAGCTGAAGGGGTGAAATTTGACCCGCCGCAGTCGCGCAATGGGGCCTACATTTTGCGGGATGCATTTCAGAAGTACTTTCAGCGTGAAGGGGCTCCGTTCCAGGATCTGGAAGTGCGCCCCTCCGTGCTTGGGCATCTTCAGCGCGGTGGTCACACCACGCCGGGAGATTGCATCTTGGCGGCTCGTTTCGCGGAAGAAGCCTGGAAAGCGATCTTGGATCCGAATGCTGGCAATGGCATCACAGCGCTGCAGCATAACAAAGCCACAATGGTACCCTTTGGCTGTGCTGATTTGCCCGAGCGCGCGCTATCTTCCGTTGCGATGGATCGTTTGCATGATGATTTGAGCTCCTGGTAAGCAGGATTGTTTTTCGGCCTTATTCCTACTCGGAGTGAGGCCTTTTAATTGTTGGGATTGAGGAGCTGCCAGGGCTGATCTAAACGGGAGCTCTCGCTGCGGCTGCTACGATTTTTTGTAACTCGGTCAGCTCACGGTAGAGATCCAAACTTTCGCGCTGGAGATCGGCGACATCCTGGGGGTCTAGGTTAGGATGCTTGAGCTGAGTTTGCAGGCGCTGGTGTTGTTGCTTGAGGCATTTTAGAGACAAGATCTGGAGGGCGTGCTGGGCATCCACCAGCTTTCCTGGAGGTGGGGCCATGTGTTGCACTTGGGTTAGTGCGGCCTCCTCGTCTCGGTCTAAAGTGAAAAGGAAGGTATTGAAAGAGTCTGGGTTGGCAGGTTCGAAGTCGCCTAACCAGACGCGTGATAAAAGCTCCGTGCCGACGAGCTCGTGCAGTACCTTTTGTTCGCCATGCTCGCGCAGCCAGAGCAATATTTCAGGATCTGAAAGCGCCAGACGGCACAGCATGAGTGCGGTGGCATCCTGACTGGCCAGGAGTTTTTCCCCGGCGCGTTCGGTGGTGGGGCCAGCCTCTTTTTTGCTGCGGCTGCTGCTGCCTTTTTCGGCCTTGGTCACCAGCTTGCGCATGATTTCCTCGGAGATGCCCAGGCTGTTGGCCACGCGCTGGATGGTGGTCTGCTTGGCGATGGGCGTGTCGAAGAGCTTAACGTTTTCCGCCATTTCTTCAGCGAACTTAATGCGCTCCCGCATCTCCGTCAGGTCGCGGCGGGAGCCGACGCTGGCGAGCTGGTAGTCCACAAAATCTTTGGCGTGTTTGACGAGTTCGCCAAAGGCTTCCACGCCTTCTTTGCGGATGTAAGAGTCCGGGTCTTCACCCTTGGGCAACATGGCTACTTTGACAATGAGGCCATAGGGGGCCAGGGCCTGGAAGGCGCGCTCGGCAGCCTTGTAGCCAGCGTTGTCCGAGTCATAACAGAGCACAATTTCATCGGCCTGACGTTTCAGGGCTTTGGCGTGGAATTCTGTGAAGGCGGTGCCCTGGCCTGCGACCACGTTTTGAAAGCCAGCCTCATAGACCATGAGGGTGTCAATCTGGCCTTCACAGACGATGGCCTGGCCTGCCTTGGAAATGCCGCGCTTCGATTTGTCGAAGCCAAAGAGGACTTTGCTCTTGCTGAACAGCGGGGTCTCGGGCGAGTTCAGATACTTCGCCACTTTGGCATCGGCCTCCAGGACGCGTCCGCTGAAGGCGATGACCTCGCCATTGTCATTGCAGATGGGAAACATCAAGCGGTGGCGGAAACGTGGGTAGGCATCGCCGCGTTCTTCACTGGTAGCCAGGATGCCTCCCTCAATGAGCAGGCCGGAGCCGATCTTGTTTTTCATGGCCCATTCCCGCAGGGGTTGGGTATTGGGTGGGGCATAGCCGAGCTTCCAGCGTTTGGCCACCTCAGCACTGATGCCACGGCTTTTCAGGTATTGCCGGGCGGCATCGGCCATGGGGTGTTTCATCAGGAGCTGGTGGTACCAGGTGGCGATCTCCTGATGCACGCGGATGAGGGAGCTGCGCAGCTTGGCCGCAGCTTCGGCATTGGCGTCCCAGACTTCTTCCTCGATGCGGATGCCGGCCTGCTCCGCCAAGCGCTTGACCGCCTCCATGAAGGTGAGGCCGTCGTGCTCCATGACAAAGCGGAAGGCATTGCCGCCAGCACCGCAGCCGAAGCAATGGTAGGAATTGGTGGAAGGGCGAACGTTGAAGGAAGGGGACTTTTCGTTGTGAAAGGGGCACAGGCCCACCCAGTTTGTCCCGGCCCGGCGCAGCTTTACGGAGCGCCCCACCACGTCCACGATGTCCGTGGCGGCGAGCACTTGCTGCAAGGTTTCTTCCGGGATGCGAGGCATGGGGTAGAGAAGATGGCGGAGGCCGGGCCAGTGTGCAACTGGCGCGGCGGAGTAACGGTAATACCGAGGGGGAGGTGAGCTCCTATGTCCGTGTTTTCCTGCGCAGGTGTAGCCACAGAAGAGACAGCGCTAGGGTGCCGAGGAACCAGCCGGGCCACCAGGTGAGACTGGTAGCGAAGATGCGCAAATCTTCTGCAGGCAGGGCGAGGTCCTTTTGCAACCATTGGGTGTGCCAGCCGAAGAGCAGCGTCATCCCCCCATAGGCAAGGTTCATCGTAAGGCCGCGAAAGCTGAGGGCTGTAGCGCGGCGGGTGGAGTCCACAATGTCATTGAGGTAATAGGAGAGGAAGAACTGGAGGAAGCGCATGGCCAACATGAGGGGCACCACCAGGGCCACGCCCAGGAAGCCGGGCTGCGGGTACGCGGCGAACAGCAGACCCACCAGGGTCATAAGCGCTAGCCATGCAAAATTCGACCGCTGGCTACCCTGGGTGGACATGCGCTCCATCAGCCCCGCCGTGGCCAGGCCTAGCAGCGAAGCCACCGTGCCGATGATGCCATACCAGGCCTCGGTGATGCCGACGAGACGGTAGAAGTTGCTGGAGACGGTGAGGAAGAGCCGAATGATACTGTCAAAGACGACGCCGAGGAGGATGAGCGTGAAGGCGGCCTCCGTGCGCCAGATCCAGCGACCGGTTTCCAAAATGCGAGCCAAGGCCAGCCGGGCCTCATGCAGCCAGCCTCCGGTGCGAGCAACGATGGCCGCGGCGGGCTCCGTCATGCGCAGGGTCACCCCCAGGCAGGCGATGCCGGTGAGAAAATTCAGCCCCAGGGGGATCTTCATGGTCCATGCACGGGGAACCTCTCCCAGGCCCAGCCAGGCCAGGACGGTGCTGACTTTGCCATGATCATAGAGGAGGCCACCACTGACGGAGGAGACGATGAACCCCAGGGCCATGGCACGGCTGAGCTGGGCCATGACCTTCGGCCACAGTACCGGGCGTTCGGCCTCGGGCAGGGAATCATAGGTCAATGCTTCGTCCGCCCCGCTGGCAGCCGCTTCAGCCGCCCCGCTGAGGATGCGATTCACCACGAACAGCCACAGCACGACATCGTGATTCCCCACGGGCATGAGGCACAGTACGCCCATCTCCGCCACCATCAGCCAGCCAGCGGCGATGATGAGCGGGCGACGGCCAAACTGGTCTGCCAGGGCCCCGGAGGGCACCTCAAGGAGGACGATGATGATGGCCCAAACGACATTCAGCGCGGCGAATTCGGCAATGCTCAACCCCAGGTCCAGAAAGAGGACGGTGAAGATGGGGTAATAAAACCGGCAGTTAAACAGCAGCCGGAACCAGATGAAAAGACGGGCGTTGAGAGGCATCGGCGAGGGGAGTAGAGGGCAGCGTGAGAGTGGTGCAGGAGGACGAGACTGGCAAAGCAGATCCCTGGCCTTTTTTTCGTTACCGGGTGCCGACGTCTGCCGTTAGGCCCCGGCGTATGTCACCTTCACTGAAAAATACCCTGGTCGGGCTGCTCATTCTCGCCGTCCTCTTCCTCATCGTGGAGCGTGTGCTGGGCAAGGCGCGCGGGCCGCTGCTGCGCCGCGGATGGCTGACGGACGTGGCGTATTTCTTTTTCACCCCTTTTGTTACGCGGGTGCTTTCCAAAGGTGGGCTCATCCTGCCTGCCGTACTGCTGGTGTGGTGCGGGGTGGCCAGTGCAGAGGACTTTCGCCAGCAGACCTATGCGGGCTTTGGCCCCCTGGCCAGGCAGCCCTTATGGCTGCAAGCGATCGAGATCTATTTGCTGGCAGATTTCCTTGCCTACTGGAGCCATCGCCTCTTCCACGGCGGGCGCTGGTGGCCCTTCCATGCGGTGCATCATAGCTCGGAAGATCTCGATTGGCTGAGCAGTATCCGGGTGCATCCGGTGAATGATCTGGTGAACAAATTCTTCCAGGTCACGCCCCTGCTGCTACTGGGGTTCAACCCCTGGGTGACGCTTTCCACCGCGCCCTTTTTCACCCTCTATGCCATCTTCCTGCATGCACGGGTGGACTGGGATTTCGGGCCGCTGCGTTACGTCATCGCCACACCCATGTTTCATCGCTGGCATCACAGTCGCCTGCGCGAGGCCTGGGACAAAAACTTTGCGGGCCTCTTTCCCTTTTGGGATCTGCTCTTTGGCACCTTCTTCATGCCGCGTGGTCGCGTGCCGGAGGACTTCGGCGTGGCCGGAGGTTTCCCGCAGGACATGGCGGGTCAGCTTTGGGAACCGGTGCGTCGGCTTTTGCCTAACCAAAAGCGGTGTGATACACTGGATGCGGATCAGGTGGGATGATGCCCTTTACAAACGCGCTAGCCAGGCCAGGGACTCCTAGCATGAATGACGTCCCCTGTTTTCTCGAAGTATTGAGGGGGTGTCCTGGCCGATTCCAGAATAGGCTGAGGTTTGGCTGTCTCCGTCGTGATCGTTTCCAAGGGTTGCCCGCGGGCGTTCAGGAATTCGACCTTTGCTGTGTATCCATAGTCCTTTAGCCGCAGCAGAGAGTCCTGGCTGACGGCCGCATACCATTGCTTCCACGCCTGGCGGGTGGGTAGTAGTCTTCTGTCATCGGCCTTGGAAGAGGGGGATGAACTTCGGGATTTTAGGGAGTATTCCGTACGGACAGCCATGTTGTGATAGGTGAGGTAGTAGCCAGCCATTCCCTCGACGACCATAACCCATAGGTTGCCTTCTTCGTCCGTGGCTGGCGGGAGGTTCTGAACGTCGTACACGGGGGTCACTCGATTGCTGCCTGGCAGGCCTGAGAGGACGATGCGGACTTTCTCGATGAGTTCGGATTTCAGATGTCTCTGAAGCTGCCTAGACTCAACCTTGCTACTGATGCTGCAACCTGGAATCGTAGCACACAGGCATGATCCGCAGGTCACTAAGAAGGCCCACTTGATTCGTATGAATTTTTGAAAATGCATTGGGTTTGAGGTGGCGCGACAATGCCACAAATCGGCCAGGAAAAATAAAGATTCGCATCTCTAAACTTTATGTCCCAGCCCGTTTTGGCCTAGGTCGGAAGAGTTGGGCCAACGCGACCCCTTCGCAGGGTAACGGCTATCGTGATGGGTACTGTGGTGTCCTGCAATACAGGGCTGTTTTTTGTCGTGCGAAGTGCCCTAGATCGGCGGTGATGACTCTGAATGAGCTTGCTCTTAAAGTGTTGATTATCAGTGATTTTATGTTCGACGGTGATGAGTTGGCATACGCCATGCCTTCAAGAGATGCTGTCAACTTGAACCCCCTCACCCATCATGAAAAACACACTCCTTCCTCTTGCTGCTGCCTTCACATTGCTGACTCCGATAGTGACGATGGCAGGTCCCAAAGAAGACGAACAGGTGCGCCAAGCGGCCGCAGTAATGACCCGCTTCAAGACGATTCCTGAAACCGAAATTCCTCAGCATGTGCTGCGCAATGCCAAAGGTCTGGCCATCGTGACCATGACCAAAGGTGGCTTCATGTGGTCGGGTAAAGTGGGCCAGGGCGTCGTCGTGGCCCGCAATGGCCGTAGCTGGTCTGGCCCCTCCTTCATCGGCACGGGTGGTGTCGGCTTTGGTCCCCAGATCGGTGGTCAGGTCACCGAGTTCATCTTCGTGCTGAACACGCCTGAAGCTGTGCGCGCTTTCTCGAATGATGCCAACGTCCAGCTCGGCGGTGCTCTCAGTGTGGCCGCAGGTCCCGTGGGCCGTAGCGCCGAGGCGGGCGTGACGCCCAATGCAGCCGTCTATGCTTATAGCCGTAGCCAGGGCCTCTTTGCTGGTATCTCCTTGGAAGGGACGGTGATCGCGACGAAGAAGAAAGCCAACGAGCGCTACTATAATCGTCAGGTTGAGGCCTCCACCATTTTGGCCGGCAAAGTGCGTGCCCCAGCAAGCGCCAGCCAGTTGCGCAACACGCTGTAAGGCGCGGTGAAGTCCCTGCGGAGGACGATCCCCCCAAGCGGCCCGGGTTTTCCTGGGCCGCTTTTTTGGGTCGCTGCGTCCGCTAGGTATTGTAGCCGCGTCCGCCAGGACGTGGTGTTTGGGGAGTGTCGGAGGTTCTTTTTACCCGCGTGACAAATCCGGGCTTGCATCGGGGTGATGGTTTCCTGTTTCTGGAGACGTTCTCTTTCGCCTTATGAACCGCCGCTCCTTTTTCCGTTCGTCCACCGCCCTGGCCGCCGCCTCCGCTGGGGCTGCCCTCGCTCCCCGTGCCTCCGCCGCCGTCATTGACAAAGCAGCGGCAGATCCCGCCTACAAGATCAAGAACAGCGGCATCAAACACACCCTCATGGGGTGGTGCTGGAAGCCGATGGACACGCTCGTTTTAGCCCAGCATGCCAAGGACATCGGGCTGGTGGGCATTGAGGGCATCGATAAAAAATATTACCCCGATGTGAAGAAGCTGGGACTGGGCATCAGCCTCGTGGGCTCGCATGGTTTTGCCAAAGGCCCCTGCAATCCAGAGAACCGCGACTTCGTCATCAAGAGCCTCACCGAAGGCATTGATCTGGCCGCCGATGTGGGCTGCAAAAAGGTCATCACCTTTACCGGCATGAAGTTTGAAGGCATGGATCGCGGCAAGGCCATCCAAGACTGCCTAGACACCTGGAAGGCCGTGCTGCCGCATGCCGAAAAGAAGGGCATCACGCTGGTGCTGGAGCACCTGAACAGCCGAGATAGCAGCCATCCCATGAAAGGCCACCCCGGCTACTTCGGCGACGACGTGGACTTCTGCGTGGACCTCATCAAGCAGGTCGGCAGCCCGAACTTCAAGCTGCTGTTCGACATCTACCACGTCAGCATCATGAATGGCGATGTCATCCGCCGCATGCGCGAGCACAAGGAGTACATCGGCCACCTGCACACCGCAGGCAATCCAGGCCGCTGCGAGCTGGACGAGAACCAGGAGATCAACTACCCCGCCATCATGAAAGCCGCCCTCGAGATCGGCTACCACGACTACGTCGCTCATGAGTTCATCCCCACCTGGGACGATCCCATCTTGGCGCTAAGGCATGCCTGCATGGTGTGTGATGTTTGAGTTTAATACTCATGCGTGCGTTGTTTTTGGCAGGTCTGTTTTGTGTAACCATCCTCTTTTCCTGCTCGCTCATCCTAGTTTGGGAAGTGGGTGTGGATGAGAATATGGTTAGGCCGTTTTACCCCACATCTTTTGTGGTAGAGCTGGTCCTGCTTATCTCACTGGTTAGTGGCATCCTGGCTTTCGTCGAAAGCAAAACACGCAGGCCTATTGCCTTGATTTGGTATGTGATGGTAGCGATTCTGTTCATCGGCTTTTGGGCCGGACTCCCCATCGTCATGACCCACAAAGCCATTATTTCCTGGCAGCGTCCTGCGATGACCGCCAGGAGCAATCTTGACTCCACAAGCTCGATCCAATAAATCCCAGAGGAACTTTTTGCCCATGAAAACCATACTCATCTGTCTGCTGCTGGTCCTTAGCACTACCTGGAGCATGGCGGAGGAGAGCTTGATCAATACCTTCGGAAATCACTCCTATGCAGAGCATGGGGTGGTGGTGGAGATTACAGACAGCGGTGATGTCTCGGTAAGCATCAAGATGAAGTTTGATTTGCCGGGTTTCAAAGGAGCTGTGGGCACGGGTAAGAATGCTCCCATGAAAATGCTTCCAGGGAAATGGGCCCTGCAATTTGTACCGCCTAACGAACTTTGGATTCATGATGGTCTGGGGCAGATCCGGCTGATGGAAAGAACCCTCACTCCCAGTGGCTTCAAAAGTTCCTCCAGCGATGTGGTGTCTGAACTCCTGATTAAAGCCCCGGAGAAGCTGAGGCAGCAGATGATAGCCAGCCAAACCGAGCAAGCCGGAGGCCAATGAAGGGGCTGAAATCTTTCTATGATGCTTGCATGAGCAGTCGTATGCGTCACCTGATGAAAGGCTGGAGCATTCGCGCCTCGTGGATTCTCGGGCTGCTAGGACTGCTGTGCTGGGTTGATTTTGTGGCGTTAGAGATTCTGGTGGAACAGGAATTCCTGTCTCAGGAGGGACATGACCATGACGCTTACGAATCCATCGGCAGCCCTTACCTTCCCCTTCTGGTTGCCGGATGTTTGGCTTTCATGGGCGCTTTGCTGATGCTTGCTCTGCGAGTCATCTTATCCTTGGCGGAGTTTCTAGGACGACTGATCATGCTGCAACCCCGCCACAAAAGTACTTCCTGAGGTTCTTCGCGCTCCAGTCCGGGGTAAGATTTCCAAATTTCTCCTTCCCTCGGTCGCACATCTCCTTGAAGAATGCCGCGCTTTCCGGCGTTCTTTGTGACCGCTTTTCCGAAAAACCTGTCCTTCCCCCGTCAACTGCCTCATGTCCTCCCCCAAAGCTCCTTCCTCCACAGGCCGCAACATGGCCCTCATTGCTGCTTTCTTGGGCTGGCTGTTTGATGGATTTGAAATGGGGCTGTTTCCGCTGATCGGCAAACCGGCGTTGCAGGACCTGCTGGCCTCCCGCATCGCCCCGGAACTGATGACGGCGACCCTAGACCGCTGGTTCAGCGTGATCATCGCCACCTTCCTGGTCGGCGCAGCCACGGGTGGGGTGTTCTTTGGCTGGCTGGGCGACCGCATCGGCCGCGTGAAGGCCATGTCGTTTTCCATTTTCACGTATGCCATTTTCACGGGCCTGTGCGGCTTTGCCACCGAGGCCTGGCATGTGGCCATCCTGCGCTTCATCGCCTCCCTCGGCATGGGTGGCGAGTGGGCCCTGGGCGTGGCCCTGGTGAACGAACTCTGGACCAAGGGCAACCGCGCGTTTGTGGCTGGAGCCATCGGAGCGGCGGCCAATATCGGCTACCTGCTGGTGGCCGGGCTGAGCCTGGGCATGAATACCTTCATCGGCACCATGCGTAGCTGGACGCTGGCCCTGGGCGGCTCTGAAAATCTGGCGAACTACCTGCTGGACCACCAGGCCTGGCGCTTCCTCATGATCATCGGCGCTCTGCCGGCGCTGATCATCTTCTTGATCCGAATCTTTGTGCCAGAATCCGACAAGTGGGAAGAAGAGAAGGCCTCCGGCAAGACCAGCCACTGGAGCACGGTGGATCTCAACGGCGTGCTCATCGGTGCCATCGCCGCCATGGTCATCATCTGGTCTTGGTCGCCCATGGGCATTGATGCCGGGGTCACCACGGTGGTCGCCGCGCTGATCACGGTCACCTGCTTTGCCATCGTGGTATGGGGTTACCTGCTGCCCGTGCGCCGTTACCTGGGCCGTGCGGAAAGCGCCGGCAGCATCACAGAGCAGAGCCGCATCACCATCCGGCGGAATTTGATCCTGGGCGCAACTCTCGCAGGCATCGCCCTGCTGGGCACCTGGGGGGCAGCGCAGCAGAGTGCCAAATGGTCCAGCTCCTCTGAACTGAATGCCAATGGCTACACGAACGTGGCCCAGTTTACCCAGATCGCCACCTCCCTGGGAGCCATCCTGTTTGCCTTCATCGCCCCGGTCATCGCGAATATCCTGAATCGCCGCCAGACCTACTTCCTCATGTGCGTGGCCGCCCTCGGCTCAGCCCTGCTATTCTACAAGACAAACACCATCATCGGGCCTTGGTTCTTTGCCACGGCCTTCCTCATGGGCGGTCTCACGGCGAGCTTCTATGGTTTCTTCCCACTGTATCTGCCAGAGCTTTTCCCGACGAGCGTGCGCGCCACCGGCCAGGGTTTCTGCTTCAATGTGGGCCGCATCATCGCTGCCATCGGCGGTCTCCAGATCGCGAATCTGGTGGGTGTGTTTGGCTCCTCGGCGAATGCTTACTCCGCCCTCTGTGCGATCTATGTCGCAGGCATGTTGCTGGTGTGGTTCGCCCCGGAGACGAAGGGTAAGGCACTGGCGTGAGGCAGTTGCGGGAGCTCGGAGATATGCCGTGTGCTTTCTCCGCGCGGAGATTCAGTGAGCACGGGATTTGGGCCGCTGCGCGTCCGATGTTTTAGGATGCGGACAAGAGTGTCCGCGCTCCCCTCGTTGCCCTTAGACAGCCAAGGCAATGTGGTGGCATCGGTCGTGAACGAAGCCGTCCCGGGAGGAGCGTGGACACTCCTGTCCGCATCCACCCGCTGCGGGAGCGCAGCGACCCTGATTCTAATTCTAGAGGCCCATAGGCAGAATGCTGCGGACGGGGTTAAAGTCGTGGTGTGAAATTTTGCGCTCCCCTCGGAGCACTTGCGTTGAAGCATCCGCAGGCCACAGTGCCTGCTCCCCTTTTTTCCGTGGCCTCCTTTTACACTTACGAACAGCTCCAGCATTGGGCCGATGTGGCCCCCACACTGCAACCTCCGGCACGGCTGGCGGTCATCGGGGATCCCATCGGTCATTCGAAGTCCCCGCAGATGCACAACCCGGCCCTGCAAGCCTGCGGTTTGGATGCGCAGTATGTGCGGGTGCAGGTGCCTGTGGGCCGGGTGAAGGAAGCCTTTGACCTGTTCATTCAAAATGGATTCCAGGGGGTGAACATCACCATCCCGCACAAGTTCGAATCGCTGGATGCCGTGGACTTTGTGGACCCGCTGGCCCGCCGTTTGGGCGCGGTGAATACCCTGGCGATTCGCGAAGGGAAGATGCACGGGTTTAATACCGATGGCCCAGGCTTCCTGCGCAGTGTGAAGGAAGCCTTCGGTGCAGAGGTGAAGGACTTGCGCGTGCTCATTCTCGGCGCTGGCGGTGGTGCCGGGCGTGCCGTGGCCGTGCAGAGCGTGCTGGCGGGATGTCAGCATCTTTGGTTAGCCAACCGGACGGAGGCCAAGCTGGCTCCGCTGGTGCAAGAGCTCGCGTCTTTAGGTTCTGCCCAAGTGCAGACCTGCACGCTGGATCACGCCGATCTGGAAACTCAGTTGGCGGATGTGGACCTCATCGTCAACGCGACCTCCCTGGGCATGAAGGCGGACGATGCCCCGCTGCTGCCCGATGGCTGCCTGGAGTCCCGCCACTGTGTTTACGACATGGTGTATCGTGCCAGCGGCCCGACGGAACTCATCCAGGCCGCCGTCAAAGCCGGTGCTCGTCATGCCGATGGCATGTGCCTGCTGCTGCACCAGGGCGCGATCTCCTTTGAGCACTGGTTCCCTGGTGTCACCGCCCCGCTCGAAGCGATGCGGCAGGGGCTGGCGGATGCGAATGCCTAACCGAAGGAGTGGAGACGCACCTAGCGCGAAGCGTCTTGGAGTGCGGTGGCAGAGAGGCACGTGCACAGCGTGCCTCGGCGACACCGCCCTCGCCGAAGGAACACAGGAGCTTTTTTTGAAATTGTGGCGTTGGAGGAATGGGGGCATCAAGTCGGCATCTCTTCCATTTCGAACGAGGGCATGATCCCCAATGGGGTGGCCTACCCTGCGTTCGAAAGCGGTGTCGCCGAAGCCTCATGGCTCCGGCTTCTTTGCCACCGCACTCCAGGACGCTCCGCGGTTACGCACCGCTACCCTCTCAAAGGCACCACTTTGCGGTCCAGGTCATGGCTGGCATGAATGTGGCGCACGGTGCCGCTGCGGGAGCGCATGAGGATGCTGTGGGTCTCCACCCGATGGCCGATGAGCTTCACGCCGGGCAGTAGCGGGCTGTCGCTGATGCCCGTGGCGCAAAAGAGCGCGCTTTCGCCCATGATGAGGTCATCGCTGCGGAAGACCTGGTTCATTTCGGCTTCGCTGGTGGTGAGGGCCACTTCCGCGCGGTGCTCCTCATTGTGGAACCACATGCGCACATCCATGTCACCGCCCAGGCACTTTAGGGCTGCTGCGGCCAGCACAGCCTCTGGGCTGCCACCCATGCCCACGTACATGTCCACGCCGCTATCTGGCAAGGAGGGGGCCACGGCGGCGGTGATGTCGCCATCGGTGATCATGCGCAGGGCCGCGCCGCAGGAACGCACTTCTTCAATGATGCCACCGTGACGCGGGCGGTCCATAGTCACCACCACCACATCGCGGACATTTTTTCCCAGGGCTTCAGCGACAAAGGCAATGACTTCTTTCAAAGGCATGTCCAAGAAGCTTCGATCGCCCTTCTTCTGCAAGGCACGTTTCACCGCAGGGCCATAGGCCAGCTTGTGGCTGTAAAAACTGGGGATGTTTTTCATCGCGCTCGCGGCACCGTCCGGCTTCTGTGCAGCAGCGATGACGGAGATGCTGTTAGGCGTGCCCTTGGCGATATTCGTGGTGCCGTCAATGGGGTCCAGGGCAATGTCAAAACGTGGGCTGCCCGACTTCCAGGTGCCCAGGTGCTCGCCCACAAAGATGCCGGGAGCATTGTCCTTGATGCCCTCGCCGATGATCACCTCGCCCCGGATATCCAGGATGTCGAACACGCCGTAGATGGCGCTACATGCCGCTGCATCCGCCAGTTCCTTCTCACCTCGGCCTAACCAATGAATGGACTGCAGGGCCGCATTCTCCGTGGCGCGCACGAATTCAAATTCGAGCACGCGTTCGAGATCGAGAGGGCTGCGCAGGGGCGGTAGGTTGGAGGACATGGCGGTTGGTTAGGGAACAAGGCCCAGGTGACCCAGACTGCCAAGGGCGGAAGTGTATCCGATTTGGCAATCCCTGTTCAGTTCCCGGCAAGATAGAAGCCAGCGGGCAGGAATGGAAAACACATTTGCATTCATTTTCAGGCCTTGGCATCGCGGGTGGTTCCTGTCATTATTAACGGATGACCCTCCGCCCACTAGCTGATCTAGATGCAGATCTGCGTCAGGTGCTTTTGCAGCGCCTGAAGGTGCGCTGGACCCATACCTCGACAGCCTTGGAAGGAAACACGCTGAGTGAGGGAGAAACTCTGGGCGTTCTGGAGTATGGCCTGACCATCGCAGGCAAGCCGCTGGCTCACCACAATGAGGTGATGGGTCACAGTCGGGCCGTGGACCTGCTGGATCAAATGATTGGCCGAGCCCTAGCTCCGGCAGATCTTTTTGCACTGCATCAGGCGGTGCAGACGGCCGCCGTGGTGGATGCTTTTCAGCCCCTAGGAGCCTGGAAGGTGGAACCCAATTCAACTCTGGCCAAACAGGGCGGTAAAACGGTCATCAATGACACCTATGCTTTTCCGGCGGATGTCCCCGAGTTGATGAACGTCTGGCTCGGTGAGCTGAACCAGCGGTGTCTCGCTGCTACTACCGACGGATTTGAAGACTATGTGTGGGCTCATGCCACTTTTGTCCGCATTCATCCCTTCGCTGATGGCAATGGTCGAATGGCGCGTCTGCTAGCAAATTTGCCTTTACTAAACCGTGGGCAGATGCCGCTGCTCATTCCTGCCGAAAAGCGGCTAGCCTATATTGAGGCTCTCGCCACTTGGCAGCTCGCCTGTGGGCCCATGAAACGTGGCCAGGCCCTAATGGTGCAGGAGGAAAAACTGCAAGCCTTTCAAGACCTCTGTGTCGAAGCCCAGGCCGCCGCTCAGGCTATGCTGGACGAAGTTCTGCAACTCCAACAAAAACGCCGTCTCTTATGATCCTTTCCGCCCAGCATTTGACCAAGAAATTCCCTGGTGTCATCGCCCTGAAGGACGTGTCGTTTGACCTGCGGGCTGGGGAGATCCACGCGCTGTGCGGGGAGAATGGCGCGGGCAAAAGCACGCTGATCAAGTTGCTCTCGGGCATCCATCCGCATGGCAGTTACGAGGGGCGGTTTGAAGTGGGGGAGAAGGAAGCTCGCTTTCATTCCATCTCGGATGCAGCGCGTGAGGGCATCGCTGTCATTTATCAGGAACTGGCGCTGGTGAATGAGATGACCGTGGCGGAAAACATCTTTTTGGGCAGCGAGCCGCGACGTTTTGGCGGCTTCATTGACTGGCCCAAAATCCACCGCGAGGCCAAGCTGCTGCTGGACCGTTTCAAGGTGGATCTCGATCCCGCCGAGCGTGTCGGCTCCCTGGGCGTGGGCCAAAAGCAGCTCGTGGAAATCGTGAAGGCGCTAGCCAAGGATTCGAAGATCCTCATTCTTGATGAGCCCACGGCCGCCTTGGCGGAGCATGAGGTGCTGATCCTGCTGGACATCCTCAAAGACCTCCGCGCACGCGGCATGGCCTGCGTGTACATCAGCCACAAGCTGGACGAAGTCTTCGCCATTTCTGACCGCATCACCGTGATTCGTGATGGCAGCAGCATCCTGACGAAGGAGGCCAAGGCCATGACGAAAGCGGAGGTGATCCGACACATGGTGGGGCGTGAAATTACAGATCTGTTTCCGCGCCGGGCCGCCACGCCAGGGGCCACAGTGCTGAAAGTGCAAGATCTCTCTGTGAAGGACGAGCACGGCCTGCCGCGCTTGCATGACATCAGCTTTGACCTCCGTGCGGGTGAGGTGCTAGGCATCGGTGGCCTCATGGGGGCTGGGCGCACGGAACTCTTGATGCACCTCTTTGGTGCCTGGGGACGCCGCAGTAGCGGGCAGGTGGAACTGAATGGGTTCAGCCTAGATGGCTTGCCACCAGCGAAGGTGCTACGCGCTGGGCTAGCCTTGGTGAGCGAAGACCGCCGCCGTTATGGGCTGGTGATTGAGCAAGAAATAGGCTTCAACATGTCGCTCTCCTCGTTAGGCCAGTTTAGCCGAGCTGGGTTCGTTAATCGCAGCGAGGAAACCTTGCGTAATCAGGAGTATTTCAAAAACCTGCGCGTGAAAGCCACCGGGCTGGAGGCCATCGTGGGCCGCCTTTCTGGAGGCAATCAGCAAAAAGTGGTGTTGGGCAAGGCGCTGATGACGGGTCCTCAGGTGGTGATGCTGGATGAACCGACCCGAGGTATTGATGTGGGAGCCAAGCTGGAGATCTACGAACTTATCAATCAACTCACGGCGGAAGGGAAGGCCGTGCTGCTGGTTTCCAGTGAACTGCCGGAACTCATCGGCATGAGTGATCGTATTTTGATGCTGAATGAAGGCCGCATCGGCGGCAGCTTCACGCGAGCAGAGGCCACGCAGGAAAAACTCATGGAAGCCGCGATGGGGCAGACAATGACGGCCGCCTAATCATGGGACACGAAACAATTTCCCGCTGACGGGATCTTTGGCTAAGGCTCCGCTGGGCAGGCCCTGCACATCCAGCGGCACGTGGGGGGCGAAAGGACTTTTGACCATGCCGGGGCGGATTTCAGTGGCCACGGGATGCTGGTTTACTGTGGGTTCCTGCGGTGGTTGGCTAGGAGTTGGGGGGGGAGCCATGCGTTGGGACGATGGCATGGCACGGGTTTGAGGGGCGATGGATTCTCGAGGTTGCAGTTTGGCCGTCCCCTGGCCATAGGCGGAGTAAAGATGCGATTTTCCCGTGGTGGAAGGGGACTTGCTGGGTTGTTTGGTCGGCGCTAGCCATCCACTGGGGTAGCCTTGAGGCTGGGGCCGTGGATGGACGGGCAAGAAGCGACGTATCTCTGGACGTGGTCCCTGGATGATGATGAGTCCTGGGCGTGTCCGTGGAGGCTCTGCTGCTAGAGCGGGAACAGGCAGGGCTGCCACGAGTAGTCCGCCGAACGTGAGGAAGAGGAAAGTTTTCATGATGGAAGCGCTTCCAGTAAAGACAACGGATCTGGCCTAATCATCGGTAAAGCAAAAAAGTCTCCAACTCTACGGCTGCGTGCAAAATTCACTTTCATGCAAAAAGTTACATCCACGTTTGGCGGACTTTTCGATTTAGAAGCACACCAGGGCGAAGCGGATGCATCTGCCCAGCCTGGTCTATCAACCTCATCACCATTATGAAAAAGTCCATCCTCACTCTCCTTGCCGCTTCTGCCCTTTTCGCTGTGAGCTGCAACAAGGAAAAAGCTGCCATCGAAGATCGCAAGGAAGCCACTAAAGACGCGATTGAGGCACAGAAAGATGCCGTTGAAAAAGCGGCTGATGCAGCCAAAGAACAGGCTGATGTGAATGCCAAGATCGAGAAGGCAAACATCGAAGCAAACAAAGAAGCTGCCCAGGCCCAGGCCGAAGCTGACAAAAAGAAAGCTGAAGCTGCCGCAGAAGCTGAAAAAGCCCGCGTGGACGCACAGGCTAAGTAATCGGTTTTACCCTTTTCGACCAAGAATTCCCCGTGATTTGTCTGCCTTTAGGGCTGGGCAAATTGCGGGGTTTTTGCGTTTTGATGGTGTTTTTCAGGGAATAACCAGTGGGACTTCATCTCGCATACCGAAGTTAAGCCTTTGATTATTTATGAAACCATCCTTTTTGTTAAGCTCACGTCTTTGTGCTCTCCTCGTCATGTCGGTTATCCTTCCCAGTTGTGCAAAAGCCCTGGATGGAGACTTTTCGAATCCTGTCGAAATAGGGCTGGTCCAGTGGGGGCGAGATGTGGATGCTGGTTTACTCATGTCGAAGACGACCGGAAAACCTTTGTTTCTGCTTTTTCAAGAGGTGCCAGGATGTTCTGGGTGCCAGAAGTTTGGCCAGGAGGTCTTGAGTGATCCGGCTATGGTCAAAGCCATCGAAAATCATTTCATTCCTGTCTTCATTGCGAATAATCAGCTGGGAAAAGATGCGGCGACGCTGAAGCGTTTTAATGAACCAGCATGGAACTATCAAGTGGTACGGTTTTTAGATGCGAACGGCGCAGACTTAGTTCCACGCAAAGACGGAGTCTGGACCGCCAAACCGCTGGCGCAGCGAATGATCGCGGCATTGGAGAAAGCAGGTCGAAAAACTCCACCCGAGCTTAAGTCGCTCGCGGGTATCAAAGCCGCCATGACTGAAAGAGCGGCTTTTGCTCAATATTGCTTTTGGACGGGAGAGATGAAATTGGGCCAGATCGAAGGTGTGGTCACCACGGAAGCAGGCTTTTATGATGGCCATGAGGTGACCCTTGTGGAATTCGATCCTGGTGTTCTCCCATTCGATGAATTGGTCAAAAAGGCGACGGCGGTTCAATGTGCTGACCGGGTTTATGTGAGTACGGAGGACCAGAAAATCCTGGCCAAAAAAGCGGGTCATCAGCAGGTGAGTGAACTGCAGGCTGGGTACAGAGCCGCCCCTGATTCTGACCAGAAAAAACAGCTTCAGGGCACCCCCTTCGCCAAGCTTGAACTTACGCTAAAGCAGGCGACCAAAGCCAACGCTTATGCACGTAGCCAACCGGCTATCGCGCAGAAATATCTGACGCCTGAACAGGTGAAAAGGCTGCGTTAGCTCTTGATGGGGCTCCCCACGTAAAGCAGGTAGCGCCAGAGATCACCGTAGCCAGTATGGACCTGGCGCGTGAGCGGCTGGAAGTGCTGATTTAGGCACTCCAAAACCTGTCCTTCCATGCGCACATGGTTGACTCCCATCCAGCGGCGGAACCAGCTCCAGCGGCTCTCATGAAAATCAACCACGGCGATGCTGCCGCGCTCGCTGAGGTCTGCCCGGCAGACGCGTAGGACCTCGTCATACCCAGGATTGATCATCGAAAGGGAGTAGCTGAAGACGATGAGATCAAACTTGGGACCCTCAGCGATTGGGGCCTCATAAGCTTGATGCAAAAGTCCGACGCGTGGGCCGAATTCTTTCAGCTTTGGTCGTGCGCGGTCTAGCATATCTTGGGAAAGATCCAGGCCGATGATTTGGGCTTTTGGAAAAGCGCGGGCCAGTTCGACGAGGTTTTTCCCTGTGCCGCAGCCGATTTCTAAAATGCGCTCAGGCATGACCACATGGGCGGCTGCCCGGTGAATCAAGCTCCGGCGACCAAAGAGAAAGGCCCACCGCGTAAGGTCGTAGATCTGCGCATGCCAGCGGTAGTAGCCGGTGAGTGACTTCTGGTTAGGGGCAGCGGTGCTCATGCGATGACATCTGCGAGAAGGGTGCAGCCATAGGTGCCTACGCGGTCTTGCTGGTGCAGGCTATCTGCCAGGGGTTGATTCAGACGCAGGCGCTGGAGGGCGAAGTCTGGGATGAAGTCAATAACGGGGCTGGCGGAACGCATGAGGATGCGGGTGCCAGGACGGCTATTTTCCAAGATGAGTTGCCACTCTTCCGCCAGGGCTAGGGGCTTGTGAGCAGCGAGCCAGTCTTGATGATCTAAAAGAACATAATGAGAGTACTCTGCGGGATTCTCGCGCAGGAAATTGGCCACGGTGCTGCTGTGGGTGGTGATGCGGTCACTGAGAGATTGCAGCAAAGGTTGGTGTTCTTTTTTCAGGTAATTCGGGCAGCAGTCATAGGTATAGCGGCCGGTGAGATAGACCCGCCAAAAGTAGTTGTCTTGGAACGGCACTTCGGTGAGCACATGGGCCATTTTAGACTGAATAAACCCCGTCAATCCACCCGGGAATTGGGTCTCTATGAGGCGGATTTGTGCCCTGGGAACACCTAGCATGGTCATGGCCATGGGTTGCCGCACTAGCCAGGAAACGAGGCCATTCCAAAGTGCTGGTTTGATCTCTTCATAGAGGCGGCGTTGTTCTTCGGGGGTTTCCGATTGTAGAAGTGCCTCCACATATTCACGAACACGGCGGCTGCGTGAAAAGGTCTGAAGGGCGATCCAGGCCATCTGGCCAGCGGTACCACGGTAGTAAAAGGACGGGTTCAGCGGCGTGCTCTGGAAGTAATAATGTTTGGCCTCCCAGTAGCGTCTGGCGAAGGGGTGTAAATCTCCGTGGAGGGAGGCCACTAGGTCTTTGAACTGAAAATGCGAGCCGTGCCCGAAGAGCTGAAAAAGATCGTCAAACTGGCCACGGTGGATCATGGCGATCTTGAGTTGGAGAAGGGCATTTTGGCGTGGGTTCATGTCCACGGCGTGGATCTCAGCCGGGGAGTCTAACAGATAGTCTAGAGCATTGCAGCCTGCGCTGGTGATCATGACCACGCGACTTTCTGGCCGCAGTTCCAGCATTTGGCGGTCCAGTCGTGGATCTTCCCAGCAGGTGTTATAGACGAGGTTGCCACCATGGACCCGGTTGAAAATAACGTCGTGAGCCCTCTGCGCGAGGGGATGAAATGAGGTGCGTGCGACCATGGGCTGCACAGAAAGCCTGAATGTGGCTGCTTGGCAGGCGGCTTCGTGCAACGAATTCGTCAGAGGGCCAGATCAGTCTTTAGAATCTATGTTCCCAGATTTACGGATGGCGCGGAGGAGACGCCAACCTAGGTAAACGCTGATCATGTAACCCAGTGCCCCGAAGACCGACACCCCCCAAAGAAGAGGCTTGGCATTGCTGCTCCAAAGTTGGGATGAACCGAGGAAGATGGCGGCGGTGAGCACACCCAGAACGAGACGGTTGATGATGGGATCTAGATGCCGATGATCGAGATGGACCGTGAGGGTGCCGTCCCGGAAACGTGCCAAGAGATCTGTGAGATCCCGGGGCAGAGCACTGAGCAAGCGATCCCAGTCACGATAAGTGCGGCGGGCGCGCCTAACCAGACGTGTGGGGGAGAGACGGCGCAGGATCATGCGCTGGCAAAAGGGCTGCATCAGCTCTGCGAGGCTGACTTCCGGGCTGAAGCGGCGGCTGGTGCCTTCGAGGACGATCAAAGTCTTTAGCAGGACCGCCAACGGTGGCGGTAGGGTGATGTGGTAACGGCGGATGATTTCGATCAATGATGTCAATGCGTGCCCGACATTGATGTCGCTAAGGGGATGGCCCACGAAGTCGGCCATGAATTCATCCAGGTCACCGCGCAGACGCTCGCGATTAAAGTCGGGCGGTACCGACCCTAGACGCAGCACTTGTTCGGTCACCTGACTGGAATCGTTTTCAACGATGGCGAGGAGGAGGCTCTCCACTTCATCTCGGAGTTCGTCATCAATGCGGCCCACCTGACCACAATCAATGACCCCAACCACACAACCGGGTAGGAGCATGAGATTTCCGGGATGAGGGTCGGCATGGTAAAATCCGTCGCGAAACACCATCTCGAGGTACATATTGGCCCCGCGTCGAGCGAACTCGGCTAGGTTTTCACCTGAACGGCGCAAAGCTTCAATGTCCGTGCCTGGGACGCCTTGCAGGTGCTCCATAGTGATGATCTGGCTGGAGCAAAGATCTGCATAGACTGCTGGGATGCGGACGTTGGCTTCATCGGCAAAGTTGCGCGTGAATTCCTCGATGTTCCGCTTTTCATAAGTGAAGTCCATCTCACGCAGCAGGGCTTTGCGAAACTGCCGCACGATGGCCACGGGCTGATAAGGACGCAGGGCAGGTGAGTGTTTTTCGAGCAGTTCGGCCATGGCCTGGACGATCTCTAAGTCGGTGGTGCTTTTCGCCTCAATGCCGCTGCGGCGGATTTTTACAACGACATGCTCACCCGTGTGAAGCCGGGCTTTGTAAACTTGCGCGATGGAGGCAGCCGCCAGAGGAATGTCTGCAAATTCAGCAAACAATTCTTCAGCAGGTTGGCCGAGATCCTCCAAAAGGATAGCATGGGCGGATTCGACGGGTTCGGCAGGGACATTGGACTGAAGCTCAGCCAGCTCATTTGCCATCTCTGCGCCCACGAGGTCGGGACGGGTGCTGAGCATCTGCCCGAGCTTGATAAAGGTGGTGCCCAGTTCCGTCATGGCCATGCGCACGCGTGCTGGGGTGGTGAGATCCGACAGAACTTGGCCGTCGGCACTGCGCAGTCGGTTGTTCAGCCACGGGTAGTCAAAGCCGCCAAAGAGATCTGCCAAACCGTATTTGCCGAGGACAGCAGCGATTTCGCCGAGCCTTTTTGCATGGCGTTCCAGTCGGGCCAGGGGTTCGATCTTCATGGGGAGTAATGTAGCGAGCGGCGGCCACTGCCAAGAGCATTCCTTGTCAGGAAATTAGGAGCCACAGTGAAAGGTCGTGGACAGCGCGCGCAAATGATCCACCTGTCTGGAATGCACGCGGCTGGCCCCAAAAATCCCCTTCACGGAATCACCCTCGAAAAAATGGTGACGGATCTCCAGGCCTACTATGGCTGGGACATGCTGGGGCGAATGATTAAGATCAATAGTTTCAACTGGCAGCCGAGCATCAAATCCAGTTTGACCTTCCTCCGGAAGACACCCTGGGCCAGACAAAAGGTGGAGGAACTTTATGTGGACACATTGCCTGACCTGAAAGCCGCCGCAGAGGGCAGAGCTGTAGCCCCGTCTCAATGGCGGGATGAGGAAGTGCCTGAGGAAACCGCGCCTGTGACCGAAACCAAGGTGGAAGTGAGTGCGCGGGAAGCTGCGGCTGAGGCGGGTGGAGAAAATGTGACCACGCCCGTTGCCAAGGATGCCCCCCCTCAGGCCTAGCAGCCTGCGCCAGACTCCTGGAATGCAGGGCTCACCCTGGCGCGGCTACAAAGGGCCTACGATTGCTTGCAGGCCTTGATGGTGTTCGCCATCAGCATGGCGATGGTCATGGGGCCGACACCGCCAGGGACGGGGGTGATGGCTTTGCACTTGGGAGCGACTTCCTCAAAGGCGACGTCTCCGACGAGCTTGTAGCCTTTCTCCGTGCCGGGGGCTTCGACACGATTGATGCCGACATCAATGACGACAGCGCCTTCACGTACATGTTCGGCCTTGAGAAATTCGGGACGGCCAATAGCAGCGATGATGATGTCTGCCTTCTGGGTAATAAAAGCGAGGTCTTGGGTGCGGGAGTGGGCGACCGTGACGGTGGCGTCGCCGCCGGGGCCTTTGGCCATCAGCAGCAGGGCCATGGGCTTGCCCACGATCATGCTGCGGCCTAGGACGACGGCGTTGGCACCTTTGGTTTCGATGCCGGCATCCATAAGCAGGCGCTGGCAGCCTAGGGGCGTGCAGGGGACAAAGCCGGTGGGATCCTCCAGGGCCAGCTTAGCCACGTTCACGGGGTGGAATCCGTCCACATCCTTGGCCGGGTCAATGGCGCGCACGATGGCGGCTTCATCAATGTGCGGCGGCGGAGGGCTCTGAACGAGGATGCCGTGGATTGCGGGGTCGTTGTTCAGCGCGTGAACATGGGCCAGCACTTCCTCTTGAGTCGTACTGGCGGGCAGTTCCAACTTCACCGAATGCAGGCCGAGATCGCGGCACTTTTTGTCTTTGGACCGAACGTAGGCGCGGGAGGCGGGATCGTCGCCGATAAGCACCACGGCGAGGCCGGGTTTCTTGCCCACCGCCGCGAGGGCGGCGATGTCACGACGGCATTCTTCGAGGACTTTTTCAGCGACGGCGGCTCCAGAGATCAGTTGCATCTCTTTTGGTGAATCAGGCCGGGGGCGGAGTCAACGACGATCCCAGCCGGGAGGGAGCGGAATTCATCATTGACGTACAGCATGTTTTTTGTCCAAACCAACTGCTGATCTGCCTTATATGGACCAGTATGACTACCCGCCGATCCTTCCTTTCTGCCGTGACCGCTGCTCTGGGCGGCTCTCTTTTCGCTGCCAATGGTCAGCCTAAGAAAGTGCTGCTGATGTCCGCCTGGGACACGGTGAATATAGGAGACATCGGCCATACTCCAGGGACTCTGCACATCCTGGAGCAGCACTTACCAGAGGTGAAGGTGGTGGTCTGGGCCATGAAATTGGATGAACGTGTGCTGGCTATGCTGAAGCGCCGTTTTCCAAAAGCGGAATTTCTCCAGGGAAATCTCACCGGTAAAAAGCCGAATGACGAAGCTCTTCGCGCGGCCATCGCGAGCTGTGACGTTTTTATCCGCAATTCCGGCATGGGGCAAGATACAAGCTGGATGAAGCACTGCCGAGACCTGGGCAAACCCTACGGCGTGTATGGTCAATCCTATTTTGACACCATGGTGACTGGGGATAAAGGCGCGGAAAACATGGCGCTGCTGAATACGGCTGCTTTCATTTATACACGGGAAAGTCGCACGCTAAAGATGCTGCAAGGAGCTGGGGTGAAGACGCCGGTGCTAGAATTTGCACCCGATGGCTGCTTTGGCATTGATGTGCGGGATGAGGAGCGCGGTCTCGCCACCATGAAAAAACTGGGGTTGGAGGACAAAAAATTCATCACGGTGTTGCTGCGGACAAATACCCCTAAAGCTCCCGGTGTGGATGACCCACGCCCACAGAAACTGAATCCGCTTCACCCCACTCCTCAGCAAGTGGAGGATGATCAACGCCGGGCTGCTGGATTCCGTGAACTGATCACGAAATGGGTGCAGGCCACGGGCTACAAGGTGCTCATCGCCCCGGAGACTTTCAAGGAAATGGAGCATAACAAACGATTGATTCATGATCCACTGCCGAAGGAGATCCAGAAGCATGTGGTGAACCTGGAGTACTTTTGGAATGCCGATGAGGCCGCCTCCATCTTTGCGCGAGCGCACACGGTGGTGTGCCATGAGCCGCATTCCCCCATCATTGCCCTCGCCAATGGCACACCCATCATCCACTGGTTCTCAGAGTTCCACGGCCTGAAGTGCTGGATGTTTGAGGACATCGGCCTGAAGGATTGGCTACTGGAAATTGATACGATCCCAGCGGAAACGGTTTTCCAGACGGTGATGGCCATCGAGAAGGATTACCCTGCCGCCCAGGCCAAGGTCAAGAAGGCCATGGACTTTGTGAAAGAACGCCAGACTTCCACCATGAGCGTGGTGGGGAAAGTTATCCAGGCTCGATGAATGGGCGGATGGAGGCTGCGGGTTTTACCCTTTAGGACCCGCTGTCATCCATGGAATGTAGCAGTGCGAGGAAACATGATTTGGGGTGGGCTCGTATTTGTCTGCGTCCTGAATCCACTGAATTTATGTGCCGCTTTTTTATTGCTCTCTGTTTGCTGACCCAGGTCGTTAGAGCGGGTGTTTATGAGCCCGATTGGGCTTCGATCACGCCGCGTCGAGTGATTCGTTTAAGTGATGTGGATGGAGCCGCTCTGGTGGCTGCCGTGGCGGCACTCAAACCGGGGGAATGTCTTGAGCTTGCGGCTGGCACTTACACGGTGGATTCGTTTTGGAATGTGCAAGTCTCTGGGACTGCGGAGGCCCCGATAAAGATCCAGCCTGCTGACGGTGCGCGGGTGGTCATCACCCGTTCAGATGCTCAACAAAACATCATCAATGTGGGGCAGTCTGCACCGGTTTCGCATCTCGTTTTTCGGGGCATTGAATTCACGGGTGGCAGCCATGGGATGCGCCTGGGGCATTGCAGCGATGTGTGGGTGGACCAGTGCCACATCCACCACACGGGAGGTCCCTGCATCACGGCGAATAGTGCCGATACTCGCCGGCTTTTCCTCACCCGCAATCACCTCCATGATGGCGGTGGCCATGGTGAGGGCATGTATCTCGGCGGTAATGAGGCCTCGGTGATCATGAGTGAAAGCGTCATCGCTCTGAATCACGTCCATGATTGCGCTGGTAGTCAGGGAGATGGCATCGAAGTCAAGCAGGGCTCCTGGGGAAACCTTATCGCTGAAAATCACATTCACGATACTCAATATCCGTGCATCACGGTTTATGGAACGGGAGGTAAACCCGTGAATATGATCGAGAGAAATCTCTGCTATCGCAGTGCCGACAATGTCATGCAGGTGCAAGGAGAAGCCGTGGTGAGAAACAACATTCTGATCGCTGGTAAAAACGCCGGTTTTTCCAGCATGGATCACCAGGGTAAGACGCTGAATCTTCAAGTCATCCACAATACCATCATCAATACGGGACACGCTTTTAGTGGTCGTTCATGGAATGGCCGGGAAGGTTTAATTCTTGCCAACAACATCGTGTATTCTCGGGATGCCAATGCCCTCCACTTTCCCAATGGCAGTGAAGGGGCGAATCTGGCTGGAAACGTGGTGCTGGGGGCAGGGGACAAACACCGCCAGACCGTGGGGCGGAGCTTGGAACAAGACCTTCCAGACTTGAGCTGGGATGGTGCCAAACATGATGCGAAACCTTCCTCCACAGCGCCTTTTGCCCAGGCCGAGGGGTCGCATTTACAGGCTACGGACTTTCACGGGATGCCCCGTAGCCAGCCCATCAGTGGTGCGGTGACACGCTGATTGGCTGAGTGCGAGAGGAGTTTGGCATGTGAGATCAGAGAACCTCCGCAGATACGGTACCCTGCCGGGCACCCCCCACGGTGCGCGGAGCGATGCGGGCGCGCCAGATGTAACGCTGGAAAAGCACCTTCACACTGGCGGTCATGGGCACTGCCAAGATAGCTCCTAAGAGACCACCGAGGAGCAGGGTCCACACGAGCACACTGGCGATGACCGTCATGGGGTGTAGGCCTACGGCCTCGCCCACGATGCGGGGCGTAATAAAGAGACCATCAATCTGCTGCACCATGATGAAGATGATGCTTACCGCCAGAGGTAGGGCCCACCAAGGATCGCCGGGGATAAGCGCGCTGCCCCCCTGGACGGCCCCGATGATGACGGCGGGGATCCAGCACAGGGCAATGCCCAAGTAGGGAATGATGCCTGCGACACACAGGGCCAAACCAATAAGGAGGCCAAAGTCCAACCCGATGATCATGAGGCCCGCGCCCGTTGCGATGCCATTGATGACGCTCACAAAGAGCTGGCCGCGAAAGAAAGCGATGAGGTAACGATTGATCTCATTCAAACAGGAGACCACCTCATCCTTAAAGGCGCTGGCCCGCAGCGGCAGGTAGTCTGACCACTGGGTCTTGATCTTCGCACTCTCGATGAGGAAATAGTAGAGATAGAGTGGGACGATGATGAGCGAGAGGAGGAAGCCGAAGATACCGAGGAACCCCCCAAAGGTGGAGCGGATAAACTTCCACGCATTGCTCAAGACCGTGGGCAGCGTCGTCTTCACCCAGTCACCCGTGAGCAGTGCCTTGAGGTCGAAATCGAGCTCGCTCGGAGGCTCTTTGTCCTGGCTTTCCAGGCTCGCTTCTTGAGTGGTATTGGGTTCTTGCGTGATTCCACCCAGGGCGGGCGAAGCGGGAGCAGCAGGGACCGTCGGGGCTGAGACTGTGTCTGGGGAGGGGGATGATGTCTGAGGGGCAGGGGTGGGAGAATTGGATTTTGAGCCATCCACCAAATCTGCCAATGGCGCAGGGAGGGGGATGCCGTATTCACGCTCCATGCGGGTAGCAAAGTCGAGCACGGCCGCACGCGCCTTGACCGTGTAACCTGGGATTTTCTTGGCGAGGTTGGAGGTCTGTTCGCCCAACTTGGGCAGGATCCACCAGCCTAGCCCGAAAAGTCCCATGCTAAAAACCGCGAAGATGATGAGTACGGCACGCTGACGCTTGAGCCCTTTTCGCTCCAGCCACGCGACCCCTGGTTCTAGTAAGTAGGCTAGAACACCCGCCACTGCAAAGGGCATGAGGATGGGCTGCAGAAAGCCGATGACTTGGGTGCTGAGGTAAATGAATCCGATGGCCAGGGCCCCGACCAGGGTGATGGATAAAGCGGTGATCGCTGTCCAAAGGGCACTGCGCTGAAAGGCCGTGGGGAGATTCTTCATGGGACGCGAGAGGGTGGCAGAGGATTGCAAAGATGGAAGCAGGATTCACATAGACCCTGCGGAAAGTACCCTGGATGAGTCGGGGCAGGATTAGGAACGTTTTCCCAACCTTCAGGAAGTGGAATTTTGCAGTAATCTTGTAGCCGATCGCTGGTGCTGATTTGCTTTCTAAATATTCACCGGTGGTTGCCGAGCTGGAAGCCTCCGCTAGCTTGAGGAAATGCGCATTCTCATCGCTAGCGACAAGTACAAAGGTTCCCTCACTGCCACTCAGGTGGCGAGGATCATTGAGCTGGGGCTTGGTGAAACACTGCCGGATATCGTCTGTGATCTCTGCCCCATCGCTGATGGTGGAGAGGGCACGACGGAGGCGATGGTGACCGCGCTGGGAGGGGAATGGATGACAGTTGCGACGGTGGATGCCCAAGGCCGTGAATGCTTAGCCCGCTATGGGTGGTGCGCTGACCAAGCCGTGATGGAGATGAGTGCAGCCAGTGGCCTTGCCATGGTGAATGATCTTGAACTGAATCCGCGCACCGCTAGCACTTATGGAACTGGAGTGATGCTGAAACATGCGCTGGATCGCGGCGTGAAAAAGATCGTCATAGGCATCGGCGGCAGTGCTACGAATGACGGTGGTCTCGGCATGGCCGCTGCCTTGGGTTATCGTTTCCTAGATGCTGCCGGTGGGGATGTGCCTCCGCTCATGACCGAAGTGCTGCGCATGCGCCACATTCAGTCGCCCGGGGATGTTTATGGCCCTATTCTCGTGGCCTGCGATGTGGACAATCCCTTGTTAGGTGAAGTTGGGGCCACCCGTATTTATGGGCCTCAGAAGGGGGTGAAAGATTTTGTCTGGTTTGAAGATAGGCTGGCCCATTTGGCAGACATGGTCGCCCGGGACCTGGGGACGGACCCGCGCGATGTGCCGGGCGCCGGAGCCGCCGGCGGGCTGGGCTGGGGGCTAATGGCTTTTATGGGAGCCCATTTGACTCATGGCTTTGACCTGGTGGCCGAGCAGATCGGCCTAGAGGCCCGGGTAGCACAGGCAGACCTCGTGATCACTGGAGAGGGGCGTCTGGATGCCCAGACCCTGCACGGCAAAGGTCCCGTGGGCATCGCCCAGATGGCCCGGCGACTGAGGAAAAAGGTGGCGGCCTTTGCGGGAGGGATCGAGGATTCTCCCGCTTTGCAGGCACAATTCGATTTCACCCGGGCGACCAAACCTGACTCCCTGCCATTGGCCGAGGCGATTGCACGGGCTGAGGAACTGTTGGCCCTGGCTGTGCGCGAAAGCTCGGGGGAGATTGGTCGCCTGCTGGCTAGGTAATGCAGTTTTCGGTTTTCAGGATTCGGTTTTCAGACACTATCAGGGCCTGACTTCGGGAATTGAATCCCGAATGCCGAAACTGAATACAGAATCCTGACATCACGATGCCAAAACAAGCCGTCCTCCTCTTCGCTGGTCAAGGTGCCCAAAAAGTGGGCATGGGAAAAGATCTCGCCGAGGCCTATCCCGCAGTGAGCGACCTACTCTCCCAAGCCGATGCGGCGATCGGCTACCCGCTCTCGCAAATCATGTTTGAGGGGCCGATGGAGGAATTGACGAAGACCAGCCGCTGCCAGCCTGCGCTTTACGCCCATGGCCTCGCCTTGCTGGAAGTGCTGAAGTCCAAAGTGCCCGATCTTGAGATCACAGCCACTGCGGGCCTCTCCCTGGGCGAATTTACCGCTCACGCCGCCGCTGGAACTTTTGACTTTGCCACCGGGCTGAACCTGGTATTCCAGCGCGGCAGTTTCATGGAAGAGGCCTGCGATACGACGCGTGGAGCTATGCTGGCCATGCTGGGCGGCGAAGAAAGCGCCATCCGTGAACTGGCTGCCGAATGCGATGTGGACGTGGCGAACCTGAATGCCCCCGGCCAGATCGTGCTCAGCGGCAGTGTGGAAGGCATCGAAGCCGCTGCTGCCAAGGCAAAGGACAAGGGTATCAAACGCGCCATTCCCCTGCCTGTCGCCGGGGCCTACCACAGCCGCCTGATGAAAAGCGCCCAGGACAAGCTGGCTGTGGCCTTGGAAAAAGCCACCATCGTCAGCCCGGGCGTGCCCGTGGTGTGCAATTTCGAAGCGCGGCCCGTGAACCGTCAGGAGGAGATCCGCGCCACGCTGACCGCCCAGGTCACGGGCAGTGTCCGCTGGGTGGAGTCCATGCAATATCTCATCGCCCAAGGCCACACCCTATTCATCGAACTCGGGCCGGACGCGACCCTGGCCGGCCTGATGGGCAAGATTGATAAAACCGTCAAAGTCATCTCCATCAAGGACACCGCGACGTTGGACGCGGCCGTGGCGGAGTTGAATGCGTGACGTTCTAAAGTCCTGAGCCCCTCCAATCGATTCTCCTGGAGGGGCTCCAGGTTTACTGTCCAGGTGCTACTGCTAGGCGAATGCCTTGTGACTGTAGAAGTTTGTTAAAAACACCCGGCACATTTTTATCATGTGTCGGCGCACTGTTCTTGATCTTGAATGGTGGATTTCAATCCATCCACAGTCATAACAAATCAGTAGGTCCATCGTTTCGGAGCCTTTTTCGATTCGAATGGCGTGACGCGGGTCAAAACATTTGCTGGCCTCTAAAGCGAATATGGGAACCTGAGTCGAGAGGGTGTCTGCGACGAGATGTTTCTGCTCATTGTTGAGTTGGAAGCTGCCTAGAATGGGATAGTCCTTGAGCGTCACACGATGTGCTGGGTCATCTTCGCTAAGGTTTTCCGGCTTGGGTTCCAGAGATAAGAAAATAACAGTTGGGCTCTTCTTGATACTTTCCAGGACCTCGCTGGGCAGTTTGTTGTATCGGATTGAAAAGACGCCGATTGAACCCAGAATTACCGCAAACGCGAGCCATCGGAAAAAAGAGGAAGATACCGGAGAAGCACTCATTGGCTGGAAATTGGGAGGCGTGAGCAGCTTAGCAGAAGCGAATAATAATCTGAACGACAAACCGTCGGTTTCGTCTATCTTTTCCGAACCCCCAACCCTGTTATGCTCGAAATTTTCGAAAGTCCCCTGAACACCTTTGGCATGGGCTTTGCCCTCGGTGCCATCTTTTTGGTCATGGCCTACTTCAGCCACTGGAAAACCAAAGGTGAGTTTAAACGCTACAAGTCCCACCTGAGCGACAAGCTGGAGCTGGATGCGAAACAACTCCAGGATACCAACAAGGAGCGCGCCCGCCTGGCCCAGGAAAATGAGCATCTGCGAATCCAGGTGAACCGTCTCAATGAGCGTCCTGACAACAAGCTTCAGCGTGAGCTGGAAGTGCTAGCCCGTGCGGAAAAGCACATGCTGATCAATGCTCCTGGCTTTGCTCCCGCGTGGGAAATGGCCAAGTCCCAAGCTCTTTCACAGATGGAGACCGAGGAAAAGGGTATGTCTTTCCCGCAGAAAATCTTCCGCAAGCTCATCGGCCCAGGTTCCAATGGCAATGCAGCCCTGCCTGAAAATGGCAGCAGCCACAGCAAGTCTGGCACTACTGAGACTGCTACGACGACCACAGCCGTCTAAGCTGTCGAGCTACTCCTCTTTTCAATCAGCCCGGTGTGTGAAGCACCGGGCTTTTTTGTGCCTGGAAACTTCCATCGAAGACCAAGATGAGGCAGCCTAAAAAGCCCCTCACACCAACCACGTTGCCAGTCCCAGGAAAACCCCCATGCTCACCACATCCGTGGCCGTGGTGAGGAAGATGCTGGAAGCCGTGGCGGGATCCGCCCCCAGCTTCCTCAAGGTGAGGGGAATCAGCGCCCCACACAGGCCACTGACCACACAACTGGCCACCATGGAAAGCAGCACGACGACGCCCAGCATCACTGCCTTGGGGTTTTCTTGACTGCTCGCATACAGAAACATGCCGATGCCCGCCGTTAGGCCCACAAGCGCACCATTGAGGAGGCCTAGCGTGCCTTCTTTCATCACCAGTCGTCGTTCATCGCCAGCCTTCAGGTCTCCCAGCGTCATGCCGCGCAATGCCACCGCCAGCGCCTGGCAGCCCGTATTGCCAGACTGCCCCGCTAGCACCGGGAGAAAGGCAGCGAGGAGAACGAGGCGATCCAGCGTAGGCTCGAAATAACCCACCACGCCTGCCGCGAGAAAGGCGGTAACGAGATTCACCTGGAGCCAGGGGTGGCGAAAGCGCAGGCTGCGCCAGAGGGGCGTGCTCAGGCGCTCTTCATCATTCACGCCCATCATCGTTCCTGCCTGGGCGCTGATTTCGATGGCGCGGGCTTCGAATAAGTTTTGTCCCCGCACCAGGCCCAGTAGCCGCCCTTCCGCATCGCAAACAGGGTAAACGGGCAGGTGCCGGTTCACCGTTTGCTTCATGGCGTCTGTCAGTTCCATGTCTGGGCGCAGAGCGAAGATATTGGTGTACATGACCTCTGAAAGCAGCGCCTCCGGTTTGCCTAACATCAAGTCACGAAAGACCAGCACGCCCAGCAGGCGGTTGGCATCATCCGTGACATAACCGTAGGTGATGAAGGCACGCTTCGTCAGCTTGCGCAGCGCCTCAATGGTGCCTTGCACTGTCATGGACGGGCGGAAAACGGCCACGGGAGGCTCCATCAGCCAGCCCACGGAGTCTTCAGGATATTCTCGGTTGCGCATCCACTGGCGTGCTTTCTCGATGGGCGCCGCTGCGATGATGGTGCAGCGATGCTCGTCGGTCATCTCATGCAGCACTTGTTGAGCTACCATGGGATTCAGCGCCTCTAGCACTCGCACGCCGTCCAGTGCGGGCAGGGTTTCTAGAAGGTCTGCAGCATCGTGAGGTGCACGCTCGCGGACGTCTTCGAGGAGGTTGGCATCGGCTTCCAGGCTCATGAGCCTAGAGTTAATGCGGACTTGCCCAGGTGTCCATCCAGGGGACGGCCTTCTAAAGGAAAAACTGCCAGTAAAATTCCGAGTTTGAAGTGCTTCTGTAACCGATGGATCGGAACCGAGTTCCTCTAACCTATGATTGATATGCGTGCTCTCTTCGACCTCTGCTTACTTTTGCTCACCTGCACCTCTCTCCCTGCTCTGGATATTCCCGTGGATGACACCACCATCGTCATTGGAGAGCGCGTGGGCCCCATCGAAAAAGGCATGACGCTCTTTGGGCTGAAAACGCTCTTAGGCGCTGGGAAGGTGAAGGCCGCCGACATCGAAGTGGGCGAGGGCGAAACGCTGCCTGGAGCCAAGCTCTTTGAAGGCACGGATAAAGAATTGGAAGTCCTCTTCAATCCCGAAGGCGACGAAAAGGAGGTTTGGGATATCCGCATCATCGGTAAGGCCTGGAAGTTTGAAAATGGGCTCAAGGTGGGGCTGTCGCTGGAAGAGGTGGAAAAGATCAACGGCGGCCCTTTCATCATCTTCGGTTTTGGCTGGGACTACGGTGGCTACGCGAACCTCAAAGGCGGCAAACTGGACGGCAAAGTGAGCCTGCGTTTTGAGCCCGGGAAGAACACCGACAACTCGCTGATGGGAGACCAGGAAATCCCGACGACCAACGTCAAACTGCGTGCCTCCAAACCGAAGGTGGAGTCCATCACGGTCATTTTCCGTCAAACGGCCGCCTGACCCCAATGTCGATTTTGATTCGTTAACTCCGGTGGAGAAAGAGCCATCCGCCTGTCGCAAAGAGGAATCTGCTCTTGCCGTTCGGCTTCGGCTTTTCATCATGGTGCAGATCCAACCACCCCATGAAAGCCCTCGTCCTCACCGCTCCGTCCGAATTTAGCTATGAAACCGCATTCCCAGACCCGACTCCCGGGGCAGGTGAGGTGCTGGTGAAGATCAAGGCCTGTGGCATCTGCGGCAGTGATATTCATGGCATGGATGGCCGCAGTGGCCGCCGCCAGATGCCCATCGTCATGGGCCATGAAGCTGCGGGCGAAATCACCGAAGTGGGCGAAGGTGTGACCGACTGGAAAGTGGGCGACCGCGTCACCTTTGACTCCACCGAATACTGCGGTGAGTGCGAGGAGTGCCAGGCAGGTTACGTGAATCTTTGCCCGGATCGCAAGGTCCTGGGTGTGTCTCCAGGCAGCTACCGCCGCCACGGCTGTTTTGCTGAAAAGATCGTGCTGCCTCAGCGCATCCTCTATCGCATTCCCGAGGCTCTTTCGTTTGAAAAGGCTGCCTTTGCCGAGCCAGTGGCCATCGCTCTCCATGCGGTCAATTTGGCGGATGGCATCGAAGTGGGCGAAGCCTTTGCCGATGAATGCGAAGAGGGTGACTGTGGCGCGTGTGGGGAGGGCTGTGGGCATGACCATGGTGAAGCCCACGAACACGGCCAGGAAGAAATCCGGGGCGGCGTGGCCGTGGTGGTCGGCGCAGGCCTGATCGGCCTCCTGGTCATCCAGTCTCTCAAGGCCCGTGGTTGGGAGCGTGTGATCGCCGTGGATCTGGATGACAAACGGCTGGAGCTTTCAAAGACCCTGGGGGCCGATGATGCCTTCAATGCCAAGCAGGAAAACCTAGCCATGCACCTGCGTGAGATCACTGGCGGTGATGGTGCCGATGCCAGCTTTGAAGTCGTGGGTGCTGGTGCTCCGGTGGACCTCGCCGTGCGCTGCGTTCGCAAAGGTGGCCAAGTCATCTTGGTAGGCAATCTTCAGGCCTCCATCCCATTCCCACTTCAGGAAGTCGTCACTCGCCAGATCACCCTGCGTGGTTCTTGCTCCTGCGCGGGTGAATACCCCGAGGCCATCCGCCGCATCGAAGACGGTAGCATCCAAGTGGAGCCCCTGCTCAGCGCCGTGGCCCCGCTGGAAGAAGGCGCAGGCTGGTTCAAGCGCCTCTACGACAACAAAGAAGGCCTGCTGAAAGTGGTGCTGAAGCCTGAATAAGCCCCAGTAGCACTAAGGACGAGAAGCGTGGCATGACCAAGGGGGGATGCTGCGCTTTTTTCGTTTTAGGCTTCTTGAGTAGCGCCACGTCTCGTTAGCTCAGAGGAGTTTGCCTTTATTGGGATCCAAACCAGAGTTTACCGCAAAGCAGCGACAGTTTATGTCGTTGTAGCCACTCCCCTCCTGCGGATGCTGGAGGCTTACATTTTTCCTCATGCGCCTGCTTTTTCTTTCTTTCCTGGTTCTGAGCCTGAGTTCCGCACCGCTGCTGGCCAAGGCCCTGCGGCCCAATGTCATCCTCATCGTGGCAGATGACCTGGGCTATTCTGATCTCGGCTGTTATGGCTCCAAAACCATCCGCACACCGAACCTGGATCGCCTGGCCGCAGAGGGCACTCGCTTCACTTCCTTTTATGTGGCCCAGGCCGTGTGCAGTGCCTCGCGCGCAGCACTGATGACGGGCTGTTACCCAAACCGAGTGGGCATGCAGGGCGCATTGAATCATACCAGCAAAGAAGGTATCAACCCGGACGAATTTCTCCTGCCAGAGCTCTTCAAACAGCGCGGCTACAGCACCGCCATTCATGGCAAATGGCACCTGGGCACGGCGGCAATGTTTCACCCCATGAAGCATGGTTTTGACGAATTCTGGGGCATCCCTTACTCCAACGACAACAGCAAGTTTCATCCCTCGCTGGCCGCTGAGATGCCGCCACTGCCGCTGTACGACGATGAAAAGGTGGAGCAGGTGGATCCGGATCAAAGTCAGTTCACTCGACGCATTACAGAGAAGGCCGTCAGCTTCATCCGCCGCAATGAGAAGAAGCCCTTTTTCCTCTATGTGCCACACGTCATGCCACACGTGCCCATCTTTGCTTCAGATCGCTTCAAGGGGCAGTCGCCGCACGGTCTGTATGCCGATGTGGTGGAGGAACTGGACTGGAGCGTGGGCATGATCCTCGCCGCCGTCCAGCAGGCGGGCGTGGCAGATAACACCCTCATCCTCTTCATGTCTGATAACGGTCCCTTCCTCAGCTACGGCAACCATGCTGGCAATGCCGCCCCACTCCGCGAGGGCAAGCTGACGAGTTATGAAGGTGGTGTGCGCGTGCCCTTCATTGCCCGCTGGCCTGGCCAGGTCCCTGCCGGAAAGGTGAATGAAGAACTCTTCACCGCCATGGATCTCATGCCCACCTTCCAGGCCTGGCGTGAGGATGCCGAACCGGCCGCTCCGGTGAAAACGCAGGATGGTAAAGATGTGACGGACCTCTTGTTAGGCAAAGAAGGGGCGAAAAGCCCGCATGAAGCCATCGCCATCTATGCTGGTGGCGAGCTGCAGGCCATCCGCAGCGGCGAATGGAAACTTCACTTTGTCCATCCCTACATAACCCCTCATGATAGCCCTGGTCGCGATGGTAAACCTTCGAACTGGGAGAACATGAAACCCGCCGCCATCACGCAATCCGGCATCGAAGGCATCGCCACCCGCCACGGCTACAAAGTGGCTCAGCAGCCTCTAGCCCTATATCATCTCAAAGAGGACATCGGCGAGCTCACCGATGTCAGCGCCGCTCACCCCGACATCGTTGAGCGCCTACAAAAACTCGCCGATCCCTTTCGCCAGCAGCTTGGTGACAGCCTAACAAAGACCGTGGGCACCGAAGTCCGCCCCCTGGGCCGAGCGGAGTGATTGCTGAAAGCTCTGCTGGTGTCTAGGCTTTAGCCGATATGAATCTGAATGTCGTTTGTCAGTCAACAAGGACGTGCTTGGAATTCGTCTTCAGTGCACTTCGAAGAACGCCCAATTACTTTTCGCTGCCCACGGCAGCCGCTTCTAAAATGGCAATGTGGAGAAGGTCCTGCTCTTCATACTCTGGCTTACCCATCGGCTTCCACACCGCCAAAATACGGGCCGTGCCGCTGGCCATGCTGAGGCTGGTGTTGACGGTTTCGGGATGAAAGTCGGTTAGGGGGGCTCCCACAGTTGCGGCAGCATTATCGCGAGTCAGATTTTCAAGATGAGGAATGGGAGGCGCAGTGTGATGTTCGACCGCAAGATTGATGTCAATGGTCGTGCCATAAGCGCCCACTGTGGGGTCTATTTCCATTCGCGAGCCGACCTCGCGCACTTCGGGAGTGACCCTTGTTTCGTCGTTTTTCGTTTTATTGAGCGTCAATCTTTGGATGTGCTCTCTGACATTTTTCACCGTTGCCCTCTGTCCACCTCGAGTTACTATTCGAAGTGTTTCGACGGGTAAAGTTTCACCTTTGGTTAGGCCTTTTAGCAGCCGATCCAACTCTTCGGAATGATTGGCATGCTGGGCGGAAAGTGCCAGGATTTCTCGAATCAGGTCTCCTTTGGCTTGAAGCAGGTGAAGATTGAAAATGACATTTTTTGACGGGTAAGCACAGTCCTGCCCTATAAATACCTGCGCAATATCTAGATTGGAAAGAGTGTTGGTAAGGATTAATTCATCACTGCCTGCGGCATAGATGACACTGCTACCTTCTGGCATGGGAACTCCCATTGCCTCCAAGACCTCGAAGGCGAATTGATTCTGAGTTTTCTTTACCAACGGCTTATCTTGGGCGGCTCCTGAAATACTCAAGAAATCGGAAGGAACGTGGATCGTGCGGGTGACCATGACCTTGTCATCCTTTAACGAAGATTTCTTGACCTGTGACGTTATCTTTTGGGCTTCTTCATCAAAAGTGGTCTTCAGAATATCGACGGTCACAAAAGCCAATTCTAGAACATCTTGGGCCTCCGACTCAGGGCGGCCACATGGACGCCAAGCTGCGATGATCCTGGTTTGTCCAGGAGCGAAGATTGTTGAGGTGTTGACCTTGGCCTCATGAAAATCATGTCGGGTTATTTCATAATCTGTTTTTGAGGCTGGATCATCCAGCTTTTCCTTCCAGCTTGTTGGCGGGGCAGTCTGGCTGGTAAATTCGCCTGAAAGATGCACCCAATGACCCTCAGGGCTGATCAAAGGTTCTACCTCCCAGACTGTGCCAGACGGATGCATTTGAGATCTGAGCACTGGCCCAGAATGACCGCTCCATGCGACTTCACTGGTCGTGAGATGCTCACGTATCGCCTGACTTTTGCCCTTAGCTCCCGCTTTTCCTTGAAGGTAAGTTGTGCTGACCCACTTTGCCTCATTGCTAGACACGGCGAGTTGTATCTGCTTTTGCGCATTTGAAGCGGCGCTCAGATCCTGACTATCATGGAGGATGCGCCGTAAAAGAGGGCCAGGGCCCCGCAATATATTCAGTGTGAGGCCCATGCTTTTGGGCAAGGATTGCCATTCTTCAGCGACCCATTGCTGGATAATATCGAGGGTTTCCAGATTCGCCTCCACTGTTAGATGCAGAGTATCAGTGATAGTTGCCCGGCTTTCTCCTGGCAGGTCAATATGGTGCCATCGCAGAATATCTTTGGCGCTGATCTTTGCTTCAGGTAAAGAGTCTAGCCAGTGCGAATGCGGCAAAGTGAAGGTATGCTTGATCAGGGCATCTGGTTGCGTCAAATCTACCTCAACAACGTTAAGATCCTCCTTGGTAAGAGATTTTGATTTGATGATCTCTGCTGTCACAAAGGCGGCCTGGAGAAAATCGTCCTTTAAGCTTTCGCCTGCATCCTTGGGTCTCCACAAAGAGATCATTTTAGCGTGTCCGGATTTAAGCCTGAGTGCTGTTTGAACGTGGCCGTTCTGGCTCTGCGGGACCTTCTTTTTCAGAGCGATGCCTGTCACGGGTTCACGGAATTGTGCCTGAGTTGAGGTGACCGGAATCGTCGTGAATTCTGGGGCCAAAAGCAGTTCAACATACTTAAGTTTTAAATCAATATGAGGATTCACTTCCATGCGAAACCCAACGGGTGTATTCACAGTCTTTACGGTTGATACTCCTTTGGTATCCAAGACTGTCTCAGTCGAGGAGGCATGCCGAATCACTGCCTCCAGATAGGATATTTCTCCTGATTTTGCCAGCAAATATCCTGTGCTCAGCACCCGAATGTCAGATCCTGGACGTTCTGATTCTAACAGCAAGTGTTCTAGGTCCTGAGTGCTGTCATCCGAGCCTTTCGAAGGTTTGGCGAGGGTGCGTAGAACTGGGCCGGGTGCTTGAATCAGATGCACGGTAATTGCGACCGTTTCTGGAGGACGCATCGTCTCCACGATGCGCTGAATCATATTTAGATACAGCGGTTCATGTCGGACATGCAGACGGTGATTGATGGGATCGATAAAAGCTGCTGTGCCCTTAGGAAAAGGAATTCCGATATGTTCCAAGAACGCTCGGGTGCTTTGGCGGAGTTGAACCGCTGGAACATTCGTTCCAGCGGAATCTGACTTAACTTCAATTGGGAGGGCGCTAAATGGATCTGCGCTCGTCGCGGCGGGAGTAGGCCATCTCAAGCTGTTTTTTGCCGCATGTTTTGCATCCCAAATAAAGTTGGGAGAAATGTCAAAGATACGGGTTTCGATCTTGGATGGAAAAGCTCTTTCTTCGGACAATGACGGCTGCTTAGACGGTGACGTATTTTCCTCGGGTGCTGATGAAAGGTGGCTAACTGAAAGCCAAGCAGTGAGTAAAAGAGTCCATTTGCAATTCATGCGTCGAGTTTATCTGAAAAGTGGAAGAACGGTCGAGTCGAATCCTCCGTTTAATACAGGAATTTAAGCAAAGTTCACTGCTGTCGTGGTCTTCGGCTTATCGAAACAAAAAACGTCCAGTCTGCTTTCGCGGGCTGGACGTTTAAAACTGACTAACCAATGATTACTTCTGAAGAGCAGCAATGCGCTTGCAGACTTCTTCGACGTTTGCGCGGCTGTTGAAGGCGCTGATGCGGAAGAAGCCTTCGCCGGCGCTGCCGAAGCCGCTGCCGGGGGTGATGACGACGTTGGCTTCGTTGAGCATTTTGTCGAACATCTGCCAGCTCGTCACGCCTGCGGGGCAGCCGACCCAGACGTAGGGGGCATTGACGCCGCCGAAGACCTGGAGGCCTGCGTTTTTGCAGGCTTCGACCAGGAGCTTGGCATTGCCCATGTAGTGCTCAATGAGAGCGGCGACTTGGGCTTTGCCCTCGGGGCTGTAGATGGCCTCAGCACCGCGCTGGACGATGTAGCTGACGCCGTTGAACTTGGTGCTGTGGCGGCGGCTCCAGAGGGGATGGATGGCCAGGGGGCTGCCGTCTTTCTTTTTACCCATGAGGCCTTTTGGGATCACCACGATGGCGCAGCGGACGCCGGTGAAACCGCCGTTTTTGGAAAAGCTGCGGAACTCGATGGCGACATCGCGGGCACCTTCGATTTCGTAGATGCTGCGGGGGATGGCGGGATCTTGGATGAAGGCCTCATAGGCGGCATCATAGAGGATGATGGTGCCGTTGGCCTTCGCGTAGGCGACCCAGGCCTCAAGCTGCGCACGGGTGGCCGTGGCGCCTGTGGGGTTGTTCGGGTAGCAGAGATAGACAAGGTCCACAGGCTCGCTGGGGATCTCGGGAACGAAGCCGTTCTCTGGGGTGCATTTAAGGTAATGCAGGCCTTCGTAGGCACCGGATTCATCGGCATCGCCCGTGTTGCCGGCCATGACGTTGGTGTCCACATAGACGGGGTAAACCGGGTCTGTGATGGCTGTTTTGTTGCCGCTGCCGAAGATGTCTAGGATGTTGCCGGTATCGCACTTGCTGCCGTCGGAGATGAAGATTTCATCGGCATCCACGTTGATGCCACGGGCTTTGTAGTCGTTGTCGGCGATGGCGTTGCGGAGGAAGTCGTAACCCTGCTCCGGGCCGTAGCCACGGAAGCTGGAGCGGTCGCCCATTTCATCCACGGCCTTGTGCATAGCCGTGCGGACGGCCTCAGGCAGAGACTCGGTGACGTCACCGATGCCGCAGCGGATGAGGCGCTTGGCGGCCTCGGGATTGCCTTCGGTGAAGGCCTTCACGCGGCGTGCGATTTCGGGGAAGAGGTATCCAGCTTTGAGCTTGAGGTAGTTTTCGTTGAGGTAGGCCATGGCAGAGAAAAATGGGCCGCCAGTGTGGCGAATGTGCGCCAGGATGCAACAGGGGAAGAAAAACGCCCTGACCAGGGATGGTCAGGGCGTGTGAAGTAAACCGAAGGCTATGGCGCCTGGGTGACGAGATGATTACAGCTTGCGAACCCAGATGTTGCGCAGGCGCACAGGTGGGTTGTTTTTATGGTCCTGAAGGCGTAGCGGTGCGGTGGCGGGGAAGCTGCCGCTGTAGTCCGTGATGTTCTTGTGCTTCGTCGGGCCCATGATTTTGGTGTGCACTTGCACGCAGACGCCATTCACAAAGGTGGTGACGTAGGCGGGCTCCACCACTTTATCGCCTTCCAGTTTCGGGGCGGTGAAGATGATGTCATAGCTCTGCCATTCGCCAGGCTTTTTCACAGCATTCACCAGGGGTGGGGTCTGGCCGTAGATGCAGCCCGTCATGCCATCGGCATAGGTAGGGTTGTTGTAGGTGTCCAGCATCTGGCACTCATAACGATCCATGAAGAAGACACCGCCGTTGCCCTTTTTCTGGGAGTTGCCTTCGGTGTGGGGCTCGCTCTTCCACTCGATGTGGAACTGGCAGCTGGCGAATTGCTCCTTGGTCCAGGAGTCACCACCGTCCACGACGAGTTCGCCATTTTCTACCTTCCAGGCGCAAGGGCCCAGTTCCTTGGTGGGCTTGCCTTTGTCGTCCTTTTTATAAGAGACAAATGCGTCAGCGTTCTTACCATCGAAAAGCACGATGGCATCTGCCGGGGCATCGCCCAGCTTCGCCCCTGGGGCCACGTATTCAGGCCGTGGACGGTCAATGTCATGCACCTTCCACTGGGTGCCTGGGATCACTGGAGTATCGGAATAGCCGATGGGAGAAGGTTTCTCAGGAGCAGCAGGGGCGGGCTTGTCAGCCGCGCTGAGAGTGGTGGCCAGAGCCAGCAACAGGGCAGGGGTAAGGTAAGACTTCATGGTGATAAGGAGGGAACGAAACGAGCACGCACGGAGCATGTTGCAAGAGCCGTGTGAGAAAGAAGCAAAAAGGTGTTGCATGCCTGAGTACCTGTGGCATCTTCACATCCCAACAGATCGCGGGGTGGAGCAGCCCGGTAGCTCGTCAGGCTCATAACCTGAAGGTCACAGGTTCAAATCCTGTCCCCGCTACCAAATGAAGGCCGTGCAGTGATGCACGGCCTTCGCCGTGTCTAGGTAGATAACCAAAGTAATTATGAATCTTTTCGGGCTTGTTTTATGCTTGTATCACAGAGTGGGGAATCAGTAAAATACCCCTTAAGATTGAGGGTGCATAAACCGACAACGACATCGTGAATGAATACTCAACAGGACAACCTCAATTTGATTTCAGAACAGGCGGAACAACTTTCGTTCATGCTGGAGTCATGTCCCGATCAAACCAGCAGGCTTGTGCTGAACTCAATCGACAGCGGGCGCGAGCAATCAAGGAAACGGCTCGAGACGATGCATCCAGCGAATCGCTTCCGCTTGATGTTTGGATTGACTCCTTTGCCCGAAGAGCCTCGACGTTAGAAATTCCATTAATCAGCCTTCAGGATCTCGGTTTTCTGGAAGATGGTGTTGAAGGCATGAGTTCCAAGTATCTTGGAAACATCGGACTGGGACGTGAAGCCAGTGCTTGGGCTGATCGCACCTATGGATGCGTTTATAAGCTGTTTGATCTCAAATTGGATTCCGAAAACCGGGCCTCAATGGGCCTCAAACTTCAGATTCAAGGTAAGCCACCTAACGAAGTGGAAGTCATCCAGCAGCCTGCTGTTTTAGGTGACATCCTGGATAAAATTTGCCTACTTCATGAAGCAGGCGCTTGTCCAACGGAGATCATAGGTCTCTCGAAGGATGGTAAATATCTGATTGTTAAATAACCTCGCTGCAAAGCTTACGATGACTTTGACAAAGATCAGGAACTCGCAGTGAAAGCAATGAACGGAGTGGCCCCTAAAGGGTCTTATGGCAATGAACTCTGGGTCTTTTATGCGGAGCATAGAGTCTGGCTGTTGAGTGACCTGCACAAAGGTAACATTCGACGTCTGCCTGATGGCTCAGCAACCATTATTGATGCTTTGATCGGAGAGCTACCAGATTATTATCTGAAGCACCATCCAAAACTTCATGAGGCGGCAGTAAAGGCTAAGGCATTGGCTCTAGGAGAGGATGTAACCCCTGATGATCCCTTTTATAACGTGGACGATGATGATCTCTAAGTGAGACGATATTACAGCCTCATCTCACTGAAAGGGCCGGTTTTTCCACCCGCCATGGTAGCGACCATTTGGCGGCGCATCCAGGGGAGTTGATGCATGAGTGGAAAGGTGAGGTCGCGAAGCCAGCCTAGAGGGAGGAGATCGGATTGAAAAAAAGGCGTGCTCCAGCGGGTGGCAAATTGGTAGAAGCGCAGGTGGCGACGCCGAGTCTCTGAATAATGCGGCAGGGCTTTTTCAAGAGGGTATTGGGCCATGGCATCGGCCAGGGCTGCTGCATCCATGAGGGCGAGATTGACGCCTTGGCCGAGTTGAGGACTGAGGGCGTGCGCAGCATCTCCTAGGATGGCAATGCGCTCGCCATGCCATTGGCGCATGGTCACGTCATGATAGGTGGCCGTGGCGACTTGCTGATGGGATTCGATCTGTTGCAAAAAGGGTTCTGCCTGCGGAGTGAGGCGCAAAATCTGTTGTTTCCAAGTGTTCAGTGGCGTGTTTTTCCATGCAGGCATGGCATCCAGGCGGAGGCTCCAAAAAAGGCTGAGTAAATCCTCCTGAGTGCCTGTGGGGAGGTAGCCATTCAGTTCACGGGTGGAGCCCACACATTGCCAGAGTTCTTGGGGGTGAAACTCGGCTGTGCGTTTGCCGATAAACCATAGGGCACCCCAAGGATAACGGCGGACCCGTGCAGGAATACCGCACTGCGCACGAAGGATTGACTGAGCGCCATCGCAGATCAGTAGAAGATCATAAGGGCCGTGAGTGCAATCGGCTGTGTCATGGAGAAGGGGGCGTCCGGTTGAGTCCCGTGTGAGGCTCTGAATCGTGATTCCCCAGTGCTGGGTGGCACCTGCTTGAGGCATGGCTTTCAAAAGCATATCGAGAAAGGTGGCCCGGTGCGTGCCTGCGCCATGGAGGCTTGGGCCTAACTCTTGATACGATAAATCTAGCAGCACCCGGCCACGGTGCGTTTGGCAGTAGAGTCGGGAAACTGCTGCGGTGTGTGGAAGTAACTCTGTCCGTAGGCCTAGACGTTCCAGCACGGCTAAGCCTGTAGGCTGCAAGAGGAATCCAGCACCAACAGGCAGCGTTTTTACGGCACGCTCAAATAAGGTTACTGCATGTCCTGCACGCGCGAGAAAGAGGCTGGCAGCGGGGCCTGCGGTGCCTGAACCGACGATGGCGATTCGGAGAGGAGTAGGCATGTGGGACCCGTCGTGACGATAGTGGATGCTGCCGAGGATGGGCCTTGATGCAAAGCTTGACTCAGTAAAAAGCCAGGCGGGATAAACTATTTATTCAGGAATGAGACGAAGAATGGACCAAGCCGTGTTGCCTAAAAACGGCCATTTAATCCATCACGGCTAAGCTGTTTTGGAGGCTGGCGAGGGCCTGGGTCAATTGCTCAAATTTCACAGGTTTGACTAGGTGACAGGCAAAGCCAACTTCGCGAGTCCGGACATGGTCTTCCTCCATTCCGTAGCCAGAAAGAGCGATGCCAGGCAAAGTAAAGCCGCGACTGCGAAGCTGAAGCATCAGGTCCAACCCCGTGCCATCAGGAAGGCCTAGATCTGAAATGAGGATGTTAGGCTTGGTGGCGGCTGAGCTGGCTATCTCCAGAGCTTCTTGGACATTGCCTGCACAGATGACTCGGTGCCCAGCACGCTGCAGCAGGTGGGCGAGTACTTGGCGTGTGTGCTCGTGATCTTCCACCAGCAGGATGTAGAGACTCTGCTTCTCTGTGAGTGATTCGTGAGCCGAGGCTGGAGTAAGGGTGGTCTCATCTGGCAGGTTGCCGAAGGGGAGCCTCACGGTGAAGGTGGCCCCATGGCCTGCCCCTGCGCTGAAAGCATGAATCTCTCCGCCATGCAGGGTAACGATGGCCTTGGCGATGGCGAGGCCTAGGCCCAGGCCGCCAAATTGGTGCTGGGTGCTGGGTTTTTCCTGCTCAAACGGTAGGAAGAGTTGCCCTGCACTAGCGGGTTCAAAGCCGACTCCAGTGTCCTGCACCGTAACCATGTATCCCTTTTGATGGTCATCTGGGCGGCTGATGAGTGTGATGCTTCCCGAAGCGGGGGTGAATTTCACAGCGTTTTTCAGCAAGTTCCAAAACACCTGCTGGAGGCGGGCTGAGTCACCTGCTAGGGCGGCGTCCGAAGGGCTTAACTGAAGATTTAGAGTGAGATTCTTGCGGGTGGCATCTTCTTGGATGATTTCCACGGCATGTCGGATGAGCGTGTTGAGATCGCACTTTTCGAGACGCAGGTGAAGCTTACCGCGAGAGATACGGGTGAGGTCGAGCAGGTCATCAATGAGACGGGCCTCCAGCGTCACATGGCGTTCAATCATTGCCACCGTGCGGCGCACATCTTCTGGCAGGCGTAGGTCCTCACTGAGGACGGATGAACTCAGCAATACCGGAGTGAGCGGTGTGCGCAGTTCATGTGAAAGTGCAGCGAGAAAATCGTCCTTCGCCTGACTGGCTTTCTCTGCCTGTTCTTTGGCCTCACGTAGCGCTTGCTCGGCTTGCTGGCGTTCGGTGATGTCACGGATAAAGCCCACAAACAGGGGCGGCTCGGCATCGGTGACTGCATTGATGCTAAGTTCGACAGGAAACTCCGTGCCGTCCTGTCGCAGAGCTGGGAGCTCCAGGCGCTTGCCGAGAACGGGACCACTGCCCGTGAGAAGGTAATTTTTTAAACCCTGATTGTGGGCGAAGCGAAGTCGCTCAGGGATAATGTGGTCTGCCAGGGGACGACCGAGGATCTGGTCGCGCCGCCAGCCAAAGATACGTTCTGCGGCCAGATTCCAGTCCACCACACAGCCATGCATATCCATGAGCAAAACGCCATCTAAGGAGGTGGCCAGGATGGAGCGACTGCGCAATTCTTCTTCATGCAGGGCAGACTTTGCGCGTTGGGCGCGGGCCTCTTGGATGTCCACCGCGCGGCTGGCGGAGACAATGAGTGCGTAGAGGAGAATGAGCCCGCCGAAAAGCATCAATGCGGTGCCTTCACCAGGGGCGACGTAGCCATAGGCACGAGCTTTCCCGATGCCGCTGGCTAGGAGGATGAGTGAGGCGGTCGCTCCAGGTAACAGCCAGCGTAGCAGGATGCCTCCTGCGCCCTGAGATAGGATGCGGCGCACTGGTTGGCGTTCACCTCGCACTGCCAATATCCCGACGGCCAACAGCACCAGGGCCATGGCTGTGTGCAAGAGCATGTTGGTGGACTTCAGGAGACCTGTGAAACCACCTGCACCTGAAAGATAACCTACGAGGCCTAAGCAGGCTGGTAGGGCTGAGATCACGGCCAAAATAGGAGCCGTGAAAACGCGACGTGGTCTGCGAATATCGACCGATACATCAAGCCCCGCTAAAGCGAGACCCACAAAAAACAATGAAAGGGCTGCATTCAAGCTCATGCGCCCTGGCGCAACGACGAAAGCGTCGGCTTTGTCCCCTGGAAAAGAGGCTTCTGCAATAAGGGTATCTATCCCCAAATTTAATCCGGTTAAATACTCAAGGGATGTTATTCCTCCGATAAGGGCGGGTATCATCCCAAGCAGGCTGGCGAGCCATTGGGCTCCCGTCAGCCTTCCACTGCGACCTGCACGGTGCCAGATGAACAATGAAAGTGCGGCTGAAGTGAGTGCAAAGCTGGTATTTGCCCGCATGATCATCATGCCTGGCCAGTCTGCAATGAACTGAAGCGACGGGATGAACCAAAGAGCTAAGTTGCTGGTAGCGATACCTAAAACGATGAGACTGGCAGCATAGACAATGACACCACAAATCCGTCCGGCGAGCGGTAGCGGGAAGTCAGCCCTGGGAGCTGACGATGTCAAAAGCGGCGAATGAGTCACAAGGCAAGTCAACAGAGCTTCCCTTACAATGGCTCCTTGTCCAAACCGGATTTAGAGAATCTACGTTCATCTCTCTGTAAAATCGTGCTAAATGCGATCTTTTGCCCTTTCTTTGACCAATTAGTGAACTGAAGATGCCTCTACGGGTGAGCCAAGAGTTTCGACCCAGTGTTGGATGAAAAATTTCTTTTCGTCAGGAAGTAGGTTTTTAGAGCTGCCGATGATGGGGCGCAAAGAAGTGGACATCTGCAAGGTGACGATGATGAAAATGGTGAGCCAGGTCTTCAGGTAAGCTGAGGATTGCATGCCTAAAACTGAGGCCGTTTGTAAAAGCAAACGTGAGCCAAAGTAGAGGCCGATGACCCAGAAGATGAGGCCTAGAAAGCCCATGAAGGCCAATGAATCTGTGGAAGTGCTGAAGACCCAGATGACCGGAGCAAAACCCAGAAGTAAAAGTCCTGCTAAAGAGATCGCTGTGAGTAAAACGGTGGTGATTTGGCTGAGGCGCGCATCCAGCCCGTCTAAGGCGCTAAAGATGTAAAGGCTGGGCAGACAGATGAGCATGGCGATGCAGATTCCCAAGGTGACCTTGAGCGGGGCTGCCCAGAGCTGCATGCCGCCAGAGAAACTGCCTAACAAAAAGCCAAAGACACTGAACGAGATCAGGGTGCTGAGCAGTAAGCGCAGTGGCACTTGTAATTGACCATTTTGGCAGGCATGCAGGATGCGCCCAGGGTATTTAAGCAAATGTTCAGTGACACTCAAAAGAGTGATGGGAACTTGCATAGGCTCCACTAGGATTGAGGAGGTGGCTTTAGCAACAGGTATGGATGAGGAGGGCGGTGGGGTTTCGGTGTTCATGATGTGAGTCATTTTATTTTCGGGAAGTGAAGTGCCTGCCAAAGCAAAAGACAGCGCGGGTGAAGGCCCAGCAGGTGAGCAGGAGACAAATCCACACAAAAAGGCTGCCTAGGACGCCCTCGGGGACTGAGGCTAGGGCCAGTTTGGTCACAGATTCGTAAAAGCTGCCATCGAAGGGGGCTGGCCGTAAAAACTGGACGGGCAGATCTGGGTTTCCGAAAAAGGGGCGTAGGTTATAGGATAGTTGTGCTCCGACAAAAAGATTTCCTGCCAGCCACGCGATCAGTGTGCGCCAGCCAGTCGCCGCATCGCCTGAAAAGACTTGAATGAGTCTAAGTAACTTATGGTTAGCCACAATGCCTGCAAACGCGATGATCGCCGTGTGGGTGAGCAGGATGGTACGGTACCAAGCCTCTGTTCCGGGTTCTCCAGGGCTTGGTGCATCCAACACGACGCCGATAGCTATGGGGCTGAGAGAGCCGACAATCAGACTGAAAATGGCAAAGCTCATCAAACAAGCGTGCAAGGTCTGGCGGAAAGATAAGCCGGAGCCTAGCAACAGCCCCAGCATGCCATTGATGAGTCCATTGACCAGCAAGGTCAGAAAGATGAGGCAGGGCATCTTGACCGCGACAAACAGCCCTTGAATGGGGGCCCGCCACAAGCCGATGGCAAAACCATAGGCAGCACATCCTGAAATAATGGCTGCGACCAAGGGGCCTAGGGATTGGTGAGCCGCTTTGTTTTTTAACCACCCACTCAGCACATCTGGATCTCCTCTGACGAGGGTCTTCAGAGGATGATGGAGGGCTGAGTCTTTCATGCTTTGTGATGCAAAGTAATTGGCTTTGTGATGCAAAGTGTCAACTTGGAAAGTGATATGTTTTTGACTGGGTCTTGCAGGAATTCTTGTCAGCGCAGCTTCAATACACGGCGTATTTCAGCCAAAGCCGCAGGATGGTGAAAAGCTCCATGACCTGTCGGTACGATCAGTTCAGATGAGGCATTCTCCAGATGACTGCTGGTGTAGGGGACGATGCCATCACTGCTTTGTTCAAGCGGCCCTTCACGGCCTCGATTGCCGATGATGCTATGCGTTTCGACATCTTCTGGGAAGGGTAAATCCGCCAAGATACGAAGGGTAGGTTGCCGAGGCGAGAGCGCGCTGACGCTATCTAACTTCCCGCGACCCAGCGCTGCATACTCAGGTGTGAAGGCTCCAGGATTGGCTGCTGAGACACGTTTGAAAAATTCTTGAAACGGTGTGGGTGGCTTGGTGAGCCAACTTCCGATGCGGCCAATGGGGTTGTCTGCAAAAGCGCTACCACGATGGGGCGTGCAGATGAAGATAATGCGATGAATGCTGGAGTCTGGCTCCCATTCAAAGGCATCTTCAAGTACCGCGCGATCTGTGGGTGAGAGTTTCAGGCTGGCAGGGGACTGCGTAAATGCGGCTCTCCAGAACGCGTCACCTGGCCGGACGACCAGCCCTTTGCCGATGATACCGCCCATGCTATGGGTGACCAAGGTGGTCTGTTGCATGGCTGGATCATCTCCCTCCGGGTCTAACAAAGAGCGTAATTGCTTCAATTGAGCCCGCAGTAGGCGCGCGGAATAAAGTGCGGGAGCGGATGTGTTATAAAGGTAATGCCAGATTTGATAGCGCTGGCGGATTTCGGGATCGGCCCAAAGATCATTGCTTAGGTTAGCCCAGGCTAGGGGGCTGGATAAGAGGCCGTGGATCATGATCAGCGGCTCTTTGCGTGGATCGTACGCCTCCATGAGATAGAGTTGAGGCTCACGTTTGGGAGTGCCCGTCAGCATGTCCAATACAGCGGACTGCCGCAATTTGCCAGTGCGGGAGAGTGCGGCTGCCCAAGGGGTGGAAAAATCTGCCGCTAGGGGTTGCAGCTTGCCCTGGTGGAGGAGGTTTTCTTGCCTCAGAGGGCAGAGTAGGCGTATGAAGATACGCTGATTCCCTTGGTGTGCTGGCCCAGCTTGGAAGACGGCGGTAAGAGGACGGGTGATAACCTCGGGAGGAAAGTATTTTTCCAGAGATTCGCGATGAGTGTTTTCGCGTATGGCCAGCAGTGGGATGCCGATGCCTGAGCGCTGGTGGTGATGGATCTTCAGCACTTTCAACCCGTCTGCTGGATGAATTTCATCGAAGTAACTCAGGGGGGATGGGCTCTCCGGGCTTCCTGTAAACTGAATCTCATAGGCGGGTTCACCCGTCTTGTTAGGCTTTAAGATACTGCGGTCAGGAAGCTGGGTGTCCTTCCACCTTTCGACCAAAAGCGCCAAGGCTTTTTTGCCTTCTTGCGACTCAGCACCCTTATCCAAGATTTCAGTCACTAAATCTCTAAGACTGGGTTCTTGGCTGGACTGAATCTGGTGCAAGGGAAACCTGGACATACGCCTGATCTTGGCCGGGGCCATGGCGCAGGAGTTCAGGATGACCAGCAGACTGATGATCCAAAAGGGTAAGAGACGTACCATTAGAGGGGCTGGGTAACGACGCGGACTTGGATTTCGATCAGATCATTGACCAAGTGGCCAGCCAGCCGACTGAAAAAACGGCCTGAGCCATAAAGGACCCCCCAACGAGTCCGATCTATGCTCAATGCAGCCTGCGCAACATAGCGGCCCTCTGCATCGAGTCCTGCTGCTGCGGAGAATTGGATGCTATGGGTGACACCCTTCAGGGTCAGTGCAGCTTTCACTTCTAGATTTTGTGTGCCGGCGGCTGAGCCTGGGATATGTGAAGCGCGTTGGAGGGTTAGTCGGGCCTCGGGGAACAGCTCGGTATCAAAAAAATCATCACTTCGTAGATGGGCAATCAGGACGTCGTGGTAAGGATTTCCGGCCAAGTCATCGCAAGTGATTTCATTCATCGCGAAGACGATTTCACCGCCCGTGATGGTTTCGTTTTGAATGTCAAGGTAGCCAGACTGAATGGGGAGATGACCTGAATGTTTATTGAGCAGGTTACGCCCCAGCCATTCCACACGACTTTCAGTGAGATCGAGCCTGAAGTGTCCAGCGGGAAATGTGAGGGGTTCTAGTGGCTCTTGGCTCCCTTGTTCTGGCAGCCCTGCCTCACACCAGGCCGTGAGGCAGCCCTGAAGCTGATAAACTTTTGTGTAACCTGCGCGCCGCATTTTTTCTGCGGCCATGCTGGCTTCATGACTGGTCTGCGATGCACCATAAACACAAATCGGGGTTTGCAGATGGGGGATTAATTCCTCCAAACGTTTTTGAAAGGTAACTTCAAAAACACAATTGTTCACAGCTCCAGCGATAGCGCGTCTGGAATAATCGTCAGGAAGGCGAACATCTACAATGATCAGACGAGGCTCTTGCTGGCGCAAGGCATTCAATTCCTGAGCGCTGAGTAAGCGAGGGGAGTTCATGGCAGCAAAAGATATTTCCGGGGAGGAGACAGCGATAAATTAATCTTCCTGAGAGAATTTACCAAATGATATGAAAGGAGTGAGGGCCTCTGCGAGGAGATATTTTTTTCAGGTTCAGTGGCTTGGTTAAAGCTGGTGTTCAGAAGCTGCTCTTTTAACATGCTTTCCATGAATGCATCTGATCCCCCTACAACCGTACGTTTGACCCGGTGGTCTCGTCGCGGGGTGATATTAGGAGTGGTTTTGGCGGGGTTCATTTGCACTTCCATTTTGATCGGGTGGAAGTGGAATGTGCCAATCCTACTGAGCTGGTCTCCAGACGGGCCTACGATGAAACGTCTGACGGCTGTAGGGCTGTTAGGCGTGGCGGGTTCAGTTTTATGTCTTTCCTTGAGTCGCTGGCCTAGATGGCGCACCCGAAGAAAAGCATGGGCGTTGATGGGAGGCATCCTTGCCTGGGTGCCACTGTGGGTGGGTGGGCGTGTATTAGTGGGATGGTTATGGGAGGACTCTTTGGTAGATGCGGTGAGCACTTGGCCCGCTCCCGCATCAGGAGTCTGTCTGGTTTTTTTGGCAGTGGCATTATTCAGTGTGCGGGCGCGAGACCCGGCTCTTTTCAGTTTGAGTACGGGTTTAGCAGCAGCCGTAGGTTGGCTGGCACTGGTGAACTTGCTATATGGAAGTGATCCTGGTTGGCCTAACGTTCTTTTTGGCACCGTCTCGTTGCCGACGTCAGTGGTCATGCTGATCCTTGCGGTTAGTTTAACTTTGTTGAGGCCGTATGAGGGCGTCGTGCGTTTATTGGCAGCTCGTAGTGTGGCCGGGACACTGGTCCGGCAGTTGTTACCTTTGGCTATGCTGCTGACTTTTATTTTTGGTCTGGTGCGTCTTTGGGCTCAGGAACGGTGGGCATTCAGTACGGAGTTCGGCACCGCTCTCTACAGCACTGCAACGATGGTCATCTTGTTGATTGTCATCTTGCGCCACGCGAAGTCCGTGGAGCAGGCCGAGCGCTCTCGCCAGCAGTCTGAACGTCGTGTAAAGAAGCTTATCGAGGAGCGTGAGCAGCGCTTTAGCGGGATCTTTAACAGTGCCTCACAGTTCATTGGTTTATTGACTCCAGAAGGGGTGCTTATGGAGTCAAATCAATCCTCGCTAGAGGCAACTGGCTTGACTGCGAATGATGTTCTAGGGAAGTATTTTTGGGAGTGTGCTTGGTGGCGGCCTACAGAGGCTGAGCAGTCAAGAATGCGCCAAAGCATCCGCCGTGCCGCCGCCGGAGAGGTGGTGCGTTTCAGGACGGAATACCTTTCTGCTCAAAAGAGATGGCGCCCGGTAGATTTTTGTCTGAATCCTGTGTTAGACGCTCAGGGGCGAGTGATCTTTCTCGTGCCTGAGGGGCGAGATGTTTCAGATCACCAGCTAGCGACTCATAAGCTGGAAAATATTTCTCAGCGGCTGTTGCTGGCGACCCAGGCCGCCCGGATAGGAATCTGGGACTGGGATCTGATGACGCATGAACTTTTTTGGGATGAGATGATGCATCAGATCTACCAAACAAAAGATTCAGGGGCATCGGCTTCTTATGCTTTATGGGAGAAATGTGTGCATCCAGATGACCGCGAGGCCGCAGTCGCTGCGATCCAAGTCGCCCTAGGTGGCGGGGCTGACTTCGACATGGTATTTCGCATTCTTTGGCCAGACCAGTCGGTGCATTATATCCAAACGAAAGCGATTGTGCAAAAAGATGGAGATGGCAGGCCCATGCGTATGCTAGGGACAAACGCGGACATCACCGCGCAGGTGATGGCGGAGGCGAGATTGCAGGAGAGTGAAGAGCGTTTTCGCCATGCTTTCGAGTATTCGGCCATTGGTTTTGCTCTGTTGGATCAAGACGGCGGGTGGATGGCGGTGAACCGAGCTCTGTGTGAGATCGTCGGTTACGCTGAGGAAGAACTCATCGGGCATCGGTTTCATGAAATTACTTATCCCGAAGATCTCGAAAAAGACATGGATCATCTGAATCGTCTGATTCGGGGGGAAATCACGCATTTTCAGATGGAGAAAAGGTATGTGCGGAAGAATCAAAGCATTGTCTGGGTGTTAGTTACGGCATCCCTCGTGAGAGAGGAAGATGGTAGCCCCGCTTACTACATCGCCCAGGTAGAGGACATCACTCAAAGGCATGAGGCCGATAGGGTCTTGAAGTATCAGCAGGAGCAGTTGAGGAAATTTATCGAACACACGCCTGCGGCTGTGGCGATGTTTGACCGCCAAATGAATTACGTGGCCTCAAGCCAGCGGTGGCTGGAAGATTATCATTTGCAGGAGCAAACACTGTTAGGCCGCTGCCACTATGAGGTCTTCCCAGAGATCGGCGAAGAGTGGAAGGAAGTCCATCAACGTTGTTTGGCTGGAGCGGTGGAAAGCCGGGCTGAGGATATGTTTATCCGTAAGGATGGTCTGGAAGAATGGTTGCGCTGGGAAGTGCGGCCCTGGCTGGAGCCTGGAGGAGATATCGGTGGGGTAGTGATGTTCACGGAGGTGATTACGGAGCGGAAGAATGCGGCAGAAAAAATTCGCACTTCTTTGGAGGAAAAAGAGGTGCTGTTACGGGAAATTCACCATCGGGTGAAAAACAATATGCAGATCATTTCCAGCCTGCTGCAACTCCAGACAAGCTCGCTCCATGACGCGGCCGATGTTGTCATTTTTAAAGACTGCCAAACACGCATCCATGCCATGGCGATGGTGCATGATCGGCTTTATCGTTCAGGCAATCTTTCCACCATTAACTTTGGCGAGCATCTGTGCGAAGTGGCGAATCTCATGGCCTGTGGTCAAGCGGGACTGGGGCGGCAGATCCGGCTGGAGACTGCTTGTGAAGATGTGGAACTGGATTTGGATAAAGCGATCCCGCTAGGACTGATCGCTACGGAACTGATCACTAATGCTTTCAAACACGCTTTCAAGGACCGTGAAGAGGGCTGCATTTCCATATCTCTGCGCTCTAGCGGGGGGCGGAAAATGCAGCTTCAGGTGCGGGATGATGGCAACGGCCTGCCACCTGGGGCCGACCCAATCAGCGCACGAACTTTGGGATTGCGGTTGGTTCGCTCTCTGAGTCATCAGTTGCGGGCGCAGATTTTATTTCCAGTTCAGAATCCCGGTTGTTGTGTTGAGGTGAATTTTGATGTTTAACCCGTCTTCAAAATCTAAATACCATGTCCATCTATGGAGATCTTGTGGCCAAGACGCCCAGCAATCCTCTGACCGTCTTCATCGTTGAAGACGAAAGTCTGGTGGCGATGGATCTGGAAGAACGTTTAACTCAAATGGGTTATCAGGTTTTGGGCATTGCTGATAATGGTCTGGATGCTCTGGCCGAGTTAAAAAGATTGACGGTGGATCTTGTGTTGATGGACATCCATCTACGGGATGGAATGGACGGTGTGGAAGTGGCTAGCCAGCTACGCCAGAGGTCCAACGTGCCGGTGGTTTTCGTGACGGCTCATGCGGATGAAGCAACCCTGAAGCGCGCGGGGCAGACGGAACCTTTTGGTTATGTTTTAAAGCCCTTCGATGAGCGGGAACTACGTGCCACGATTGAGATGGCCTTGTATCGTCACAGGGCGGAGGCAAAGTTGCGCAAGCTTGAGCGCTGGCTGGCCACGACGCTGAACAGCATCGGGGATGGTGTGATCGCCACGGATGATCAAAGACGCATCACCTTGATCAATCCACTGGCGGAGTCTGTGACCGGTTGGTCTCACTTTGAGGCGCTGGGCCGTCCTCTCGAAGAAGTTTTGGAAATCTATGGAGAAGACGGCCGCAATGAAACGTCCGCACTTTTTGTGGAGGCGGTCAAGTCTGGGAGTACTGTCCACATGGGCGAAAATAAGTGCCTAAAGAGTAGGGATGGCCGGATGGTGCCCATCGATGACAGCATCTCACCCATTCGTGACGACGATGGTTACATCAATGGCTGTGTGGTGGTATTTCGTGACTGCACCCGAAGCCAACAGTTGCAGGAGGAAAGGCGACGCCTGGAGACCAAAATGCAGGAGACGCAGCGTCTGGAAAGCCTGGGTGTTTTGGCGGCGGGCATCGCCCACGATTTTAATAATTTACTGACGGTGGTGACGATGAATGCCTCACTGGCAAAGACATTCGTGGCCCGTGAGTCGCAGGTGATGCGCGGGCTGACGGACATCCAGGCTGCGGCTGAGCGTGCTGCCCAGTTGTGCAACCAGATGCTTGCCTATGCGGGGCAGGGACCTGTGAGTAAAGAAGCGCTGTGTATCAATGCTCTAACCAGGGATACAGCTCAACTTTTGACCACTGCCATCAGTAAAAAGACAGCGCTCTCGTTAGACTTAGGCGATCACGTGCCACTGGTGAATGGGGACCGCAGCCAACTCCAGCAGGTGATCATGAATCTGGTCATCAATGCTTCGGAGTCTCTGCAAGACCTACCCGGTAAGATCAAGCTGAAAACTCGCTACATGCATGTGGAGAAGGCGCGGCTCTTTGCCTGTCGCAGTGGCAATTCCCTGCCTGAGGGGAATTATCTCATGATTGAGGTCAAAGATACTGGGGAAGGGATGGAGCCGGAGGTTTTAGCCCGCATTTTTGATCCTTTTTTTACCACGAAATTTACGGGTCGTGGGTTAGGGTTGGCCGCAGTGCTTGGCATTGTGCGCAGTCATGGCGGGGATCTTTCGGTGGAGAGTGTTTCTGGCGCTGGCACGACCTTTCGTATCTATTTACCCACTTTGGAAGTCGCGGAGGAAGTGACACCGGGAGAGATCCATGATTCTACTTCTTGGTTAGGCGCTGGGCATGCATTGATTGTGGATGATGAGGCCACCATCCGTATGGCAGGGCAGGCGGTATTAGAATACCTCGGTTTTCAGGTGGAGGTGGCGGAGGATGGCATGCGGGGATTGGAAAAAATCTTGCGTCAAGCCGTGAGCTATCAAGTGGTGTTGCTGGATCTCACGATGCCAAATCTGGATGGGCGTGAAGTTTATAAAATCGTCCGTGAGCGCATGCCACATCTGCCGATTATTATCATGAGTGGTTATTCCTCGCATCAGGCGACAGATCTCATGAATGATGGGGGGCCAACCTCTTTTATTCAAAAACCGTTTACTGTGGAGGCCATTAAAGAGAAGTTGATGGCACTTTTAGGCTAAAAAAGCATTCAAAAGTGACCAAGTGGCTGTGCTGGCAAGAAACTGGCGTGCAAAGACCGTATTTCTCAGTGGTCTCACCGTCATGCATCTCCGTCACATTTCCCTCCTCCTCACCGCACTGGCTCCTCTAGCGCAGGCTGCGGATGAATCCGTGACTTTTGAAAAGCACATTCGCCCTATTTTGAAAGCTCAGTGCTTTCATTGCCATGGGGAAGAGGGCGAGATGAAGGGAGGGCTGGACGTTAGGCTCGCACGCTTCCTTCTCAAAGGCGGTAAGGAGGGGCCTGCCATTGTGCCTGGGAAGGCGGCTGAAAGTCACCTGCTAAAGATGGTGAGGGAAGGGGAGATGCCAAAAGGAAAGGCCAAACTCAAGGACAAGGAGATCGCCCTTATCGAAAAATGGATTGCTCAAGGAGCGAAAACAGCTCGCCCAGAACCTCTGGCGCTGGGGCCTGAACACGCCTTCACCGATGAAGATCGTGCGTGGTGGTCGCTGCAACCCATTCGCAAGCCAGCGGTGCCAGTTGCTATCAAGGCCGGCGGGAAGATCACCAATTCGATTGATGCTTTCGTGAGTGATAAGCTCACGTCTAACCAACTTTCATTTTCGCCTGAGGCGGATGCCGTGACGTTGATCCGTCGCATCACGTTTGACCTGACGGGCCTGCCGCCGACCCCTGAGGAGGTGGAGAGTTTTGTCAAAGCCTCCGCCCAAGGCAGTGCTGAAGCACGCAAAGCCTACGAGGCGCACATTGAGCGCCTGCTGGCCCGCCCGGCTTATGGTGAACGCTGGGGCCGCCACTGGCTGGACATCGCCGGGTATGCGGACAGCGACGGCTACACGGATAAGGACCTGGAGCGCAAGTGGGCCTTCAAGTATCGAGACTACGTCATCCAGTCCTTGAATAAGGACAAACCGTTCGATCAGTTTGTGCGGGAGCAGCTTGCTGGAGATGAGATGGTGCCGCAGCCTCACAAGAATCTGAATGCCGAGGCCATCGAGAAGATTACAGCCACGGGCTTTCTGCGCATGGCGGCCGATGGCACCGGAGCGATGAATGATAAGGCAGCGCAGAATGCGACCATCGCCGACACCATTAAAATCGTCAGCACGGCCTTTTATGGCATGACCATCGGCTGCGCTCAGTGCCACGATCATCGTTATGATCCCATTACCCAGGCGGACTATTATCGGCTGCGGGCGGTGTTTGAGCCGGGCTTCAATACCAAGAGCTGGAAAGTGCCGAATGGACGGCTGGTTTCCCTTTTGACGGATGAAGAACGTGCCGAGGCCGCTAAGGTAGAAGCCGAAGCCAAAAAAGTGGATGCTGCGCGTCTCGCGAAGGCTGAGGAGTTCATCACCGAGGTGCTGGAGAAAGAACTGGCCAAAGCGCCCGAGAAAGATCGCGATTCTTTGCGAGTGGCCTACCGCACGGTGGTGAAGATGCGTACGCCGGAGCAGGTGAAGCTGCTGAAAGCCTGGCCGCGCATTAACCAGCTTACCTCGGGCTCACTGTATCTTTACGATACCACTTACAAGACCAAGCATGCGGACACGCTGAAGAAGATGACTGATGAGGCCACGGCTGTGCGAGCTAAGAAGCCTAAAGAAGAATTTTTGCACGCCTTTGACGAGGTGCCGATGAAGCCTGAGCTGGTGCCTGCGACGTTTATCTTTAACCGGGGCGACATTGAGCAGCCCAAGGAAAAAGTGCAGCCCGGTGATCTCACGGTGCTCGCCGGTCAGCGCCAGATTGAGGTGCCGGAGAAAACAGCCTCTGTGCCGACCACTGGACGCCGCCTGGCCTTTGCGCAATCATTGACGGATGGTAAGCACCCGCTGCTGGCACGTGTGATTGTCAACCAGGTATGGAAACGCCACTTTGGAAAGGGCTTGGTCAATACGCCGGATGACTTTGGTCAGTTAGGCGAGAAACCAAGCCACCCTGAACTGCTGGACTGGCTGGCCAGTGAATTTATGAGCAGCGGCTGGAGCCTCAAGCAACTGCATCGCCTCATTTTGACCAGCACGACTTATCGTCAGTCTTCCCGTCGGGATGCAGAGCGGGATCGTATTGATCCAGACAATCGCCTCCTCAGCCGCATGAACGTGCTGCGTCTTGAAGCTGAGACACTGCGGGATTCTTTCCTCTCGGTCTCGGGCAAGTTGAATCCCAAGCTTGGTGGTGAGCCTGTGCCAGTGACTTTTAGTGAGGAGGGCCAGATCATCATCGGCATTGATACGCGAGATACCGCTGGTCGCCAGACAGGTAAATACACTTCCCTGAATGGGGAGGAGTACCGTCGCAGCATTTATGTGCAGGCCCGACGTAGCACGCCGCTGGAAATGTTTGCCGCGTTTGATGCCCCGGCCATGACGGATGCCAACTGCGCCAGCCGTCCCGTGACCACCGTCAGCCCGCAGAGCCTGCTGCTGATGAACAATGGCTACATGCGCGAGCACGCCCAGGACTTTGCCCTGCGTGTGCAAAAAGACGTGGGTGCCGATCTGGAAAAGCAGGTTCAGCGCATCTGGCAGCTTAGCTTTGGACGCTCTCCTAGCATGGCTGATCAATTGGGTGCCGTGGACTTCGTGAAAGAGCAGACCGCTTATTACAAAACGCACCCCGCCAAACTGGAGCGCGTGACAGGTGCGCCTGAAAAGACCGATGCCGCCCCAGAGTTGCTTGGTCTTACGGCTCTCTGCCATGCCTTGATGAGCTCCAACGAATTTTTGTATGTGGACTGAATCCTCTGTTTCCCGTCGTAGCTTTTTATCCAATGCTTATGGCATTGGCGGCATCGCTGTGGCTTCCTTGCTGCGTGACCAAGGCCTGCTTGCGAACCCGGCACTCGCAGGTGGACTGCCGCAGCATTTTGACCTCACGCCTAAGCCGGCGCATGGCTTTGGTCAGGCAAAGGCGATGATCTCCATGTTCATGCAGGGCGGGCCGAGTCACATTGACATGTTCGAGCCAAAGCCAGAGCTGATGAAGCTGGATGGCAAGGACTTCCCGGGTGAGATCAAATACGATGATGCGGCCGGTGCCAGCCGGGAGGTGATGGGGCCGCAGTGGAAGTTCAAACCTCGAGGGGAGAGCGGCATTGAGATGAGCGATCTCATCCCTTACATGGGCAGCATTGCGGATGAGATGACGCTCATCCGCTCCATGCACACAGGCGTGAACAATCACGGTCAGTCCATCTATGCACTGCTCAATGGCCAGGTCGTCGGTGGTCGTCCAACTGTGGGAAGCTGGATCACTTATGGCCTGGGTAGTGATAACCAAGATCTGCCAGCCTACGTGGCCCTGACGGACCCGCGTGGCTTGCCCGTGCTGGGCGTGGATAACTTCAGCAATGGGTGGCTGCCCTCCGTGTATCAGGGGACGGTCGTGCGCTCCAAGGAGCCGCGCATTCTCAATCTGGATCCACCCATGTCGCTGAAGGGGGAAGCACAGTCTCGCTATCTAAACTTCGTCCAGCGACTGAATCGCGAGCATGCGGACTCACGCCCAGGTGAAAGTGACCTGGAGGCACGCATTCAGAGTTTTGAATTGGCCGCACGCATGCAAACGGCGGCAAAGGAGGCCCTGGACATCACTCATGAGAGTGAGGCTACCAAGAAGCTTTACGGGTTGGACAAACCGGCAACAGAAGAGTTCGGCAAGCGCTGCCTCATCGCCCGCCGTTTGGTGGAGCGTGGGGTGCGGTTTGTTTCCATCTTTACGGGCAACCAGACCTGGGATCATCACAGCAGTATCCTGACATCTTTGCCGAAGGCTTGCGAACAGGTGGACCAGCCTGCGGCAGCTCTGGTGCTGGATTTGAAACAGCGCGGGCTTCTCGATTCCACCGTGGTTCACTGGGGTGGGGAGATGGGGCGTCTGCCGGTGATCCAGAACCGGGCGGGGGCGAAGGATCGCACCACGGTCGGGCGTGACCACAATACCTATGGCTTTAGCATGTGGGTGGCTGGCGGTGGATTCAAAGCGGGCTACGCTCACGGTGCGACCGATGAATTTGGCCACCACGCAGTGGAGAAGGTGGTGAATCATTATGACTACCATGCCACCCTTCTGCATCTCTTTGGTCTGAACCCGAAAAAGCTGACCTACAAGCGCAATGGAACGGAACAGGTGCTGGTAGAAAATCCTGCTGCCAGAGTCGTTACGGAGTTGCTGGCATGAGTGACGAGCCTGCGGGGACGAGGCCGTTTCTGGAGGCTCTGTTTATCTCCCCTGCACGGGGGCTACCCATGCAGCGGGTGTCTTCCATTTTGGCCGTGGCTGGTCGTGGGCTGGAGGGGGATCGCTATGCGCTGGGGACTGGGTATTATTCGGGGCGGTATGACTGTGAGGTGAGCTTGATTGAAGGTGAGGTTTTGGACCGTATTTCACAGGAGGATGGGGTTCTCATGAGTGGCGGTGAGCATCGTCGGAACCTAGTGACTCGTGGTCTCGCATTGAGATCTTTGGAAGGGCAGCGCTTGCGGTTAGGGGATGTGCTTTTGGAATACCATCGCCCTAGACCCCCTTGTGATTATTTGCAGCGGCTGACGGTGCCTGGAATGACTAAGTCGCTAGGCCGTGGAGCAGGCATCGGGATGAGAGTCTTGGAAGGTGGTCTGCTGGAGGTAGGTATGGAAATCCAAATCATCACCATGTCAGTCAAGCCCCGCCCAAGCTTGCCTTGATTGAATTAATGGTTAGGTGGAGCACTCTTTAAGGTGTTGAGCATTTCCAGTAAATGATCCGTGAGTATGGTAGAAGTATCTTCCTGAACTTGATTGGTGCCTAGCCAGGTTTCATAACCGCCAAGAGGGTGCTGTTCCAGTGTAGGAAGGTAGCCATGGCGGGCATTGGCGAGGCCGATGACCATCGTTTGGGGAAAGGGGCTACGCTTTTTCAGATCCAGCCCGATTTCGACGAAGGTCTCAAACGGGATGCCGCAGATGGCAAAATCGCCGATGCGCAGGGCCTGGATTTTTACCGTGAGGGTTTCCTCGGGACGTTCTGCGGCACCGATGACATTGCGGGCGTAGTTTTGGGCCAGGCGGGGGAGCTGGGCGATGGCATCTTTATCCTTCACGGCCAGCACCGCTTGAGCTTCGGCGACTTGTTGAGGCGTGGGCCGACGATACTTGAGTGTGACCTCTTTTTGCAGCATGCCCAGACGGATATCGGAACGGTGTTTTCCGATTTTTTGATGAGCGAGCCAAGCGGCATCGGCAGCCTTTTGAGCGACAATGCGGATTTGCTCAAAGGGCTCGCGTGGAGGGCGAGTCACTCCAAAAGGGATGTTATTGATGTCCCCAGAAGTGCCGTTGGACATCATGGCCACAAAGCCTTCACCGGTTCGTAGGCGGGAAGGCATGAGGCGAGCAAATTCGCCAAAGTAATCTGCCGACATTTGTCCCTGGGGTGCGCCGCCCACATAGTGCAGGGAGTAATTGGCAAAGAGGGCTAAAGCCTTGCGCTTGGAGTCTTGGATCGAGAGGACGGTGATGTCTGGATCGGTGGGGCCGGCCGGGCGTGCGAGCACATCGGGGCTGGTGCCTGGGTTGGTCTTGACCTTATCCAGACGGCCGAAGGGATTCAGTGGCATTTTACCATCCTTCACATACCAGCGGCGGTTGAAAACTTCGTCCGCTAAAGGATGGGCCGCTGCTCCGGCTGCGGCGGGCTGGAGGGCGGCGTGAGCCTGGATGATGGCATCGGCAGTGCCTTGAACAAACTTTTGATAATATGCGGCGGCAGGCTCACTGCGAATGTTGAGGGAGGGACCACTGTGAGTGTGGGTGGAGCAGATGAGCATCTTATCCACGGGGATCCCCGTCTTCGTTGAAGCGATGGTTTTAACTTCATCCAGCACATCTGGGCCTGCCCCGAGATTGTCCACCACCACCAGGGCTACCTGTGTGATGCCATCTGCCAATACCACTGCGCGAGCATGAAAGGGATCGTGCGCTTTCTCCGCCATGTTCGCGCTGAAGCCCCCTGGCATGTTCATGGGAAACTGCTGAGGTGTGATGTCCACCGCTGCCGCGCCGGCCTGGAGGCCTGATTTATCGGCAGCCTGAACGGTGCAGGAAAACGTGAGCAAACTCAGGGTTAGAATGATCCATCTCATATTCATGAACAACGTGGAATTAAAAATGAGGCGACTTCAAAGAACGCTCCCTCAGGCGGATTCAGGTAGAAATGTGGGGAAGGCTAGTCCTGTGGTCTTTGGTGGAATGGCAGTGGACTGGGCGACATGGAGTTCCACGTTTCTGCCTCCCCAGCGGTAGAGCGTTTTGACCAGTCTAGCGGCTAGACAAGGAACTAGGATGACGGTGGTTCTCCCTCGTAGGGTCTCCAGGGACTGCCATATGAGAGCCGTCGCGGCGTCTTCATCGGTCGCAGCACCTGGGCCGATCATACAGCATGACGGATGCGTGCTGACAACCATGTATCCGGTTAGACTGCCCGCTGCATCTTCTTGCACAAAGACGCGCCAGTCACCCACTTGATTGCGCAGGAAAAAATGGAAGTCTTTTTCACGCCGGATGCTTTGGGTGATGAATTCAAAGTCTGCGATGCGTTTCACGTCTTCAGGACCGGCGAGACGCACCCTCTCATGGCCCTCGGGTACTGGAATGGTTAGGCCAGTTTCAGGCACATTAAACTGCACATCTTGAAAGATAGGGCCCGGTATAAAACCAAGGCGTGTGTAGAGCGAGAAGGAATCCAGATTGAGCAAGCTGGAGACAAGGCGGGCGGGCTTCCCGAGATGCTGGGCTTTGTCCAACGCGGCCTGCATCATCTGGCGTGCAATGCCTTTTCCTGAGGCTTCTGGCGAAGTGGCCACGATGCCGATGGAGAGGTGCGTTTCACGCTCATGCGTGAAGCAGATTCCAAGAATGGCCTGGGTTTCTTCATCGCGTGCCGTGATAGCTTCGCCTGGGTCCAGAGCTTCGTAAACTTGTGGAAAGAGTAAGAAGGGGGCAGGGCTATCACCAAAGCGGGCCCCTTGGCCCAGACGGCTCTCATACCACTTCACCAGGGAACGATGAAGCAGACCTGAGACAGCTTCGTGATCTGCTGCACTCAATCGGCCAAACTGAAGCGTGTGTGACATGATCAAAACTTGAACAAACCCTGGAGGTTCGCATCTGCAACTGGCCCGTAACTATTAAGCGATCAATTCGGGGATGGGCTTGCCATGATCCACGATGGGGGTTGGACGTCCGTTGAAATCATTGATGGTGACCTTGGACGAATCAATGCCTAGATGATGGTAAATGGTGGCGAGGAAATCACCAGGGCCACACGGCCGTTCGATGACGTCTTCACCCCGCTTGTCGGTGGCACCGATGATGCCTCCGGTCTGAATGTTGCCACCTGCCCAGATGTTTGAAAAGGCGCGTGGCCAGTGGTCGCGTCCTGGCTGCAAGGTGCCTGCGGGAGCGCTCGCATCCCCAGCGCCCGTGCTACGGTCGAAGCTGATTTTGGGCGTGCGACCAAACTCACCCGTGACGACGATGAGGACCCGTTTGCTCAGGCCGCGAGCGTAGATGTCTTCAATCAGGGCCGAGACAGCTCGGTCATAGTTCGGCATGCGGAAACGCAGGGCTTCAAATTGGTGATGGTTGACCGCATGGTCATCCCAATTGCTCACTCGACCGCAAAGAGGGCCGCTAAGGCTGCTGGTGACAATCTCCACGCCCGACTCCACAAGACGGCGGGCGAGTAGAAGCTGCTGGCCCCAGCGATTGCGACCATAACGATCTCGAGTGCGGGCATCCTCCTTGCTGAGGTCAAAGGCATCGCGTGTCTGGGGATTGGTGAGCAAGGTGACGGCTTGAGATTCAAATTCATCCAAAGCTCCCAATTCGCCCTCGCGGTCAAAAGCGCGCTCCATCTTGTCCAGATTTTTTCGCAGCACCACACGGTCACTGAGCCGCTTCATTTCGGCGTCATCGGAAAGGCCGATGTTAGGCACCTGGAAGTTCGGCCGATTCGGATCATCACTGACGCCGAAGGGCGCATAAGCATCGCCCAAATAAGCGGGGCCATTGTACTCCAGCGGTGGATTGACACCGATGTAGTTAGGCAGCGGATTCGCACGTTTGCTGTTTTTAGAACGTAGGTAATGCGCCACAGACATCCAGTCCGGCAGGCGAGGTTTGGGCTTGTCCCGTTCATCGGAATCCCCTGAGAGCATCTGCATGGAACCTGCCGGATGGCCCCCTGCTTTTTGATTCATGGAACGCAGAACGGTGAACTTGTCTGCAATCTTGGCCTGCATGGGCATCAGCTCGGTAAACTGGGTGCCCGGCACTTTGGTGCTGATGGTTTTAAAGGGGCCTCGATACTCACTACCGATGTCCGGTTTGGGGTCGTAGGAATCCACGTGAGAAAGCCCCCCTGGAAGCCACACCATGATCACGGCCGTGCGTTCGCTTTGGGGCTTCAGGGCATTTTCGGCACGCAGACGCATCAAGCCTGGCAACCCTAAAGAAGCAAAGCCCGTCAGGCCAATCTGCATGAATCCGCGTCGTGAAAACTGAGGGCCGGCACAGCGGATAATCGAGGGGGATTCAAGAAGTGATGACATGAAGAAAATACGCAGAGGCGAGATGGGGTTTATCGGCTTATCTGGCGTGGAATAACCAAAAGATGGGGTGTTCTTTAAGGCGTTTTGGATCCAAACGCGGCCATTTCTTTTCCAGTGGCTCCATCCCAAAGGCGTAGCAGGCTGTCTTCACCGCCTGCGATGAACAAGGCACCACTCGGGGTGCTGGCAGCGGCTTGCATGAAATTGGGCAAATTTGCAATCGAGCGCACTTGCACGCCTTCATCCGTTACCACACGCACGAGATTGTCTCCCGCAGCAGTGATGAGTTGATTGGTCGCGCCGATGTATTGAAGGGAGGTCACCTCTTTGGTCCAGCCTTCGATCTTCTTTTTGCGTTCGCCCAGGTTCATGTCCCAGGTCATCACCACTCCATCTGCGCCTGCGGTGGCCAGCACGCGACCATCGGCACGGAAGTCCACGCTCATGACGTGATGCGTGTGGCCTTCAAAGAGGTTCATCTGTTTACCCGTAGTCACCTCCGTGACTTTGGCGATCTTGTCCGAGGCTCCTGAAGCGAGGTGTTTGCCATCGGGAGAAAAGTCGAGACTGAGCACTGCATCTTCGTGGCGGTCTTTCCAGCTCTGTGTCAATTGGCCCGTGGAGACATCGAAGAGCAGGATGTCGCCAGAGCGTGACAACTCCCCGCCACCTGTGGCTAAGGTCTTGCCATCAGGACTGAAGGTCAGGGCATTGACACGATCTGCAAAGACTTGTGAGGACTTGTCGCCACCCAGAGTCCGCTCCAGTGCCCAACGCGGTGTGGCGCCTGCATGGATCTGTACCGTTTGGCTGGCAATGAAGGATCCGTCGGCAGCCTGCACCAGTGTAGTGGCGGGGGAACTTGGTGCCGCGTCTTCCGCTAAAGGTTGCCCAGAGGCAACGGCCCAGACACGCAGAGTGCGGTCATCAAACAAGGCCGCGACTCGCTGGTTATCTGACGAAAAAGCTAGAGTCAGGGGCTTGGCAGTGCTCTTGACTTGCTTCAGGGCGGCGAGCTCAGCGGAGGCTTTGTCCTGGATCTTTTTGGAAGTTTCGATGGCCCTATTGGCGTCGGTTAATGCAGTGGCATTTTTACTTTTGGAAGTGGTGATGCGCTGCACTTCTTCTTCGGCATCTTTCACATTGCTTTCAGCAGCGGAAATGGCTGAGAGAGCCGAGGTTTCTGCGGTGGTGGCCGTGATCAGTTTTTCTTGAGCATCCTTGAGCTGTTTTGCATGGACAGTATCTGCCTTGCCTTCAGGAAGGGCGGCTATTTGGGCCTGGATGTCATCCACACTTTTTTGGGCCGCTGCTTTCGCGTCTGTGGCTGGCTTGAGAGCTTTCTGCTTTTCAGGCAGCACTTTCTTCATGGAAACGATGGCTTCATTGGCTTTTTTGAGAAGCTCATCCAAGGCTTTATTTTGCGCCTCGGTCTTGGTGGTTTCAGCTTTGTAGAAAGATTGTTCTAGGCCTTGCGCAGCGATCGCCCAATTCAGCTCGGCTGTTTTCTTGGCGAGGGCAACAGTGCCACGAAGTTCCATCACAGGCTTTGCTGTTGTAGCATCCCAGACACGCACCGAACCGTCTGCACAGCCCGTGACGATCTGTTTTCCATCAGCTGTGGCTGTGTGACACGTGAAGGTGGTTTTGGCTGCTTCTGCCAGTTTTTTGAGAAGGGCGGCATTGATGGGTTGTGCCGCTTGGGCCGGGAGGGGTGTAGTGGGAATAGGAGCCAGATGCCAGATTTTGACTTCTCTGAAACTGCCGCTGGCTAAGCGCGTGCCATCTGCGCTGAAGGCTAGAGACTGCACCATGGCACGATGGGCCGTGCCGTCTTTTAAACTCGGGTCGGTGATCTGAGTGATGAACTGGCGAGTTGCTAGGTCGTAAACGAAAATCTGGTTAGACCTGCCGCAGGCGGCATAGCGTCCGTCTTGGCTCACGGCCACACTGTAGATCGGGTGTACGCCTGCGGCCAGTGGCTGCCAGGAGACGGTGCGTTGTTGCTGGGTGGAACTCTTCGCTCCTTCATTGATCCACTGAGTCAGCAGCGCCACTTCTTTGGGGGTGAGGTTGACGGCTCCAGACTTATTGTTAGCTGGAGGCATCTCCAGATCGTTTTGATGCAGAGAGGCGAGGACGAGGAGGCTTTCGGCGCCTTTGCCTGGAAGGATGCTGGGACCGGACTCGCCGCCCTTTTTCATCATCTCAGGAGTCTCCATGTCCAGGTCCGCCTTCGTGGTGGTCTTGTTATGACAGGAGATGCAGTTGGCTTTGAGAAAAGGATAGATGTCTTGATAAAAGTCCAGCTCTGCGGACATGCCGTGAGAGGCTGCTGCGAGCATGAGGAGGGGAAGCAACTTCACAGACATAGGCGTTACGGTTTAGCGGTGGAAATAGCGACCCCTGCGGCGGCCTTGACCGACAGGCGGATGGGCCGAGAGACGATGATGTCCACCGTGTCTTTGGGTTCAGCGACTGCGCTGACGGATTTCATGCGCTTCACAGCATCTGCCATCAGGGCCTCGGCCTGCTTCTGCTTTTCTGCGGCGACTTTGGCGGCCTGGGCATCGGTCGCGGCTAGTTTTTTAGCCTCGGCTGCGGCCGTGGTGGCCAATAGTTCAGCTTTTTTTTGCTCGGCTTCCACCAAGGGCACTGCGGCGGGATTGTATCGGTACTTGCTTACCCCACTTCCATAAAGGGCGAAGGTGTAGTCGCCCGGGACTATTTTCAGCGCAGCTAAATCCAAGGTCAGTTCCGCAGTGGTAGCTTTAACTGGAATATCCACTTCTTTGAGTGTGGTGAGGCCATCTCCATAGGCTTTCAACTTGAGGGAGGTGCCCGTGAATTCGTTGTGCCAAGTGACCTTCAGCGGGATTTTTAGCGTCTCGCCCACCTTGGCTTCCCACACCTTGTCTTCTGCCGTTTCGAGGGTGATGGGGGCGTGTTCAGAGTCCGTCACCGAGACCGGAATATCTGCCATCAGGCGCGGGGCTGGGATTTCGCCTTTCGCATCTTTCACGGGCCATTCCATACTGGCAACGCGGCAGGGACGAGTGACTTCCTGGCCATTCAAGGTGGCCCGACCGAAGAGGTTAGCGATGGTAAAGCCGGGTTTCGCCTCATGAGAGGCACTGAGGATGAGATGTCCTACGGACTTGCCTTTGGCAATTTTGAGACCTTCCGCAGTCACACCTGCGGGCAGTTTATCCATGCCGATGTGGATCTCCCCATCGAAGCCATCTCGCCGCTGAACCACAACCTCAAAGGCACGGGATTCACCTGCGCGAAGGGCCATGGGTTTGGATAGCGCTGAGCGGTCGCCATTGCGCAAAGTCATGTGCACCGCCCAGGCGGCGAGTGAAAAATCTGGCGTGGCCTGCCGTACGATGAGGCGGTAAATATTGCCTGCCTCATTGCGTGTCCCGCCAAAGAGATCACGCACCTGCAGGCGATAAGTGCCATCCTCTTTGATCTCAAATTTGCCATTCACATCTGGCGACCCTGCATCATACGGTGGTCCATCGTAGGAATAACCATTGGTAGAAACTTTCATCGGGGGGGCGATGTCATAAAGCTCAGCCACATCGGTGAGGGTTTCCTTGCCTGCCTTTTGGGTCACCTGCTGCACCAAGATAAAGGGATCTGTGTTTAAGCCGAGCCGTTCAGACGCTACCTCCACCCACCAGACTTCGCCTTTTTTGGCAGTGAATTCAAAGGTGTCCACATCAGCCGCAGGGAAAAAGCTGCCCGCGATGTCGCAGGGGAGTGTGATCTTTTGGGCTTGAACAGCTTGATTGTTAGGCTCAGTCTCCTTTGCCGCCGCCGTAGGGGCTAGATTCACGGGTGGCCAGGACATGGCACTCACGGTTTGGGTCTGAGGCTGACGCGGGGTAGGAGCGCCTTGGGGCACTTCCTGGAGGGCGAGCCGATAGAAATGTCGTTCGCCTCCTTGGAAGGTAAGATCACTCACCTTGATGTGGTAACGTCCATTCTCAGGCGGGGTGAAGTCCAGAACTCCCCCCGTGCGATTGACCATGAGATCACGGCCCTGGGCATCTGCCAAAATCACCACGGGAGTCAGCCGAGAATCAATGCCGATAGCCGCGCAGTCCACGGCGATTCGTTGTCCTTTTTTGCCATCAAAGGCATAAAAATCCACAGCACGTTTCGTCATCGTGGCATTGCAGATCGAGTTCGCGGGGAGGGGTAGCGCGGTTTCGAGAGTGTTGTTAGGCTTGCTGCGGGTGATCTCTGGCAGTTGGCTAACGGAGAAGGCGCGGACGGAGGAGACGCCAAGACGGGAGAGGACCCGCGCATCATACACACCAAGTGGAACATCCGCTGCGATGCTGACTTTAAATTGGTTAGGGCTAACCTTTCCGTCTAGGCCTGTGATTGGCTGTGCCGTGATTTTGGGATGAGAGAAAAGGAGGGCGCTGATGTCTTCCACCGACTCACAGCTTAAAGTCACCTCCGTCTGGCTGCCTGCTTGTCCCCCCATCGGCATGAGGGTGAGCAGGTGTGGTAAGGGAAGGGTAACTTGCTGAGCTACGCCGGTGCTGGCCACAGCGAGACCAAGGGTGGCGACGGCCGCTGAAAAGGATTTTTTGAAAAGCATGGCGGTTAGTGATTGTAGAGAAACTCTTTGGTATTCAGCAGTGCCCAGATGAGGTCTTCATACCCCTGTCGGCGTGCTCTTAGGGAGTCCAGGGCTTTGCCTTGGGCATCGGCACGAGGCTTGATGAGGTGGCTTTCAGCAATGCGTACTTCATCCGCTGTGGGCTCCCGGGAAAAGGCAGCGAGGTAGAGCTCGCGAATTCGTTTGGGCTCCGGCATTTCGGCTTTTGAAAGCGTATCCGCGCGCCCATTGTTCGTGACCAGTTTGGCCTTAACATCTGATGCATTCATCAGGTGCAGGCTCTGAGCCAGACTCGCAGATTGCAAGCGCTCGCATTCACACACGCTGGCCCCTTCGGGACGGCCAAAGACTTTGAGAAAAGCAGATGCGCGGTTGTAGCTGTTGTCTGGCAGGGAAATGGCACGGGTACCAGGAGGTAGGTCAGCAAAGTCGGACTTGGCTCCTGTGATGAGGTCCATGGCATCCAGCAATACTTCGGCCTGCATGCGTTTGGGGTAGTAGTGGGAGAAGTTTTGGCGATCTACCGCATTGTGTTCATTAGGCATGGCCGAGAGCTGGTAGGTGTGACTTTGGGTGATGACTCGCACGACTGACTTGAGGTCGAAGCCACTCTCGATAAAATGTTTGGCTAGGGCATCGAGCAGCTCAGGATTGGTCGCTGGATTGGTGTCTCGAATATCGTCTTCTGGTTCGACCAGGCCGCGTTTGAAAAAGTGCTTCCAATAACGGTTGGTGAGAGACTTGGCAAAAAACGGATTGGACGGCTGGCTCATCCAATCGGCTAGCTTCAGACGTGGATCTTCATCCGCTGGAATATCGAGGGTATCGCTACCGAGGGCGGCAGGTTTTACCGGCTGACGAGTCTTTTTATTCTCGGTCTGTGCGATGCCGCGTTTATGGAAAATGAGGTCTTCGCCCGCGATGGCTGTTGGCTTGCGTCCCACTTGGCTAAAGAAGGCGGAGAGACTGTAGTAGTCGTGCTGGCTCCAGCGCTCAAACGGGTGGTGGTGGCACTGAGCGCACTGCATGCGCACGCCTAGAAAGAGCTGGGCCACGTCTTCCAACTGTTGGGTGGGTTCCTTGACCCGTTTGTACCAGGCCACCGGCGGATTCGAAACAATGGTGCCTGTGGAGGCAAGGATCTGGCGAACGATCTCGTCATACTTTTTGTTCGCCAGGAGGCTGTCACGCATCCACGCATGGAAAGCAAAGTTGGCGGTGATGTCGGCCACATCATCGCGTTTGTTTTTTAGCATGGCTGTCCATTTGTTGGCAAAGAAGTCTGCGTAGTCAGGACTGCTGAGCAGGGATTCGATGAGGAGGTCCCGTTTGTTGACTTCCTTGCTGCTGAGAAAGGTCTTAGTCTCTTCAAGCGTTGGCAGCCGACCCGCAATGTCCAGAGAGACACGGCGTAGGAAGGTGGAGTCATCACAAAGCGCAGAAGGAGGAACGCCGATCTGCTTCAGATTGGCAAAGACATGACGGTCAATGAAGTTCTTCTCGGGTGGCAAAGTCTCCACCGGTGCTCCGAGAGGTATGGAAACACTGAAGACGGAGACGAGTCCAGAGTAGCGCACCATCACCGCCACATTGCCGGGGATGTCCAGAGTTTTGACGTGTCCGTGATGGTCTGTCTCTGCCATGCTTTTGTCATTGGCCTCATAGAGTGCCATGTGGGTGACATCGCGCGTGCTGCCATCGGAGTAACGGGCGGTGACTTTCAGTTGCTGGCCAGTGTGCACTTTCATCGAGAGGCGTTTCGGCTGCACTTCGATGTGGGTGATCTTTGGGTCTGTAGGCTGCGCGTAGGGCATGCCCTCACTGATCCAGCGCACCAGAGTTTTATACTCTTCTGAGTTAGGCTCTAATTTCTTTCCGCCACCATGAGGCACGATGTTGGCGGCTTTCATCACCAATAGGCTTTGCTCAGGCGCGGGTGGGAAGACGCGGCGGCCTTTGCTTTCTTTGACGATGTGCTCGTAATCCTCTTCAGGTTCAAAACCCAGTAGGGACAGACGGAATCCTCGCTGCCCCATGCCTGCCTTGGCATGGCAGCCACCAGTATTGCAATCAGCCTTCGTCAAGATGGGCTGAATATCGTTGATGAAGTTGAGCGGGCTGGGAGAGTTGGCTCCTTGGCTCGCACTCGCGAAAAGGAAGGTCATCCAGGCGATGAATCGGACTTGAGACTGCATGAGGAAAGAGCTACGGTGGATCGACTGAGGATCTTTAGCGAGATGTCGAGATTGCCAGGATAAAGCCGCTCTTAGGGAGCGGTGGACTCAGTCGAAGATTTGGTTAGAAAAGCGAGCAAATCGCGCAATTCGGAATCCGTGACTGAGGCCACGAGACCCGCTGGCATGAGGGATGTTTTGAGCTCCTGACGGCTGACGATGTCTGCCTTTTGAAAAGTGCGTTCTTTGCCATTGAGATCTCGATAGACTTCCGTGTTAGAGGAGCGGAGAAGGATACCGATGAAGTCTGTCCCATCGGTCAGCTTTAGTTGAGTCGGGTAAAATTGGGGAGCTACTTCACGATGAGGTTGCAGGATGCTGCTCAGGATGGCGGCACGGTCACCTTGCCGAGAAACTAGGCTGAGGTCTGGCCCTACCACATTCCCACGACCACTGTGGCGATGGCAGTTGGCGCAGAGCGCAACCTTCGGGTGGAAGAAAAGCCGACGTCCATTTTCCGTGTCCGCTTCGCCAGGAAGAGAATCCAGCAGGCGTAGCCACGCGGACGTATCGTCAAAGGAGGGACGTTGCGGATTGAGGATGAAGCTTTTGTCCTCTGGCGTGAAGCGCAGCGCCCGGTGAGCTTCTCTCGAAATGCTAGGCTCAGCATGGCTAGAAAGGAGCACAAGCAAGCTTCGGTGGGCAGGCTGGGCCGAGGTGGCTAGGCCCTGAATGGCCTCTGTGCGCAAACTGGCGGGATTCTTTTCATTCTGGGCGATATCTGCTAGAAGTTCTCTTGCTTCCTCTGTGGTCTTCGCGGCCAAGGTGCGCACCACTTCTAGTGATAAGACGTCGTTGTTCTGGCTCACAAGGCTGTGCAACAATGGAACGGTCAGTCGCTTGTCTGTCACGGGTGCGAGGCGTAGCGCATACCCTTTGATCTTTGCGGGCGTGGTGGTATCCAGGATGCGCCCCACGAGGACTTCGGGGTTGGTAACTCCTGCGCCCGGTTCACCACGGAGGGTATTCCAGGTGGCTAGCGTGGCTTCAAAGAGGCGGTAGTCCAGGGTGGGATCCGTCAGCATTTTTTCTACCTCAGGCGTGAAGCTGGTGAGCACTGCATCCGCAATCCAGCGCAGGCACTCAAAACGAATTTCGGGATCTGAATTGCCTAACAACGAACGCACCCATTTTTCTTCCGCCATTTCCGTGCGCCGCAGTGATACCAGAACCCAGACACGGTCGGACGTGGGTAAGGCCTGGAGCGTTTCCGGTGTCCATTCTTCACGGGCTAGTGCGCTCAAAGCCGCATCGGAGAGATAGGCATCCTTTCCACGGGCGTGACTCAGCAGCTCTGGCACAGGTAGTTTCACCTTTCCGCTGCGCAGACCTTGGGCGAGTTGTGAGGCCGCATTGGGTGCTTCGGCAGCTGGTTTCATCCAGGATGCTTTGACGGGATCAATCTCCAATTTCCAAAGGCGGCCACGTGCATGAATGGGGTAGGAACTGAAGACCCAATCCGTCAGGTAAAAGTTGCCATCAGGCACCTGGGCCATACAGACGGGGCGGAAGAAGTCACTGCCGCGCAGCAGCTCGATGCGTTGGGACGTGTAGCCAGCCCCGTGGCGAGTGAGCGGGAAGTAGTCCACGCAGTGATTGCTCCACGATGGTATAAGGACACCGCCTCCCAGCTCCTTGACGGCACAGGGGCCTTCACCGCAGGGATGCACCATGCCGAGTGTGCCACGCAGTTCACCATTCCAAGCCACAAAGGGATGCACCGGGGCACTGCCATACACCCACTGAAAGCCGTAGTCTGCCCCCTCCACGATGTGGAGCAGGCGGCACGGAGGGCGGCTGCCGGGATCATTTTCAGCGGCAAAGATTTCGCCATCTTTGCGCACGAGGAGGCCGAAGGGATTCCAAAAACCACGGGCGATGCGGCGCATCATATTCCCCTCTGGGGTACAGCGGAAAATGCCTCCTTCGCCTCGTCCGCTCACCTTGGATCCATCGTGGGCGGTGAGAGTCCAGTCTTTGCCGAAGTTTTCGCCCAGGGCAAAAACGAGCCCTCCATCTGGGTCCCAGGCCATGCCACTAAGGCCATTGTGTGGGTAATCAGAGACGGTGTCCAGCGTGGCAATATTCTCTTCCATATCTCCCACTCCATCCCCATCGGTATCCTTCACGCGAAGGATGCGAGATCTTTCGGCCAGATAAACCCACCCATATCGACCTAACTGAAGGTTCATCGTGGATCGGGTCTTGTTGTAAAAGACGCGTCTGTTTTTTCCCTGAGCATCCAAGACGAGGATCTCGTCATGGGCGGGCCCCGTGTAGCCTTCTGGACGAAAATGGGTGTGGCAGGCGATGAGCCAGATTTGCCCTTGGGCATCCACATCAATGCCCGTCGGTGTGACCAGTTGGGGGTGCTCGGCGATCAAGGTAAGCTTGACCCCAGGCTGCAAGATCTCAATCTGCGGCGGAATTTCGGCTGGGACGATGGGCATCTTTGGTGCCTCCACCGCCCACAAAGTGGACTGAATGATGATAAGACAGACAAGTGACAGGCGCAGCATGTGCCATATACGCAGGGAGTTTAGCCTCTTCTAAACGACAAAATGCAGATGCTGTGAAGTGGTCACAGAAACATGTGCAAAGGCCGCTTTAGAACGGAATCGTGAGATGCTCTGAAACCGTATTGCTTAGTTATGCTTTCTCGCCTGTTGTTCTTTTTGAGTTTTGCCTCGAGCCTCTCTCCATTGGCTGCGGAACCAACCTCGGTGAGGATCGAAAAGAACATCCAATACTTGCCCAAAGAGCGTGCAGAAAAGGCAGACCTCTACCTGCCTGTGGAGGATGGCAAAAAGCATCCTGGGGTCCTGATCATCCATGGAGGCGGCTGGACGGGAGGCGTCAAGGATGCGGCTCGAGAGATCAATATTGGCACCACCTTGGCTGCGCAGGGCTATGTATGTCTCAGCATTGATTATCTGCTTCACAATGCGGCAAGTGAACAAGCCTGCTGGCCGCAGAATCTGCACGACTGCAAAACGGCGGTGCGCTGGATGCGCGCGAATGCAGAGCGGCTGCACTTGGATGTGAATCACATCGGGGTGATCGGTGGTTCTGCTGGCGGTCATCTGGCCAGCATGGTGGGGGTGACGCAGGCCAAAGATGGGCTAGACCCCACCGGACCCTACGGTGACCAAAGCTGCCGCGTGAGCTGCGTGGTGGATCTATACGGGCCTGTGGACGTGATGGCCTGGAAGGATGTCGCTGCCCTGCGTGGCAGCCGCACGGCCAAGCCTGAGCTCTACAAGCAATTTTCCGTGCCGACCTACTTGGATAAAAACGATCCTCCCTTTCTCATTCTCCACGGGACGGCAGATACGACGGTGGATGTGAGTCAGTCGGAGAAGTTTGCCCAGGTGCTGGCGTCCCATGGCATTGAGCATCACTTGGAGATCATCCCGGGTGCGCCGCATACCTTTCATCTTCAGCCGAAGGAGAAGGATCTTCGGCCTCTGGTTCTCGCCTTTTTTGATAAGCATCTAAAACCCCAGGTGAAGTGACTGCTTGCAGGCGGGGCTGTTCACGCTCAGATGCGATCGCATGTCTGACATCGCTGATCGCCTCCAAGAAATCCGCCACCGCCTGACCCAAGCCACCGCCCGCTCTGGCCGCAAGCCGGAGAGCGTGGACTTGCTGGCGGTCTCGAAGACTTATCCGGTGGAAATCATCCAGGAGGCTGTAGAGGCCGGGCAGATTCTCTTTGGCGAAAATCGTGTGCAGGAAGTGACGCTGAAACAACCTCAACTCTCTGGGAAATTGCAGTGGCATCTCATCGGCCCCTTGCAGTCTAACAAAGTGCGTAAAGTGCTGCCGCTGGTGCAGATGATCCATGCGGTGGATTCGGTGGACATCGCCAAAGACATCAACCGCATCGGTGGTGAACTGGGCCTACACCCGAAGGTCCTCATCGAAATCAATCTGGCTGCAGAATCTTCTAAACATGGCTTCACGCCTCAGGCGATTCGAGAGCAGTTGGAGGCTCTTTATGAACTGGATCGCCTCTACATTCAGGGGGTGATGTGCATCCCGCCCTTTGATCCAGTGGCGGAGAAAAGTCGGCGTTATTTTACTCAACTTCGCGAAGTGCGCGACGAGTTGGAAAAATTCGGGGGAGCACCTCTGCCGGTCTTGTCTATGGGCATGAGCCATGACTTTGAAGTCGCCATTGAAGAGGGGGCCACCATCGTGCGGGTGGGGAGTGCCATCTTTGGTTCGCGGAAGGCGGTAGCGTGAGATCAATGACGTAGGTTAGCCCAGGATGGCCTCGGTCATGCGCAGGGCTTCCACATTGGCTTTGACCTGATGAACGCGGACGATGCGTGCCCCTAGCTCGCGGGAGTAAGAAGTCAGAGCCACGGTGGGCCAGTCGCGGTCCTCCACATCGTCGCTATCCAGCAGTCGGCTGATGAGGGATTTGCGGGAAACACCTACGAGCACAGGTCTTCCTTGCACAGCCAGTGAAGGCAGGACCTGCATGAGGGCGATGTTGTGCTCCAGTGTTTTGGCAAAGCCGAAACCGGGGTCCAACACAACTCGCTCTGGGGAGATGCCCTGCTCTGCGAGGATGTGCAGGCGCTCCTCGAAATAGGTCTGTACCTCCGCCACCACATCTGCATACACGGCTTGCTGCTGCATGGTGCGTGGGGTGCCCAGCATGTGCATCACCACCAGTCCGGCTTCGGTTTCGGCTGCCACTCGGCACATCATGGGATCTCCACGGAGGCCTGTGACGTCGTTGATGATGTCTGCCCCCGCTTCGAGTGCCGCACGGGCCACGTTGGCCTTCATGGTATCAATGGAGATGAGTGTTTTGGTTTCAGACCGCACGGCTCGGATCACGGGCAGCACGCGTTTCAGTTCCTCCGCTTCATCCACAGGTTCTGCGCCAGGGCGGGTGGACTCCCCGCCGATGTCCAGGATGTCTGCACCTTCAGCGACCAAGGTCAGTGCATGTTCCACTGCACGGCCCGTATCAAGGAAGCGACCGCCATCTGAAAAGGAATCCGGCGTGACATTGACGATGCCCATGACCATGCCGCGTCGCGTGAGGTCGTGCTCCTGTCCTTGGATACGCCAGTGGAAATTCATGCGCTCAGTTCAAACGAGATGATTGGGAATCACAACACTGTTTTAAGCAGAGCGGTCAGATTTGCCGAGGCTGCCTGGCCCACACTTACCACTTCGGCGTGGTGCAAGGTCTGTGCTTTCAGCCCGGCGGCCCAGTTGGTCAGCATGGAGATGCCGGCCACCTGCATGCCTAGAGCGCGGGCCTGGATGGCCTCCGGCACGGTGGACATGCCTACTGCATCGGCCCCTAGCGTACGCATCATGCGGATCTCTGCCGGGGTTTCATACTGGGGCCCTAGCGTAGCCGCATAGACCCCCTGGTGCAGTGGCAGACTGAGCCGTGCTGCCGCCTCGAGAAACTGGGCGCGCCACTCTGCCGAGTACACCTCGCTCATATCGTGGAAATGGGGGCCGCCCAGTAGAGGTGTGGTGCCCAGGAGATTCAGGTGATCTGTCAGGAGCATGAGATCTCCCACAGCCATGGATTCCTGAATGGCGCCCGCTGCATTGGTCAGGATGATGCGCCTAACGCCAAGTGTGTGCATGAAGCGTATGCCTGCGGTCACTTCATAAGCCGAGAGCCCCTCATACAAATGACGCCGCCCTTGGGCAATGAGTATGGGCTTGCCATTCAAACGACTGAGGACAAAGCGCCCGGCATGACCTGGAACTGTGGATGCACTGAGGCCGGCAACGTCCGCGTAGGGAACTTCTGCCTCGATTCCCAGGCTATCCGCTACACTGCCCAGGCCCGAGCCGAGCACGATGGCAGTTTCGGGGCAGGCTTTTTGGAGGTGGGAGAGAGGCATGGCTGATGCAGAGTGTATCTCCCTAAAATTCCTAAACCACCGCTTTCATTTGCAAATGCTTTGCTCAGCTGGACTGGGTCAGCTTGACCTTCAGTTCTTCATACAGCTCTTGCACTCGCGGCATGGTGAGACCTGCCTGTGCAGCATGGCGGATCGGCTGTCCCCAGATAGCCTCAAGCTCCACCTCCCGTCTCTCCAAATAGTCAATGAGGGAGGAAGGTTTGTAGGCAGCCATGGTGCGGGTATTTGTTACCATGGTTTCAATGAGGTTTTCCGGCAGCGAATGACCCAGGCTAGCGGCCGTCTGGATGATTTCGGCCATGAGATCACGCACCCTGGTTTCCAGGGTGGGATTAGCCAAAATGGTCTCGGTATCCACTCCACCGGCGGCGATGGAAAGGCCGTTGAAAGGAATATTCCAGACGAGTTTTTGCCAGCGAGCTGCAGCCAGACTTTCCATAACCTGACAGTCAATTTGGCTGCGCTGAAACTCCGCTGCGATCTGGTGCGTGCGGGGCACGGGAGCACGGATGTGTTCCCCTAGATTGATCCGTCCTTGAGCAATGTGATGAATCACACCTGGAGCGATGCGGTTGATGCACACGAAACACAACCCTCCGAGCACCCGTTCCGCACCGAAATGTTGGGCGAGGAATTCCTCATTCCCCAGTCCATTTTGCAGCGTCAATAACGCTGTGTTTTCGTGCAAAAGCGGAGGTAAGAGATCCAGCAGTGCTGCATTGGACGTGACCTTCATCGCAATGATCACAAGGTCACACGGGCCGATGTCCGCTGTTGTCTGGTGGGCATTGACGTGGATTTGAACATCTCCCAGCGGGCTTGTGATATGCAGCCCCTTTTTACTCACGGCCTCATAGTCACTGCGCATTAGAAAATGCACATCATGCCCATGCTGAGCAAGTCGCCCGCCATAATAGCAACCGACCGCCCCAGCACCAATGATCGCCACGCGACCTAACTCAGAAGGAATTTCCACAGAAGACACGGATTTTAGAGGCATGAAGGGGCCAAATATTCCGTGAGCTTGATGTTTTCCTGGTTTGATAAATCAAGCTATCAGCTTGCCTGTGATAGGCCTCTTCAGTTCATCCGTGACGAGGCTCACTAACTGCTCCACCGCCACCAGTTCCTGGCTGCGGCTGACGAGGTTTTTGATAGCCACCTGGGGATACTCGGCCCCGAAGACCACGGCCAAACGGGCCTTTTGGTTTTCGGCTGCTTGGAATTGCTTGCCCACTTTCTGGGCGCTGAAGCTGTAATCCACCCGCACGCCTGCACTGCGCAGAGCCTGTACGGTGGCCAGGGCTGGGGCACGTTGGGCTTCATCGGCAATGACGACATAGGCCTCCACGCCTTGCTGAGCATTGAGGTATTCCGTAATGCCAAATTGAGCTCCAGGAGTTTTGGAAAGCAAGATGCCCAGCACCACATCACCCATGGCAAAACCTGCCGCAGGCATGTCCACACTGCCATCGCTCATCAAAGAGCAGAGCTTGTCATAACGTCCGCCACCTGCCACCGCGCGCAGGCCATGCTTGAGATCGAAGACTTCAAACACCGTGCCTGTGTAATAGGCCAGACCGCGTACAATGCTGGCATCAATCTTCACATAAGACCACAGGCCACGTGCGCTGAGATCGGCCTTCAGCGCGGCAAAAGCTGGGTGGTCACCATCCGTCGCAGTCATGAAGTTTCGCACTTCATCCAAAGTTAGGCCGATGGCTTCCAGCTTTTTGGCGGTGTCTTCAGGCTTGGCGCGTTCGATTTTATCAATGATCTGAAGAAACGCGGAGGTGTGCTCCACTGCGATGTTTTTATCTGCGAGGAAGTCGGTCCAGATCTGGCGATTGCTCAGGCGGATGACAAAGTCCTCAGCCTGGATACCAAAGGCCAGCATCACATCAATCGATAGAGCGACGAGTTCGGCATCCGTGCCCTGGCTGGCATCTCCGAGGATATCGGCATTGAACTGGATGAACTCACGCGTGCGGCCTTCCTGCGGTTCTTCATAGCGGAAGCAAGACCCGATTTGGAACCACTTCATCGGCTTCTTATAGTCGCGATGACGGGCCGTGGCCATGCGGGCCAGGGAAGGGGTGACCTCCGGGCGCAGGGAGATTTCACGATCCGCCTTGTCTGAAAAGCAGAAAAGCTGGCTGGTGATCTCATCTCCGCTCTTTTTGCGGTACAGGTCGGTGGACTCCACGACGGGAGCTTCGTATTCGACAAAACCATAGCGGCGCGCGACAGAGCGCCAGGTGTCGAAGATATAATTGCGCAACGCGCACTCCTCGGGGAAGAAGTCGCGAAAGCCTTTGACGGTGCGGAAGGAGGCCATTAGAAGGGCCGGACACATGGCCCCCTGCTCGATGAATTCAACCAAAATTCAGTCGCAGGGCGTTGTGTGAGATGTGCCCATGCTCACAGATCTGCTGCTTCGAGACTTCCGTTGCTTTGAAGAATGCCGCGTCACGCTGCATCCGGAGATGACGGTTTTTGTCGGTCGCAATGCGCAGGGAAAGACCTCTCTCATGGAGGCGGCCTGCGTGCTGCTGCGCCTGCAATCCCCGCGCACCAGCAACCGCGCCGAGGTGATCCGCCTGGGGGCAAAGACGATGTTGATTGAGGGCACGTTGAAAGACAAACGAATGCGCTGTGCGCAATCGGCCACCGTGCGGCGTCTGGCCATCGAAGGCACCGTCTGTGGCAAAACGGCGGAATACCTCTCCCAGAGTGGGTTGGTCGTCTGGATGGATCATCGCGACATGAACCTCCTGCGTGGCAGCGCGGAACATCGGCGGCGGTACCTAGACTTTGCGGCCAGCCAGATGTTTCCCGACTATCTCAAAGCCTTGCGGGGGTATGAACGTGCCCTGCGGGGGCGTAACTACGTGCTCAAGCGAGATGCCATCATCGCTTGGCGACAAGCCGATGCTTTTGCAAAAGTGATGGATGATTTTGCCCAGGTCATCATCGCCCGACGTCATGAACTGGTGCAGATCCTGCAACCGCATGTCACACGCATTCATGCTGAATTGAGCGGCGGGAGTGAGCGTGGCGTAACCAATTATGCACCCAGTTTTTTCGAGGGCAGTCTGGTGGAAGGACTGGCTGAGAGACGTGAAGAAGAGCAACGCCTGCGGCAAACATCTATAGGGCCGCACCGGGATGATATGCAACTGCTGCTCAATGATCTCGATGCCACCTCCTTCGCCTCAGAAGGGCAGCAGCGCAGTCTAGCCCTGTCTCTGAAGATCGCTCAAGCTCATGCCTTGGAGCAAGTCGCGGGACAGCCTCCATTGCTTTTGCTAGATGATGTATTTGGGGAGCTGGATGCGCATCGTCGTCGGGCCTTGCTACGGCTGTTGCCTGTGGGCACTCAGAAGGTCATCACCACCACGCATTTGGAATGGGCCCAAGGAGAGGTTATTCCTGGATTGGTCTATCAGGTGGAAGGGGCGCGAGTGACGGTACTTGAATGAAAAAATTTTCGCATTCATGATCCTTTGGCCTGGGTTTGCTCGCATGCCCTGATATGGCTACCCAAACTTCATTTTCAGCGAAAGCGACGATTGTTACATTTATTGTTCATTTTTGTCTGACGTATGTCTTTGCAGGATGGATTTTCATCACGGCCATGGGGTCCTTCACTGAAAACGTGACTGATGAAATGGCATTTTGGAACAAGTGGATGTGGATTTGGACGCCGTTAGCCAGAGCCTTGTTTAAAGTAGAAGATCTGAATTTTTGGAATCTTCATCTGCTAGCTTTCGTCTGGTCAATGGTCGTCGGACTGATCGTCGGCTTGATGGCGGAGTGTCTTGGGAGATATCCCCGGCTGGCAGATTTACCGGATTGAAGTGAATATGGAGTGCCTTCACGAAGCTCACGGTCTCCTAAAATTTTTGTCCAAGAGGCTAAATACCTGATTTTTCGGCCAAAATTGCTCAAAATCGGGCCATTTTGCCTCTTTTTCACCTTGGGGAATCTCTCCTTGACCCTAAAAACCGCTGCCCTTACGTTCGTGTCCAGTCAGGAGCCCGTGGGTGGCGCTGCTTTTGTGATCTGAAAAAAGCCGGATTCCTTCCACTACCACACAGGGTCCGCTGCTAACTCTTTCATTCACAACCTTTTATAGCTCATGCTTGGCAAACTTTTTGGCTTCGTCGCCAACGACATCGGAATCGATCTTGGAACTGCTAACACCCTCGTTTACGTCAAGGATCATGGCATCGTGCTCCGCGAGCCCTCTGTGGTCGCCGTAAAAACAGGCACCAACGAAGTGGTCGCCGTTGGGGACGATGCAAAACGCATGCTGGGGAGAACCCCCGGTGGCATCACCGCCATCCGCCCTTTGAAAGATGGTGTTATCGCAGACTTCCGTGTCACGGAGGCCATGCTGCGCCACTTCATCCGTAAGGTGCATAACAACCGCCGCGCCATGCGTGGGCCGCGTGTCGTCATCGCGGTGCCTTCGGGCATCACAGAAGTGGAAAAACGTGCTGTCAAAGAAAGTGCTGAACAGGCTGGGGCGCGTGAAGTTTACCTCATCGAAGAACCCATGGCCGCTGCGATCGGCGTGGGCCTGCCCGTGCAGGAAGCTGCGGGCAACATGATCGTGGACATCGGTGGTGGTACCACGGAAGTGGCCATCATCTCCCTCAGCGGCATCGTTTACAGCCGCAGCGTTCGTGTGGCGGGGGATGAGCTGGATGAAGCCATCATCAACTACATGAAACGCGCCTACAACCTCATGATCGGGGAGCGCACGGCGGAAGAGATCAAGCTGCGCATCGGTTCGGCTTTCCCCCTCGGTAAAGAAACCACCATGGAAGTGAAAGGCCGCGACATGGTCGCCGGTCTGCCAAAGACCATCACCATCACCAGTCAGGAAGTGCGTGAGGCGATGCTGGAGCCGTTAAACGCCATCATTGATGCTGTGCGCACCACGCTGGAGCGCTGCCCCCCTGAACTTTCGGCTGACCTTGTGGATCGCGGCATCATGCTCGCCGGTGGAGGGGCCTTGCTCCGTGGTCTGGATAAACTGTTGCAGGAAGAGACAGCTCTGCCGGTGCATGTGGCTGAAGATCCTCTCAGCGCGGTGGGCGAAGGCACGGGCCGGGTGCTCAGTGAGCTGGAGTTTCTGCGCAAGGTCAGCACCACGGAGGTGTAGGCGACTTGGCAGGTGTAAACCCGATTCCTGTTCACTTGCAGTCCTACGACTGGTGACAGGAGAAAAGGCTAAACCATGAAAAAGCTCAACATCCTGGCGCTGCTGCTTTTCATTGCGGCGGTCGTATCCGTATTCACGCTGGACACACCTGTCACGCGTGACATCCAGAGCCGCACCATGACGGTGCTGTCCCCCTTCATTCACTCCAGTGCAGCTGTGGAGCAGAGCGTCACCGGTGTCACCGCTTCGCCTGAAGATCCACGCGAGATGAAGCGTGAAAATGAACGCATGCAGATCGAGGTGGAGCGTCTCCGCATCATCTCCCAAAAGTATGCGCAGGTACTGGATGAGAATAACAAACTCCGTGACCTCATCGAGTTCAAGCAGGCTGCGCCTTTCAAATCCACAGCCGCACGTGTCATCAAGCGTGTTTCCTCCACCTGGTGGAACAGCATGATCATTGATAAAGGCTTGCTGGATGGGCTGGCTACGGATAGCCCCGTGATCAGTGCTTCAGGTTTGATTGGTAAGACCGGCAAAATGGCCGATCACATGGCCGAGATCATTCTACTCACCGATGAAATGTGCCGTGTGTCTGCAAAGATCGAAGGCACCTTGGAGCAGGGAATCATTTCAGGGGAGCGGGCAGGCCTGGACATGCGCCCAGATCTACGTCTGCGCTTCCTCAGCAAGAACATCCTCATCAATCCGGGGGCCAATGTGCTTTCCACGGGGGAAGGTGGGGTCTTCCCCGCTGGGCTATTGATCGGGCGGGTGAAGCGGTTTGAAAATCGAGATCTCTCAGGTGAGGCGGTTGTGGAGCCTGCGGTGGATTTTTCCTCGCTTGAGTACGTGTTTGTGGTGGAAATGCAGCCGACTACTGAGCCCACCGCTAAGCCTGAGAAGAAATGACGAACGAAGTGTGGTCACCCAATGACAAAGCTGCCTGCCAAGATTGAAACTGCCTCTATCGGCTCTCAGAGCCGGATGGGACTGGTTCCTTACTTTTGCAGCTTCTACACCGACTCAGTCTTTTAAGCCGTCATGGTCTTTTATCCTGTCACTTTCCTTCTCCTGCTGCTCACCTTCGTGGTGCAGGAGTTCATTCCGGGCATCCCCATGGCGCAGTATGCCACCTTGTTTTTACCGCCGGTATTTTTCTTTGCGGCTTCCGTCGCGGTGCCTTTTCCAGTGATGCTGATCCTGGCGTTCACAACGGGTTTTTTATGGGATGCCCGTTATGTGCCTGGCGTGTTCGAGCCTGTGGGCAAGGCCGCGCATTCACTCATCAGCACGGGTGGAAATTTACCTGAGCTGGACATGGCTGGGGGCGGTTTTGGATTTGGCCTTTCCATTTTGTTGTTCGGTTTGTTAGGCACCTTTTTGCAAGGTGTGAGACCTTTGTTCAAGCGAGGCCGTTTGGAGCTGCCTGTTCTGTTGGTCGGCTTCACCACTTTTGCCTGGTTGTTCAGCGAATACATGGTGATGACCTTTCTGCGCGGCAGTCTGCATTTCCCTACGGCTGTGTGGACGAAGATGATCACCGACACGCTGCTGGCCATGTTGGCCTCCCCACTCATTTTTCTTTTCCTGTATTCCCTGGCGGGTTTGTCACGTTACGAGATCAAATACGAAGGACTGAGGTACTCATTCGATGGTCGTTAAATATCGCTTTCGCCTCTATTTACTCACCCTTGCCATGCTGGGTGGGTTCGGCATTCTCACTTACCGGCTTTGGACGCTGCAAATCGTGCGTCATGAGGAGTTCGTCAATAAAGTGCCGGAAGCCCGGCAACAGCGTGCACGCATCCCTGGTGTTCGCGGCGAGATCAAGGATCGCAACGGCATCGTCTTAGCCACGAATAAAGCGACCTTTGAGGTGCAGGTAAATCTGCGGGAGGTTTACGAAGAGTACGCTCGTCAGTGCAAGGCGCGGAAGGTGGACATCCCCACCGTGCCATTTGAGTACATGGACAATGGCCTGCCACGTAAAAAGCTGGAGCCAGATATTGTCCGCATGTTTCAGGAGCTGATCATCGGACGTCTCAATGAGATGGGCTTGGCTGTGGGATTCAATGCCGAAAAAGATCTGCGCACCCATTACCGCAGTTTTGGGGGCGTTATCCCTTGGGTCTATCGGGATAGTCTGACCTTTTCGGAATTCAGTCGTTTTGCCGAGCATAATCTGGGGCTGCCTGGTGTCACCGTCGCGGAGCGTGGTAGCCGCGTGTATCCGTTTGGGGCCATGGCTTGTCACATTCTTGGTTATGTCAGTTTGCCAGATGATCAGCGTGTGTCGGTAGAAGAACGCAAAGGCTGGGACTATTACATGCCCGATGATTTCGGGGTTGCTGGTGTTGAAAAGAGTTTTGACAAACACCTGCGCGGCAAGCCGGGGGTGCGTACGATGCAGGTCAATGAGCGTGGGCGTCTCGTGGGAGAGGTCAGCTTTGAATCTCCGCGCAAAGGTAATGATGTGCATCTTACCCTGGATGCGCGCATCCAATACATCGCGGAAAAAGCTCTGCGTGATGGCAAGATCGGCCGTGGGTCAGTGGTCGTCATCCAGCCACAGACAGGTGAGGTGCTGGCCATGGCCTCTGTGCCTAGTTATGACACCAATACGTTCATCCCCAGCATCCGCCAGGCAGACTGGGATGTGCTGATGGATAACCGCACCGTGCCTTTGATGAACCGAGCCACGCGCCCCTTTGCGCCAGGTTCCACTTATAAAGTGCCCATCGCTCTGGCGGGTTGTTTGGCAAACATCCAGGACCGCAACTTCAACTGCAGCGGCAGTGTGACCTACGGCAGCAAGCCCATGCAGTGCTGGATCCAGCGCCAGAGTGGTGGTTCCCATGGTTCTCTGGGGCTGAGTGATGCCCTGATGCGTTCCTGCAACTGCTACTTCTACCAGTATGGAAACACCGCTGGCATTGATAACATCACCAAGGTGGGGAAATTGCTAGGCCTTGGCGAGCGCACAGGCATTGAGCTGGATGAAGATGAAGCGGGCATCCTGCCAAATCCGAATTGGCTGCGCCTCAACAGCCCCCAGGAACGCTGGAGCAATGGGTACACCGCAAACACCTCGATTGGTCAAGGGTCGGTATTGGCTTCGCCTTTGCAGATGGCTTCGGTCACTGCGGCAGTGGCATCCGGGAAATCTTTTAAACCACATCTCCTTCATCGCGTCATGGATGGCGAAGAAGTGGTGCTGGACCAAAAGCCGATCCTACGTGCAGATCTGTCTCAGCATTTCAATCCTAAGGCCCTGGAGCTCGTGCGCAAAGGCATGTGGAAAGTGGTGAATGATGCCGGCGGTACGGCTAAGGGCGCACGCATCCCGGGTGTGGAGGTAGCTGGCAAAACGGGCACAGCACAGAACTGGCGCCGCAATGAAAAGAATGTCCGCGTGGTGGATAACCACACGTTGTTCATCAGCTTTGCTCCTTACGTGAATGCTAAATACGCCGTCTGCATCCTGGTGCAGGGGGGGAAATCCGGCGGTGGCTGTGCCGCTCCGGTCGCTCATCGCGTTTTAGAGCAAGCCCTTGCGCTTGAAAATGGCTATCAAGTCACCCCCACTCCACTAGCTCAGGTGGAAGGAAATTTCAATGCCATCGAAGCCGTCACCTATGAGGACCTCGGCGTCCCGCTGGTGGCTGCCGCAGATGAAGATGGTGATACCGGCACCAATGAGCCGGCCAATGAATCTACTGACGAAGCGCCACGCATCCGCAGCGCCCCTAAAATTCGCAGGGAAGCCGACCGTGAAGGGTCATCCGGTGTCAACTCCAACCGTGCGGTTCCAAAAGCCGAGCCTGTCCGCAGAGCTCCGCTATTCAACCGTGGAGAAAGCACCGAAGAACCTTCTGCCCCATCATCCCCTGGTGGTGGATTCTTACGTCGGCTCTTTCGCCAGTAACCTGCCTCATTTCTTAACCCTAACCTGACCTATTTTTTATGCCCCTTGGAATCGTGAAACGAATCAAAGAGTTCATCACCGGAAAAAAAGATCTCAAGAGCGGAACCCGCCTTGTCATCAACTGTGAGAAACTGGAAAACCGTGTGGCCTTGCTGGACAATGGCGTGCTGGAAGAATACACCATTGAGCGCGTGGGAACGAGCACCATCGTGGGCTCCATTTTCAAAGGTCGGGTCAAAAACATCGAGCAAGGCCTGAAGGCCATGTTCATTGACATCGGGCTAGATAAAAATGCCTTCCTGCATTTCTGGGATGCCATTCCAGAAGCTCTTTCCAATCAGGGCATGGAGGAAGTGACCCGTGGCGGAGCGCAGAAAAAGCGCAAGCGCATCGAGGCCAAAGACATCCCCGATCTCTACCCTGTGGGATCTGAAATCATGGTCCAGGTGACCAAAGGCCCCATTGGTAACAAAGGCCCGCGCGTTACCACCAACGTTTCTCTCGCTGGTCGTCTTCTGGTGCTCATGCCGCAGAATGATCAGTTCGGCATCTCCCGCAAAGTGGAGGATCCCAAGGAGCGTGCTCGCCTGCGCAAAATCATCGAGAAGGTGAACCTACCGGAAGGCATGGGCCTCATCATGCGCACGGAAGCCTCTGGCAAACGTGCCCGCCACATCATCCGTGACCTCAGCCTCCTGATTGAGCAATGGAATGACATCGTCGCTAAGCGGGACGGGCAAAAAGCTCCGGTCTGCTGCTTCCAGGAGCCAGAGTTGATCGAGCGCACGGTTCGTGACTTCCTCACGGAAGAGATTGATGAAGTGGCCTGCGATGACCTTGCCACCGTGGAGCGCATGCAGAAGATGGCAGCACAGATTTCGCGTCGGGCGAAAAGCCGCATCACCCATTACCAGGGGCAGACCGCCTTGTTTGAGCACTACGGGATTCAGAAGCAGATTGATAATGCCTTTTATCGCCAAGTCTGGCTGCCCTGCGGTGGTTACATCGTCATTGACCAGACGGAAGCGCTCGTCTCCATTGACGTCAATACTGGCCGGAATAAAGGTGCGAAGGATCAGGATAAACTGCTCCTGGATACCAACATGGAAGCTGCCCAGGAAGTGGCTCGACAACTGCGCCTGCGGAACATGGGCGGGCTCATTGTAGTGGACTTCATTGACATGAAGCACCGCAAAGATCAGCAGGCTGTTTACAAGGCCATGATGGATCACCTCAAGCGTGACAAGGCCAAGACGCAGGTCTTGCCCATCAGTCAGTTTGGCCTCATGGAAATGACCCGCCAGCGTCTCCATGAAAGCCTCAGCAGCGCCCTCTATGAACCATGTCCTTACTGCAAAGGCCATGGCCAGGTGAAGACCACCATGACCATGAGTGTGGAACTCCAGCGCCGCCTCAGTGCCATTCTCGGTCGTGGGAAAGAGGATCAAAAAAGCCTCCTCGTCGTCGTTCACCCCGAAGTCATGCAGCGCCTGAAGACGGAAGATGGAGAACTGCTGGTAGATCTAGAGCGCAAATACGGTGCCCGCCTTACCTTCCGCAGTGATCCCTCTCTGCACCGCGAGGAAATGAAGCTGGCGAATGCCGCCAGTGGGGAAGAAATTCGCAACTGATTGCATTGTCACCACTTTGGATTTGAACGCATTCGGAACTGCCGCTTGTCATAACGCGTATGTCTTCAGCTTCTTCTTCGTCTAAAAAACGACTCATTATCATCATCTCCGGCCTCGTCGCTGCTGCTGTGTTTTACATCGCATGGCAGTATGGCGGCTCTGAGCCTGTGCGCCCTCCTGTGGCTGAAAAGAAGCAGGAGAAGTCTGCCGCCAAGTCGGACATCCAGCCGCTTGCTACCACAGCTCCCATGCCGACAGGACAGCCTGGCACTCAGCTCACCACGGCTGAGGAGGGAGATGTGCTCATTGATGAGATTCTGCGCTCCGAAAAAGAGATTCCTCAAATGGCGCGGGATCTCGCTGAACTGGTGAAGAAACTCAATGGCGAGGCTCAAGTGAATGCCAGCCGTCATTTAGTCAACCTCACCAGTGACGAAGACTACGGCCTTATCGCTGGCCTATTGGTGGATCAGAAAACCAATCCCGAAGTCATTGAAGTCCTCTTTTCAGACCTGATGAATCGGGAGCGCACCCTGCAATTGCCATTGTTCCTGAACATCCTCAAAAATCCTCAGCATCCCCAGAATGAAGAGGTAGAGAATGTGATGCAGATCCTGGCCGGAGAAAATTTTGGCAAGGACATGGCCGCTTGGGAAAAGTGGACCAATGAGGAGTTGAAGACTCTTCAGGCTCAGTAGTGAAACTTGATTTCGATCGTCTGCGGAAACTTTGAACCGTCTTCGTGACAGTGCTGTCTCCCTTCCTGCCTTGCACTCTGCATAGGCATTTGATATCCTCCCGGCTTGCCTTTTTTGCCCCATGAAAAATCCTGAAGAACTCATGCTCATCCCTCACGAGGAGGGATTCCGTGCATGGCGTCTTCGTGGCGGTCAGGCAGCCCAGGCGGACCAAGACGCCCGTTCACGCCGGGGCACCGCTTGGATCGCCCTTCCAGCGCGCAGTCTCGTCACGGTACCGCTGCGTTTTCAGGGGGTAGATCCCTCGCGACGGGAGTCCATGGCGCAGCTCGAACTGGAGGCGGCTGGGTTTGGTAATGAAACGGCTGATTCCAATAACTTCGATGTCTGGAACCTCGGCCAAGATGAGCGGGATCAGCGCTCCATCGGCTTCATTCAGGTAGCCCCCCTCCCAGCGGATGTTTTGGAGGAAGGCAACGATGCGAAATTTGCCCCCTCTGTCGCTTTCCATCAGCTTCAGCCGGGGGAGGCCTTGATCTGGCGTGAAGCAGGTGCGTTGGTTCTTGCCATCCCTCATGAATCGGGAGCCCCTTTGTATTGCCAAGCTTTAGCAGCCCGCATTCTGGATGCGGATGCCGCAGCGGAGATTCGCTGCATTCTCGCTTCTTTAGAACTCGGCGGCCTAACGCCTAATGTGCAATCGCTGGCCGTGGTCAGCTCTGCCCGTGCCGCAGCGCCCACCGAGGTCCCTGTGGAAGGTGAGGCACCGGTGATTTTAGAAGACTTAATCACCGAAGAGTTCACTCAGGATTTAGACCTGCCCGTCACTCTCCGGCAGGAGCAGATCCCCTCCTTGCCAGATCATAGTTCGCGGTTGATCCCCGCACCTGTGGTTAGGCATCGGCAGGATCGTCAGCAGCGTCGCATGGTCATGATGGGGGCCTTGGCCTTTACCTTCGTCCTCATCGCTGCGTTGGGTGCCTTTGCGGCTAGGGTCGCCTTGCGCCAGCATTCTCTGGCCGCAGAAACCCTCCGGCTAGATGCCCTGGAGCCTGAGCTCGTCACCATTCGCGATGCCCAGGCGGCCTGGGAAGACATGCGTCATGCCATCACGCCAGATCTTTATCCGGTCGAGTCTTTGCACCAGTTGGTGCAACTGCTGCCGAATGAAAACATCCGCATCACCCGCTTTGAGATCCGGGAGGATGGCATCATCGTGGAAGGTGTGGCTTCCAGCCTCGGCCACGGCATTGATTTTCGTGAAAAGCTTCTGTCTCACGAAGCCTTCAAACGCTGGACTTGGGATTTTCCCAACCCAACGAACTTGAACGATGGCACCGCCACCTTCCGAGCTGAAGGACGCCCTGCAGAATTGGCCGCCACTGAAACGGAGGTGACCCAGCTATGACCGCGAATGAACAACGTCTCGGGCTGGGTTTAGCCGCCGTCGTGGTAATCGGTGGGGCTTTCATTGGCCTGACGCGTCTGAAGTCTTGGAAACAGACGGTGGACGTGCGTTCCATTGAGGTGGAAACCCGCCGTCTTGAGGCCGATGATCTGCTGGCCCAAAAAGAGTTTTGGAACGAGCGTTTCACCTGGCTCACGGAAAAGCAGCCTGTCTTCACGCGTCGTGGCACGGTGGACACAGATTTTCTTGAGCAACTGGAATCTTCGGCGGATTCACACGGCGTGAAGCTGCCCAAGATTCAGCCGCTGGAGCCGACGGAACGCGCGGGCATCGTCTCTTCCACCTTCAATCTGGAAGCCCATGGTGGCTGGGCGGAAATCAATCAATGGCTGCACGATCTGCAAAAGCCTGAGTCCTACATCAGCATCCCATCGCTGACGATGACGCCTAACAATGATGATACGACCCAGGTCATCGTGAACATGAACATCCAGAAATGGTTTCGCCTTCCACCCCTATGAAAAGGCTACTTACATTTCTATTCTTGGGCTCCTTGACACTCAGTGCTTTGGCTCAAGAAGTCGTCAGTGAATCCGATGCGCCTGTGGCTGAAGCGGCCTCAGGCGAAGCCCCGGTCTCCATCCCTCCCACCGCAGCAGATGTGTTGAGCGAAGAAGTCATTCCCAAAGCTTTCGCCAACACGCGTTATCAGGCCACCTGGAGCAGCAATCCCTTTTTGCGCAAGACCGTCGTCTCCAACAATCCCACCATTGATTGGTCCAACGACTGGGCACTGGCGGGAATGTATAAAAGCACCACAGGGAAGATCACCATCAGCCTGCAAAATAAACAGACGGCTGAATTCAAACGTGTAACGAGTGATGCGGATGCCAACAGCGAGTTCAAATTGATCTCAGCCAACTTCAATCGCAATCGCACCGAAGCCTCAGTGGACCTTGAGAAGGATGGCAAAAAAGCCACGCTCAAGTATGATGACAATCTCACCTCCCGGCCCGTCACCGTGAGCAATACCTTCAAAGCGCCTGCGGGGGGGCAGCCTGGGGCTGCCCAGGGAAATCCCAATCTGCGCACTCCTCAGCCTGGCCAGGCCGGACAGCAGCCAGGGCAGCTCGGCCAACCGGTGAATGTCACGGCCCCGCGTGGCACCGTTCAGCCTGGTGGCATTCAGCCGGGGATTCAGCCCGGTGCTGTGCCCACTGCGGGCCAGCCAGCAACCGCCCCCACCATTTCTCGTCGTCGTCAGTTGATCCCTGCACCTGTGTCCCCGCCCGCCGCACAGCCGCAGTAAGCCTTTAGCCTGCCTAACTTCATGATCGTTTCTTTTCGCCGCATTCTTTTGGCTGCCTGCCTGGCCCCTGTGACGGCCCTCCTGGCTCAGATTCCGCCCCAGGCTCGTCCCACGAATCCAAACGCCGTTCCTCCGCCAGGAGCTGCTGGATTCAATCGTCCCCGGCCTAATGTCCCGCCCACAGGTGGTAACCAGGCCCGTCCCGCTGGCGGTGGAAATGCGGCCGCAACCGGAGAGGAACGCCCTGCCATCCGCCCGGAAGATGCCATCAAGCCGGGAGGCGGCGTAGAACTGCAATTCCCAAACACGCCGCTGTCTCAGATCCTCCTCGTTTATGAGGATCTCACCGGATTAAAAATCATTCGCGATGCCGCCATTGAGCAGGTGACGGTCTCCATCGAGACCACGGGTGAATTGCCCAAAGACCGGGCCATCATGTTCATCGAAAAGAGCCTTTTGCTCAATGGTTACTCCTTCGCGCCTGCTGGCGAGGGCATGGTCAAAATCTTGGGTGAAGGCAAGAAAGCCCAGGCTGAAGGTGCGCCCCTTTTTGAGGCGGCGTCTGATCTGCCTGAGACGGATCAGGTGGTGAGCTTCGTCGCCATTCTAAAGTATCTCTCCCCGGATGATGCGGTGAAAGCAATTGACCAAATCATTCCTCGCCACAGCTACGGCGTTATCACCACGGTGCCCAATGCCAAAGCCCTCGTCATTGTCGAAAACAGCAACACCATCCGCTCCATCCTTGCTTTGCTCGAGCGTCTGGATGTGAAACCTGGTGCCACCGTGACCAAGCGGATTCAGCTCGTTCGCTCGGATGCGGAAGATGTGAAAAAGGCGCTGGATGAAATCTTAGGCCTGGATGAAAAAGAGGGGGGGGCAAATGGCAGCACCGGAGGTCGTGCCACCGCCACACCCGCGCTCGGCCAGCAGCCCGGCGGCATTCCGCAGCAGCTAGCAGCTCTGCCTGGCAGTGTGGATGGCTCGACCGCAGCGGAGGTAAAGCCGAAAATTCTCTCCATTCCACGCACCAACCGTCTGCTGGTTATCGCCATGCCTGAGACGCTGACTTACATCGAGACTCTTGTGGAAGAGCTGGATGCGGCCTCGGAGCTCCGCACCTTTGTTTCTCGCACGCTGAATTATCTAGGCGTCGAAGCGGCCATGGGCATCATCAGTGACGCCATTGCCCGCACGGAAGGGGAAGACTCCGGCTCTGGCAGCAGTGGTGGCGTCAATAGTCTGGGCCAGCCTAACAACTCATCGAACAATCGGAACGGCACCACGGGAACCTCCAGCAATGGCACCGGCGGCAGTGGCCTTTTTGGCAATAGCCTGAGTGGCTCCAATAGTGGCAGCAGCAGCTTTGGCGGCAGCGGTGGTTTCGGTAGCAGCAGTGGCGGTGGCCTTTCTGGCGGAAGTGGCGGCTTTGGTTCTGGCGGTGGAAATCTACAGCCCCTGCGGCCTAACAATGGACCGCGTTCTTTGGTCATCGGGAAGACACTGCTCATCAGTGATCCCACGGCGAATTCCATCTTTGCTTCTGGCCCGCCCGAGCATCTTCGGGTGCTCAATGAGATCCTGGATGAATTGGATCGTCGTCCTCAACAGATTCTCATCTCTGCCGTGATCGGTGAAGTCCAGCTTGGTAAAGACGAGTCCTTTGGTATCGAGACGCTTTTCCGTGCTCGCAACAATGCCACCTCCACAGGCGCCACCCGCGGTATCGCTTCCCAGTTGGGGAACTCCATCGCCCCACTCAATCCCCGCACGGCCATCAGTTTGACGGATCTTGCGGCGCGCAGTGGCCTGACTTTTTACGGCGGTATTCGTGAAGGCGTGGACATCATTGTGAATGCGCTGGATAGCCGCACGGATTTCAAAGTCATCTCTCGCCCATCCGTCTTCACGATGAACAACACGGCTGCCAATATCAGCAGCGGTTCATCCTTCCCCATCGCCACTTCCACTCAGGGATTCGTCGGCGGCGGTGCCAACAATGGTCTGCTTTCCAACGTCCAGTATCAGGATGTGGTGCTCAGCCTGAACATCATTCCTCTGATCAATTCTCCCGATGAACTGACGCTGCAAATCTCTCAGGAAAACAGCGAAGTGGCAGGCAGCACAGAGATCGCTGAAAACACCTACCCCGTCTTGACCAAGCAGCAGCTCAATACGGTGGTGATGTGCAAAAACAACTCCACAGTCCTTTTGGGCGGCCTCATCCGCGAGAGTGATGAGAAGAACAAGGTTAATGTGCCCTTCCTCTCAAATGTGCCCATTCTGAAGTATCTGACGGGCTCCACCAGCGATGAAAAAGATCGCCGCGAACTGCTCATCTTCATTGAGCCGCGCATCGTGGAAACGATGCATGATCTGCCGCCGACAGCACAGGACGGTGCTGGTAACAGCCCCTTCGGACGTGAAACCATGGAATTCTTTGATAGCGAGAAAAAAATGGATCGTGAGGCTGCCGCTATGGCCAAGCAGTCTGTCTTGCAGCCTGTGAAGCGCAATCGTGTCAAAGAACTCGTCCGGAAACTTTTCCGCCGGGGAGATCCTGATATCGAACGGCCAGCACCTATGGCCTCGGAGTAGTCAGGGTCGCCTATCGGCTCAGATAATCCGTCACGGCAGGGAAATCTCGCCGCCACTCCCGCACCGTTGCGGGGTGGATTTCAGCCTTGAGGATCTTTTCACCATCTGACGCATCTGCCACGATGACACCGTGGGGATCCACCAACACGCTACGACCACAGTAGCTGTATTGTGGCTCCTGCCCGCAGCGGTTCACCCCTAACACATAGGCTTGATTTTCGATGGCGCGAGCTTGGAGCAGGGTTAGCCAGTGCTGGATGCGGCGCGCCGGCCAGGCGGCTATGTAGATCAACACCTCGGCACCCTGCTTGAGGGCTGAACGGGCTAGCTCGGGGAAGCGCAGATCGTAACACACGAGCGGGGCCATCTTTAGCCCTTGCCATTCAAACACGAGCGTTTCCTTTCCTGGAGTGTGTGCGGCAGATTCCCCTCCCAGGCTGAAAGGGTGGATCTTTGTATATCGGGCTAGCTCGCTCCCATCTGGGCCGATCACCAGTGCCTGATTGTCGCCTTGGCCTTGTGTATTCTGAGTTACCAGCCCTCCTAAAACGGTGCATTGCCACTGCTGCGCCAGGGTCTTCAAAAAGATCTCCGTTTCCCCCGCGAGGGCTTCGGCTGTAACCGTCAGTTCACAACTAAATCCGGTGGCGAACATTTCCGGTAAAACGATGAGGGACCCAGCTACGGGAGGGGCGGTGGAGAGCAAGGCCTGAACTTTGGCAAAGTTGGCCTGTTTATTTTCCCAGATGGAGTCGAGCTGGAGGGCATAGATGTTCATGAAGGAACGTGCAGGATGGTGAAGAATGTTGAACTATTTTCATGACCGTAATAGTCCCAACGGAGAACACAACAAGGCGCACAAGCTTTTTAATTCCTACTTGACGAGTATATTTACAAAGCATAGGAATACGCCACGGATAGACCGATTTCCTCCACGTGGAGGTATCGCACCTTGATCGCCCTTTTCCTCATGATCGCACTCCTCTTTCGCAGGCTCACCCAGCTCTGGAAGATTACCCCAGCTTTGACCCTTGCTGGTTTCTTTTTGATCATGCCTTACCTAGCCGCTGAGGACGGGCAAGCGAGTTACTATCGCGCACCCAAGAGCTACAGCACCACGCGCGACCCTGACGTGCCGAAGTATGCCACTCAGGCCTCGAAATCAGGCTGGAGCACTCTAAAGGAGGCAGACTGGTTGGATCTCGGTTTGGACTATCGTTTCCGTTACGAATACCGGGACGATGATCTCCGCCGCAGTGAGGTGGGCCTGGATGACCCTCTCCTTCATCGTACCCGAGCTTACTTGGGAGTTCGTGAAGTGCTGGACCCTTTTCGTTTCGCGGTGGAGATGCAGGACTCTCGCCGATACAATAGCCATTACCCGAGGGATAACCGAGATGTGAATGAGTTCGAGATCATCCGTCTTTATGCTGAACTGTATTTTGAAAATGCTCTGGGTAAAGATGCTTTGGGCAATGACCGCCCTGTAAGCCTGCGTTATGGCATTCATAACTTTGAGTTTTTAGACCGTCGTCTCATCGGGAATAACCAATGGCGTAATACGGCCAATACGTTTCAAGGTTTTCATGGCACCCTTGGGCAGGAGCGGAATGATTGGCAGTTAGACTTGCTCGCAGTGCAGCCTCTGAACCGCCTGAAATATGACTGGGACAGGCCCGTGGAGCAGCAGTGGATGTATGCCGCGATCGGTCATTGGCGGCGCTGGTCAGACATCATTACGCTGGAGCCCTACTACCTCGCCCTCAGCCAGTCTGCCCATGACGATGTACAAGAAAGGCTGGTCCATTCCCCCGGTCTTCGTGGTTATGGTGTGATGGGGAAAACGGGCTTTGATTATGATTTCAATCTGGTTTATCAATTCGGCCGGAATGGCTCGCAAGATGTCCAGGCTTATGCAGGCACGGCGGAAGTGGGATACAGTTTCAAACACTCTTGGCAGCCGCGCTTTAGCCTGTTTTATGGTTATGCCAGCGGGGACGAAGATCCCAATGACAATGAAGACAACCGTTTCGAGCGCTTCTTTGGTTTTGGTCGTCCGTGGTCGGCCAATGACTACATAGTTTATGAAAACATCAGCACACCGAAGCTGCGTCTTGAGCTGACACCTTCTAAAAAAGTGCGCATGGATCTAGGCTACAGTTTCTACTGGTTGGCCAGTGATACGGACCGCTTTTCTGCGGCGAATCTTCGGGACCGCCAGGGCCAGAGTGGCAGCATGATCGGCCATGAATTCGATGGGCGTATCCGCTGGCAAGTGACACCGAAAGTGGAGGCGATCCTCGGTTACGCCCACTTCACCGCAGGAGACTTTACCCGCGGGCAAGGTCGCCCACAGGACACTGACTTTGCCTATCTCGAGATCAGCCTCAAAGCTTTCTAACCATTTTTGCTTCAATCCTCATCAACCCAACTCTACCTCATGAATCGCAGACACTTTCTTTCCACCCTCGGTGCCGCTGGTCTTTCTGCCTGCGGCAAAAAACCTGCGGATGCGAATGCCGCCGTACGTTTTGGGCATTTCCCTAACATCACTCACATCCAGGGGCTGGTAGCTCATGCCTTGAGCCGTCAGGGGAAGGGCTGGTTTGAGCCACGCCTGGGCGTGCCGGTGGAGTGGTTCGTTTACAATGCGGGACCTTCTGCCACGGAGGCCATCTTTGCTCGCTCACTGGATGTCACCTACATCGGCCCTAGTCCCGTGCTGAATGCGTATGCTAAATCAAAGGGGACGGAGATTCGCGTCCTGTCTGGGGCAGCCACCGGGGGCAGTGCCCTGGTGGTGCGGCCTGAGGCAAATATCCAGACACCAGCGGATTTCAAAGGCAAGCGCATCGCCACTCCACAGTTAGGCAATACCCAGGATGTGCAGCTTCGTGCTTGGTTGTCAGACAATGGCATTAAAGTGACCGCCACGGGCGGCGAGGCTTCCGTGTTGCCCACGCAGAACCCGGATCAACTCGCGCTTTTCATCAAACGGGACATTGATGCTGTATGGACGGTGGAACCATGGGTGAGCCGCCTGGAGCTTGAAGCGGGGGGGAAGATCTTTGTCGAAGATAAAGGCACCTTTGCCACCATCCTAGCCTCCAGTGTGGCCTTTTTGAAGGACCGCCCAGAACTGGCGAAGAAACTGGTGGCAGCGCATGAGGAGCTGACAGAATGGATTCAAAAAAATCCATTGGAAGCTCGCAAACTCATTCAGTCTGAATTGAAGGAACTCACCACCAAAGCTCCAGGTGAAGAGTTGCTTGATCGTGCCCTGCCACGGGTGCTGCTGAATACGGAAGTGAATCGGGCAGGTCTGGATGAAATGGTGATTTCGGCACAAAAAGCAGGATTTCTCAAAGATATCCCTTCACTCGACGCTTTGTTGCCGCAACTTTGATCTGAATTCATGAGTATCCAAGACAAGCTGGGAGATTCCAGCACAGCCAAACTGAGCATTAAAAATGTCTCCAAGCTTTTTCGTGGAGCCCGGCAGACCGTTACAGCGCTGGAAGACATCAATCTGGAAGTAGAAGATGGCGAATTTGTCTGTCTTCTGGGGGCCAGTGGTTGTGGTAAAAGCACATTGCTGAACCTGATTGCAGGCTTGGAGAAACCAACGGAGGGGACGATCCAATCGGATGGTCAGGACATCACAGGTCCTGGGCGGCAGCGCATGGTCATGTTCCAAGAGCATGCGCTTTTCCCTTGGCTGGATGTGATTGGAAATGTGCTTTTTGGGCTCAATTTGAAACCAGGCCTGACCCAGGATGATCGGCGGGAACTGGCCATGTTTTATCTCAAACTGGTGGGGCTGGAAAAGTTCTCCCAGTCAAACATTCATGAGCTCTCTGGCGGGATGAAACAGCGCGTGGCTCTGGCCCGTGCCTTAGCACCGAACCCTCAGGTGCTGCTGATGGATGAGCCCTTTGCAGCCTTGGATGCCATGACTCGCGAGCAGCTCTATGCAGATCTTCAAAACATCCAGCAAAAGCGCCGCAAGACTGTGATCTTCGTCACCCACAACGTGCGTGAAGCCGTTTGTCTGGGGGACCGTGTCTTGCTCTTCACGCCGCGCCCAGGTCGCATTCACAATGAGTATCGCATCACCCTGCCACGTGCGCGTGACATCAATGATGTGGCTGTGGCCCAACTCGCCAGCACCATCACCGCCGACCTTAAAAAACACACCCCTTCTGCATGATCCGCGTTATTCGTTCTCTTGGTTTTTTCTTTTTGCTCATTGTCCTGTGGGAGGCAGCTTCACGTGCGGGGTGGTGGTCCCCCGTCCTCGTTCCAGCCCCTTTAGCCATCGGTGAATATCTCATCACGGCGGTCAAAGACGGATCTTTGTTTGAGGCGGGTTGCGTGACAATGAAGCGTCTTTTGGTAGGTTATGTTGTGGGTTTGGCGGCGGGTATTCCTTTGGGACTGCTGACCGCTCGGTTTCGCTTCGCGGCGGATACGTTGGGCGTGTTGGCTCTCGGACTTCAGACTTTGCCCAGCGTGTGCTGGGTGCCGCTGGCGCTGTTATGGTTTGGTCAGACAGAATCGGCCATGCTTTTCATTGTCATCATGGGTACTTTGTGGGCGGTCTTGCTGGCCACGGATCACGGCATTCGCCAGATTCCCCCTATTTATCGCAGGGCAGCTTCTACCATGGGTTCGGGCGGGCTGCACCTGCTCTGGCACGTGCTCCTGCCTGCCAGCCTGCCGCATTTGGTCAGTGGCATGAAGCAGGGCTGGGCCTTTGCCTGGCGCTCGCTGATGGCAGCGGAAATTTACGTCACGGTTCTGACAGGTTTTGGTCTCGGTCATTTGCTACATTACGGGCGTGAACTCCAGGCCATGGATCAAGTGGCGGCGATCATGCTGGTGATCCTCATCGTGGGTTTTGCCGCAGATAAACTTCTGTTCAGCCCCTGGGAGTCCTTCCTGCGGCGTCGCTGGGGTCTGGTGTGAATGAAGATCTGGTGCCAGGCCTTTCATTCAGCATGGCTTTTTGAGAGGCTCTGGCTTAGGGATCGCCATGGCCCAATACATCGTCCAGCCAGGGGATAACCCCACCAAGATTGCCAGGAAATTTGGCCTGATATTGGCGCAGTTTCAGCAGGCGAATCCTGGCCTCTGTGAGTATGGGACGAATCACTGTCAGGTGCTCTTTCCAGGCCAGATTCTCCAGGTGACTGGGACTGTCACTGGGCAGCCGATGGGTATACCGGCCCAGCCCGTGAGTTTTAATGCCCCGCCCCCGTGGATGCAGATCGCCATCATGGAGCAGGGGGTGCAGGAATGGGGTAGCGGGAAAGACAACCCGCGCATTTTGGAGTATCTCAGCAGTGTCGGCATCGGCGGTAGTCTGCTGAAAGACGAGACGGCCTGGTGTGCTGCCTTTGCCTTTTGGTGCCTGTGGAAGTCTGGCTACCCAGGGCAGAAGAGTGGCCGGGTTTCAGACTGGTGGGGCTGGGGGCGCCCCGTGGCAGCGACTTACGGGGCAGTTTGCCTGCTGCAACCTTTGACGGTGGACCAGGCCAGCAGTGGGCACATAGGTTTTCTCCATGCGATGGATGATAAAAATGTGTGGCTGCTGAGCGGGAACTCCGCAAATCAAGTTCGCATCAGCGCGTATCCGAAGAGCAAGCTCATCCACAACGCCCCTTACCGCTGGCCCTTTTAATCAAGCTCATGACTCCTGAATTGCCCGTTACCATTCGTCATTATCGTCCGGAAGATCTGGAAATCTTGCGCCAAATCACCGTGGATTCCTTTGGCGCTGTGGCTCTGGATCAAATGCTGGAAGATCGCCTGGGCATGTGGAATGAACGGGACTGGAAGGCGCGCAAGGCCGATAACATCAATGACGACTGCACGGTGAATCCGGAAGGCTGTTTCGTGGCAGAGCGTGGTGGCCAGATCCTGGGTTACATCACCACCCGGGCGGACCCTGTCAATTCCGTGGGGCGCATCCCAAATTTAGCCGTGGTGGAAGCGGCGCGTGGCCTAGGTCTAGGGCGTCGGCTCATTCACCATGCGCTGGATTACTTTCGCGACCAGGGATTGCGAGTGGCGAAGATAGAAACCATGGCCTCTAACGTCATTGGCCAAAATCTTTACCCAAGCTGTGGTTTTGAGGAAATCGGTCGGCAGGTGCATTTTGCCATGAAGCTCTGACAACGTGTGGTGATGAAAGCTGGAGAATCCCTTTCCTGTTTGAACAACGGGCAAATGCGGTCAGTCTGTGCCTGGGTCACGTATAATTGATTGTTATGAATGCAAAATCCCTTTTTCGAATCTGTCAGGCGGCGGCCTGCCTAGCAGTGGCGCTCGGATTGGTGAGCTGCGCCTCCCCTGTGGAGCGTCGTATCGCCAGCAATCCCACCTTGTATAACAAACTTTCAGACAGTGATAAAGTACTGGTCAATCAAGGTCGTATCCGGGAAGGCATGACCAAGGAAAGCGTCTTCCTCTCCTGGGGGCGGCCAGATCAAGTCTCTGAAGGCAGCCAAAAAGGCACAAAGATTGAGAAGTGGATCTATGTGGGCACCCAGCCCGTGTACACCCAGAGCTACGGCCTCGGTTGGGGCGGCGGGTACGGGTATGGCTGGGGCAGGGGATTTGGCCGGGGTTACGGCTACTACGGTGCCTGGGACCCTTACTGGGGAGGTTACGGCCCCACTGTTACTTACGTTCCCTACAAGGCGGCTTCGGTCTCCTTCCGGGGGAATCGGGTCACGGAATACATTCGCGGACCGCAGTAAGGTGTCTTTAAATGAAAAACCGCAGATGAAAATCTGCGGTTTTTTGTGTGTCCAAACGGGGGAGTCATTCTCCTCCCACTTGCCGCCGAACCGTCGTGCCCGGATTCATGAGGTCATCGCGTTCCAGTCCTGTAAGTTTTTGTAGGCGGCTCAGCATCCAAAACAGCAAGCCCATGGTCACGCCTAACATTGGCACGCCGATGACGATGAAGCCTACCCAATTTTGCCGACCGATGGCCTGCGTGTAAGCCTCCGTGCCGGGAACGGTGCCTTTTAGGTAATAGAGCACCAGCATGGCATTGGCAGCGGCAGAGATGAGCATTGTGCCTGCCAAGGCCCATGAAGCTTGCTTCAGCAATGCCTGGAAAGAGTCTTTGAGCGCATCTGTGGTTAGGCGGCTGTTGAGCAGGTCGTGATTGATCACTTGAGGGTTGAGCAGCAGTTCTGATACCAGGGGTTTGCCCCACAAAAAACTGAGGGGAAAAGCCAAGCCCAGAAAAATGGGAAAAGCGGCCTCTTTGGCTGCAAACCAGCCTGCACTGAGATTCAGCAGGCCCAGACCACCCGTCACCATGATGGCGATGAGGCCTAAGATGGAAAAGAAATTGAGCCCACGTTTGTTGATGAAACAGTAAATGCCAAAGCCGAGCGGTAGTAACAAGGCCACTACGAGCGCCCAGGCGGGTCCCAAGCGATCCGGCTTGCTCAAGGACTCCAGCACCACCGAGGGAAGGATGATGGTCAGTAGGAGATCGGCGAGTGGATTGGGCTGTTCTTGGTTAGGCGAAGGCATGAGAAAACGTGATAAGACTTAAAGTTAGCGCTCTGAGGATCAGCGCTTTGGAGATCCATTTTAGAGCAGGGAGCTATCGTCCTCCCTTTCCAGTTTCCCCACCTTCTTTTTGATGGTTTCCAGTTGGACGGTCATCTCATGCAGGGCTTTGAGGCAGTCTCCCATGGTTTCTGCGCTTTGAAGATGGGGCAGGGCAGGGTGGATCTTCATGAACTGAAGGGCGACGGTTTTGCAGGCATCACGGATCTGCTGAATGGCTTCGGGGCGTGTCATAAAGTGGGAATGGAGGGCTGAAACGAGGGTTTGCCAAGCTGAGGCCGAGGTTTTCTTGAACTTTGATGAAAAACAGAGCAAATTGTCTTTGACAGGAAGGCGAGGCCAACTACTCTCAACCCACTTTTTCAACAAAAGAAGCCGGGGTGTATTGTCGCCTGACGTCATCAGGATAGACAGTGGGTCCCGGTTTTGTTGTCGAAAGAGGAGGAGATTCTTCGCGAGTCGCCGCCGGATAAATTTTGCTGATGTAGCTCAGTGGTAGAGCACGTCCTTGGTAAGGACGAGGTCGAGGGTTCAAATCCCTCCATCAGCTCCAGCGGAGTCATGCTCAGGAATCGCCGTTACACGACAAACGAACAAGAAGTCCTAGCGCACTAAACTCACCTCAACTCATGGCTAAAGAAGCATTCCAACGCAACAAGCCGCACGTGAACATTGGCACCATCGGCCACGTTGACCACGGCAAAACCACGCTTACCGCTGCAATCACGACCACCCTCGCAACTAAGGGTTTTGCAGAAGCGAAGAATTATGCTGATATCGATGCGGCGCCTGAAGAAAAGGCACGTGGTATCACCATCAACACCGCTCACGTGGAATACCAGACCGACAAGCGTCACTACGCTCACGTTGACTGCCCAGGACACGCTGACTATGTGAAAAACATGATCACCGGCGCTGCCCAGATGGACGGTGCGATCTTGGTTTGCTCTGCTGCCGACGGCCCGATGCCACAGACTCGCGAGCACATCCTGCTTGCTCGTCAGGTGGGCGTGCCTGCCATCGTGGTCTTCCTGAACAAGGTTGACATGGTGGACGACGCTGAACTCCTCGACCTCGTCGAAATGGAAGTTCGCGACCTCCTTTCCAAGTATGAATTCCCAGGTGATGACATCCCGATCGTCAAAGGCTCCGCTCTGAAGGCCCTCGAAGGCGACGAAGAGCAGCGCGCTAATATCTACAAGCTCATGGATGCTGTGGATGCCTACATCCCGCTTCCTGAGCGTCCGATCGACCAGGACTTCCTCATGCCAGTCGAAGACGTGTTCGCGATCGAAGGTCGTGGCACCGTTTGCACCGGCCGTGTTGAGCGTGGTATCGTCAAGAAAATGTCCGAAGTCGAAATCATCGGCATTCGCGACACGATCAAGACCACCGTCACCGACATCGAAATGTTCCGCAAGCTGCTCGACGAAGGTCGTGCTGGCGACAACGTGGGCCTTCTGCTTCGCGGCGTGAAGAAGACCGACATTGAGCGCGGTCAGGTCATTGCAAAGCCGGGTTCTGTGAAGCCTCATAAGAAGTTCCAGGCTGAGATCTACGTTCTTTCCAAGGACGAAGGTGGCCGTCACACTCCTTTCTTCAACAACTATCGCCCACAGTTCTACTTCCGCACGACGGACGTGACTGGTAGCGTGACCCTACCTGAAGGTGTTGAAATGGTGATGCCTGGTGACAACGTCTCGATCACCGTCGAGCTGATCACCCCGATCGCCATGGAAAAGACCATCCGCTTCGCCATCCGTGAAGGTGGCAAGACTGTGGGTGCCGGCCGTGTTGCCGACATCCTTGACTAATCTGCGTATTATTGTTTGCTTGTCGTAGCCGTCGTGAAATCTGGCGCACAGATTTTGCGGCGGCCCCTTCATCGGGAGGCAAGTCGAGCAAATCGCAACTCGCTGGAAAAATAGCTTTCAGGTCAGTAGCTCAGTTGGTAGAGCGGCGGTCTCCAAAACCGCGTGTCGGGGGTTCGAGTCCCTCCTGGCCTGCCATTTTTCCTTCTTTTAGATTAGAATTTTCCGTTGACGCCCGATTCACATGAGCCGCTTCCGCACCTATCTTGGTGAAGTTTACATTGAACTCAAAAAAGCAAATTGGCCGTGGGACCCTAAAGAAAAGGGTTTTGCGAAGTACAAGGAGCTCATTGATTCAACCATCGTTGTTTTCATTGCAATGATCTTGCTCGGTGCCTTCGTGGCCTTTTTTGATACTGCTTTGCGTGGGGCTTTTGACGCTCTGGCTAAGTGGGTCGCCGGCTGATTACAGCCACCTTTCTATTTAATTTAATTCCACCGATTGACTATATGGGAGCTATCCCCGCCCCTCGCGATCAATGGTACGTGATTCACGTGCGTTCCGGCTTCGAACAGAAGGTCCGTGACAGCATGGTCCGCCGTATCCAGACAGAAGAGATGGGTGATTACATCTACGAAGTGCTTGTGCCTACGGAGCGTGTCTCCGAGGTGAAAAAGGGCAAGCGTTCGGAGACCAATCGGAAATTTTTCCCCGGTTATGTGATCGCCAACTGTTACCTGCTCAATGAGCACAACCAGCTGGTGGACAGGACCTGGTATTTTGTGAAGGAGACCGATGGTGTCCTAAACTTTGCTGGTACTAAAGACCACCCCATCCCCATGCGTCAGCGTGAAGTGGACGGCATGCTGGCTCAGGTACGTGATAAAGATGACTCCGTTGTGCCGAAGATCGCCTTCACCGTGGGTGACAGCGTTCGTGTGGCCGATGGTCCGTTCGAAAGCCAGACGGGCATCATTGAAGAAATTGATCCTGAGCGCGGCGTGCTGCGTGTCTCAGTGAACATTTTCGGTCGTTCCACTCCGGTGGATCTCGAATACTGGCAGGTCGAGAAGGCCTGATGCCAACCCGGCAGTCCTAATTTTTGCAGGGCTGCTTTCTTTTAATCTCAAGCAAGCGAACAAAAAACATGGCCAAAGAAATCGTCAAATTCATCAAGCTCCAGATCAAAGCTGGTGCTGCTAACCCCGCTCCGCCCATCGGTCCTGCGCTCGGTCAGGCTGGCGTGAACATCATGGCTTTCTGCAAGGAGTTCAATGCTGCGACTCAGAAGTCCAGTGGTGATGTCCTCCCAACCGTGATCACGGTTTACAAAGACAAGAGCTTCACCTTCATCACCAAGCAGCCTCCTGCTTCTAACATCTTGAAGAAGATCGCTAACATTGCCTCTGGCTCTGGCGAATCTGCCAAGAAGAAGGTGGCGAAGATCACCAAGGCCCAGCTCCTGGAAGCCACCAAAATGAAGCTGGTGGACCTGAATACTCCCGACCTTGAGCGTGCCTCACGCATCATGGCAGGCACCGCCCGCCAGATGGGCATCGAAGTCATTGATTAATCCAACCGCAGGAGAACGGTTTTCGTTCGACAGCACTGCAAGCATCCCATGATCACAAGAAGCAAAAGATACAAGAAAGCTGCCGAGATGGTTCCGGCAGGAAAGATCTTCTCACTCGAAGAAGCCGCTGAACTCGTGCGCAAACTCCCTGGCACGAAGTTCAATCAGACCGTAACTCTCTCCTTTCACATGGGTGTGGACCCGAAGAAAGGCGACCAGATGGTTCGTGGTACTTGCCCACTTCCTCACGGTTCCGGTAAAAGCGTTCGTGTGGCTGTTTTCGCCACGGGTGCTGCTGCTGATGCTGCCAAAGCCGCCGGCGCTGAAGTGGTCGGTTATGAAGACGTCATTGCTCAGGTGAAAGAAGGCAAAATGGATTTCGATGTCGCCATCGCTACTCCAGCCGCCATGAATGAAGTTCGTAAACTTGGTAAGCAGCTCGGACCTCGCGGTTTGATGCCCAACCCAAGAACCGGCACGGTGACAGACGATGTCGCTGGCGCTGTGAAAGCGGTGAAGGCTGGTCGAGTGGATTTCAAGCTTGATAAGAACGGCAACATTGCCGCCACCATCGGCAAGGTTGAATTCGACGTCACCTCCCTTGCTGAGAACGGCAGTGCCCTCATTGACGCGATTGTCCGCGCCAAGCCCGCTTCCGCTCGCGGTAAATATGTGCAGAGCATCACGCTCGCTTCCACGATGTCACCTGCGCTGCGCATTGATGTCTCCAAATACGTGAAACTGTAATTCCTGAGGAACGACACCCATGAAAGCTGAAAAGACACTCCTCATTGACGACCTTCTTACCCGGGTCAATGCCTCTCCCTTCCTCTTCGTTGTGGATTACACCGGTCTGACCGTGGATAAGTTCGCTGAGCTGCGTAAGCGCCTGGCGACTACCGGCGCTGAGATCCACGTGTTCAAAAACACGCTGGTTAAGAAGGCTGCTGAACGCGCTGGCTACCCAGAAGAACTTGGCACACACCTCACTGGCCAGAGCGCCTACGTGATGGGTGCCCAAGACGTCTGCGCTGCCGCGAAGATCATGAAGAACTTCGCCGCTGAGTTCACCAAGCCTAAAATCAAGGCTGGCGTGCTCGATGGCAACCTCCTCGACGCTGAAGGCATCAAGGTCCTCGCTGACCTGCCTTCCAAAGAAACTCTCCAGGCCCAGTTGCTTGGCGTGCTTCAGGCCCCTGCTTCCAAGCTGGTCCGCCTCCTCAACGAGCCTGCTGCCTCCCTGGCACGCGTGCTCAAGGCCAAAGGCGACGCCGCCGCAGCCTAAACCCCACCCCTTTGATCAGATGGCTCCATCGCTGGAGCCTGAACGCAACATCCAATGGTTCCTTGCCGGAGCGAAAGCTTTCTCTCTTAAATCACTCGATGCTTCGAGAAACGGCGATACCGACACACTATTATGGCAGACCTTACAAAAATCGTTGAAGAACTGAGTGGCCTTACGGTCCTCGAAGTCGCAGAACTCGTCAAGTCCCTCGAAGAGAAGTGGGGCGTCAGCGCCGCTGCTCCTGTCGCTGTTGCCGCCGCTGGCGGTGCTGCAGCTCCTGCTGCTGCTGCTGAAGAGAAGACTGAGTTCGACGTCATCCTCGTTGATGGCGGCGCTAACAAAATCTCCGTGATTAAAGAAGTGCGCGGTGTTGTTCCTGGTCTCGGCCTGGCTGAAGCGAAGAAGCTCGTTGAGAGCGCTCCGCAGAAGGTCAAGGAAGGTGCCAAGAAAGAAGAAGCTGAAGAGATCAAGAAGAAGCTCGAAGCTGCCGGCGCCAAAGTGGAGATCAAGTAACCTCCCATCCTTTCCCGAGTGTCGCCCTTGCGGTGACACTCGGCTGAAAGGAGTCTTTCCAAAGAACTTCCTTTCTGAAAAAATCCAATTTCCGCATGCCCCGCCTACTGGTTCGCATTTCCTCCGCTGCACGAAGCTCCTGCTTCGGAAACGAGGGTGCCACACCGGACTCGGGCTTCGTAATATCTATTTCACCGCCTGAACGGGGACTTCGGTCTGCGTTCTCGCTTCGTCATTTTCACGCTGAATCCATCGATCACCAGGCTGGCTGCCCGGTTTTTTGATCCTCAGTGTCCGCAGGTTTACCCCCTGCACCCCGCCACCGCCGTTGCCACCCCGTCGTCTCCCTACCTTTGCTTATGTCCCAGCGCACCAACTTTGGCAAAATCCATGAAGTCTCCGAGCCCCCGAATCTAATCGAGATTCAGCTCCGGTCTTATGAGGAGTTCCTTCAAAAGAACATCCTTCCTTCGAAGCGCAAGGAAGTTGGTTTGCAGGCTGTCTTCAAAGAAGTTTTCCCGATCGAGAGTTATGACGCTAAAATGACGCTCGATTTCGTCATGTACGAAATCGGCGAGCCCAAGCTCTCTTCGCTGGAAGCCATCCGTGAAGCGGAAACTTACAGCGCTCCCCTCTACGTGACCTTTGAGCTCCGCGATGAAGCCGGTGCCAAGCAGGAGCGTGTTTACATGGGTGAAATCCCTCTGATGACGGATCGCGGGACTTTCGTCATCAATGGCGCAGAGCGTGTGGTCGTCAGCCAGCTTCACCGCTCCCCTGGTATTTGTTTTGAAAGCAGCCAGCATTTGAATGGCCGCTGGCTCTATGGCTTCCGCATCATTCCTGACCGTGGAACTTGGCTGGAAGTTCAGTTCGACACGAACGATCTGCTTTACGTCTATCTCGACCGCCGCCGCCGCCGTCGCAAGTTCCTGGCTACGACGCTTCTGCGCGTGATCGGTTACTCCCATGACGAGGACATCCTCAAGCTGTTCTACAACATCGAAGACCTGAAGCTGAAGGAAAACCTCAGCGAAGAAGAAGTCTCCAGCAAACTTCTGTTCAAGGACATCCTGGATGGCGAACTCATCGTGGCCCGTGCCTATGAGCCGCTGACCGCTGGCGTGATCCGCCAGTTGATCCAGCTTGGCCACAAGACCGTGAAAGTCATCGCGGCTTCCCAGGATGATCTCATCGTCACCTCCCTGCGCAAAGACCCTGCGAAGGACGAAGATGAAGCTCTGAAGGAAATCTACCGCCGTCTGCGCCCGGGCGATCCTCCGACCATCCCGAACGCCCGTGCCCTGGTGAAGCGCTTGTTCTTCGATCCGAAGCGTTATGACCTGACTCGCGTCGGTCGTTACAAGATCAATCAGAAACTGACGCTGAAGACAGACTCTGACATGCGCATTCTGGACCCGAATGACGTGATCAGCGCCATGAGCTACCTCTTCAAGCTGCGTGCTGGTGAAGGTCTTCTGGACGATATTGACCACCTTGGCAGCCGCCGTGTGCGTGCCGTGGGTGAGCTTTTGGCCAACCAGTGCCGCGTGGGTCTTGCCCGCACGGAGCGTCTGGTCAAAGAGCGCATGACTTTGTTTGATGTGAGCATGGACACCATGACTCCTGCCAAGCTGATCAATCCTAAGGCCCTGAGCGCTGTGGTGCGTGATTTCTTTGGTCGCAGCCAGTTGAGCCAGTTCATGGATCAGATCAACCCTCTGGCTGAGCTGACTCACAAACGCCGTCTGTCCGCACTCGGGCCTGGTGGTCTGAACCGTGACCGCGCTGGTTTCGAAGTTCGCGACGTTCATCCTTCTCACTATGGCCGTATCTGCCCCATTGAGACACCGGAAGGCCCGAACATCGGTCTGATCAACTCCTTGGGCTCCTATGCCCGTATCAACGAATTCGGTTTCATTGAGACACCTTACCGCCCTGTCAAAGACGGCGTGGTGGCAGATAAGATCGAGTACCTCACGGCTGATCAGGAAGAAAATCACTTCATCGCCCAGGCTAACAACCGCCTGGATGAAAATAGCCACTTCACAGCGGCTAAGGTCACTGTGCGTTACCGCGGAGACTTCTTGGAAGTCGAACCGAATAAGCCGACACTTATGGACGTGTCGCCAAAACAGCTTGTTTCGATCGCGGCTAACTTGATTCCTTTCCTGGAGCACGATGACGCCAACCGTGCGTTGATGGGCTCGAACATGCAGCGCCAGGGTGTGCCTCTTCTCGAAGCTGAAGCACCCCTCGTCGGCACCGGCATGGAGGGCAAAGCTGCCCGTGATTCCCGCGCGGTGATCGTGGCGGATGCCAATGGTACCGTCGCTTCTGCCACGGCTGACGTGATCATCATCACGAAAGACGGCAACCTGCCTGTTAGTGACAAGCAATTCCTAGCAGATCCGCTGAAGTCTGTGCAGACGGACGTGGAGAAGGGGACTTTTGTCTATCCTCTGCGTAAATTCGGTCGCTCCAATGCCGGTACCTGCATCAACCAGCGTCCGCTGGTGCGTCGCGGCCAGAAGATCAAGAAGGGCGACGTCATCGCTGACGGACCTTGTACGGACCAGGGCGAACTCGCCATCGGCAAGAACATGCTCGTCGCGTTCATGCCTTGGAACGGTTACAACTTCGAAGATGCTATCGTCATCAGCCGTCGCGTTTCGAAGGAAGACATTTACACTTCCATTCACATCGAAGACTTTGATGTCATCGCTCGTGATACGAAGCTGGGGCCTGAGGAAATCACTCGCGACATTCCAAACGTCGGTGACGAAGCTCTGAAGAACCTCGATCAGGACGGCGTTGTCCGCATCGGTGCGGAAGTGAAGCCTGGCGACATCCTTGTCGGCAAGATCACTCCGAAGTCCGAGACCGAACTCGCCCCTGAAGAACGCCTCCTGCGCGCCATCTTCGGTGAGAAGGCTGCAGACGTGAAGGACACCTCCCTGCGTGTGCCTTCTGGCTGTGCTGGTATCGTGATGGACGTGAAGCTAGCCCAGCGTGGTGGCGTCAATGGCACGGACAAGGAGAAGCTCTCCCCAGCCGAAGCTAAGAAGCAGATCAAGCAGATCGAAGAAGACTATCGTGCGAAGAAGGAAGATCTCACGGAGCAGCTCACGGAGAAGCTCAGCGACATCCTTCTCAATGAGAAGATCCCTCTCGATGTGGTGAACGGCCAGACGGGTGAAATCATCCTCGGCGCGAACAAGAAGATCACCAAAACCCTGCTTCGCAAGCTGGCTGAAAGCTACGACTCGGTTGAAATCGACCCGAGCCCGATCCGTAACAAGATCTTCGACATCATCCAGACCTTCGAACAGAAGTTCGCCGATGCCGACATGGAACGTGAGCGTAACCTGGACCGCATCGAAACCAGCGAAGACGGAGCCGCCGATGGCGTCGTCAAGCAGGTCCGCGTGTTTGTGGCCAGCAAGCGTAAGCTTTCCGTCGGTGACAAGATGGCCGGACGTCACGGTAACAAAGGGGTGGTGGCGACCATCGTCCCTGAAGAAGACATGCCGTTCCTGGAAAACGGAACGCCTGTGGACATCGTGCTGAACCCTCTGGGCGTGCCATCTCGTATGAACGTTGGTCAGGTTCTTGAAACCCACTTGGGTCTCGCAGCCAAGGCTCTGGGCATGAAGATCGCCACTCCGGTGTTCGATGGTATCCCTGAATCTAAGATCATCGAATACATCAAGGACGCCAAGAAGGTGGAAGGTTATGAGTGGATGGGCCTCAATGGCAAGTCCAAGCTCTATGACGGCCGCACGGGTGAGTCCTTCAATCTCGATGTCGTTGTGGGTTACATCTACATGCTGAAGCTGGGACACCTTGTCGCTGACAAGATCCACGCTCGTGCGGTGGGACCTTACTCGCTGGTAACGCAGCAGCCTCTGGGTGGTAAAGCCCAGTATGGTGGTCAGCGTTTCGGGGAAATGGAAGTCTGGGCCCTTGAGGCCTACGGTGCCGCCTACACACTACAGGAACTCCTGACGGTGAAGTCTGACGATGTCCAGGGCCGTACCCGCATCTACGAACAGATCGTCAAGGGTGACAATGCGCTGGAAGCAGGCACTCCTGAATCCTTCAACGTGTTGATCAAAGAAATGCAATCACTGGGTCTCGATGTGAGAGTCCACAAGCGCGCCACTCTGGATGCGGATGTGGAAGCCATCGAACGCTTCACAGCAGGTGCCTAATTCAACCCTGAACCAAGCCAAAAACCCTTAACGCATCAAAAAACGACTATGAATGCTGACGCGAGCTTGAAAGAAATTTTCGGGGAAAAGCCCACCGGTGAAGAGTTTGACTCTGTGTCAATCTGCATCGCCTCTCCAGACCGGATCCGGTCTTGGAGCCACGGGGAAGTGAAAAACCCTGAGACCATTAACTATCGTACGTTCAAACCTGAAAAGGGCGGCCTTTTCTGCGAGCGTATCTTCGGCCCTACCCGTGACTGGGAGTGTGCCTGCGGTAAATACAAGCGTATCAAGCACAAGGGCGTGATCTGCGACCGCTGCGGCGTCGAAGTGACGCTGTCCCGCGTGCGTCGTGAGCGCATGGGCCACATTGAACTCGCCGTGCCGGTGACTCACATTTGGTTCTATAAGTGCATGCCTTCCCGTATCGGCCTCATGCTGGACATGACGGCTCGTAGCCTGGAACGCGTGATCTATTATGAAGACTACATGGTGGTGGATCCCGGCAGCACCCCGCTGCTGCGTGGCCAGTTGCTGACCGAAGTGGACCTTCGCGAAGCCGAAGAACAGTATGGTGCTGACGCCTTCCGCGTGGGCATGGGGGCTGAGGCTATCCGTGACATCTTCAGCCAGATCAATCTGACTGATGCGATCAAGGACCTGGAGGACGCGATGACCAAGACGCGCTCCAAGCAGATCCGCAAGAAGCTGGCGAAGCGTTTGAAGCTCTGCCAGGGCTTTGCTGAATCTCATAGCCGCCCTGAGGCGATGATCATGGAAGTGCTTCCAGTCATCCCGCCGGACCTTCGTCCGCTGGTGCCGCTGGAAGGTGGCCGCTTTGCGACCTCCGACTTGAACGACCTTTATCGTCGTGTCATCAACCGTAACAACCGTTTGAAGAACCTTCTTCAGCTCCGCACGCCAGATGTCATCATCCGTAACGAGAAGCGCATGCTTCAGGAAGCTGTGGATGCCCTCTTTGACAACGGCCGTCACGGTCGCCCTGTCACAGGTGCAGGCAATCGCCCGCTGAAATCCCTTTCCGACATGCTCAAGGGCAAGTCCGGTCGTTTCCGTCAGAACTTGCTCGGCAAGCGCGTGGATTACTCCGGTCGTTCCGTTATCGTCATCGGCCCTGACCTTACGCTCAACCAGTGCGGTCTGCCGAAGAAGATGGCTCTCGTCTTGTTCGAGCCTTTCATCATCCGCCGTCTGAAAGAGATGGGCCTGGTGCACACCGTGCGCTCCGCGAAGAAGATGATCGAACGCCGCACGCCTGAAGTGTGGGACATCCTCGATGAAGTCACCAAAGGTCACCCGGTTCTCCTGAACCGTGCGCCAACCCTCCACCGTCTGTCCATCCAGGCTTTCGAGCCTAAGTTGATCGAAGGTGAAGCTATCCGTGTGCATCCGCTTGTTTGCGGTGCTTACAACGCTGACTTTGATGGTGACCAGATGGCCGTGCACGTGCCTCTTTCCATTGAGGCCCAGCTTGAGGCTCGCCTGCTGATGCTGGCGCCGAACAATTTGTTCAGCCCTGCGAGCGGTAAGCCGATCATGACGCCTTCCCAGGACATTCCTCTGGGTTGTTACTTCCTGACGTATCTGCGTGAGTTCCCGGACAAGAATAAAAAGAACGAAGGGCCAGAACGCCTGCCGATCTTTAATGATCCTTCGGAAGTGGAATTCGCCCTGACTGAAGGTGCATTGAGCGTGAACGACAAGGTGCGTTATCGCAATCCTGACTACCAGCAGCCGAAGCGTGCGTTTGGTGATCCGACCAAGACCTTCATCGAAACCACGGCTGGCCGTGTGCGCTTCAATGAAATCTGGCCTGAGAAGCTGGGCTTCATCAATAACACCGTGGGTAAGAAGCAGATCTCTGACATCATCTGGCGTTGTTTCCAGACTGTGGGCCAGAAGGAAACGGTGGCTTGCTTGGACCGTCTGAAAGCCCTGGGCTTCCGCGAAGCGACTCGCTCCGGTTGCTCCATCGGTATCACGGACATGGTCATCCCAGAAGCCAAGAAAATGGCGCTGGAGAAGGCTTATAAAGAAATCGAAGACGTCGAGAAGCTTCACCGCCGTGGTCTCATCACGCAGGGTGAGCGCTCCCAGAAGATCATTGACGTGTGGACCCAGGCAGGTGACCAGACGGCTGACGAAGTGTTCCGCACCCTGGAATACAACGAAGGCAAAAAGCACCACAACCCACTTTACGTGATGGTGACGTCCGGTGCCCGTGGTAACCGCACGCAGATCAAGCAGCTCGGCGGGATGCGCGGCCTGATGGCCAAACCTTCCGGTGAGATCATCGAACGTCCGATCACCTCGAACTTCCGCGAAGGTCTGAGCGTGCTCGAATACTTCATCTCCACTCACGGTGCTCGTAAGGGTCTTGCGGATACGGCTTTGAAGACGGCTGACTCCGGGTACATGACCCGTAAGCTGGTGGACGTTTCTCAGGACGTGATCGTCACGGAAGACGATTGCGGAACCGTGAATGGCATTACACTTTCTTCCATCTATCAGGGGGACGAAGAAGTGGTGGACCTGAAGACCCGTGTTTATGGCCGCACTAGCTGCGAAACCATCCACGATCCTGTCACGAAGGAAACCATCATCTCCGCTAACCAATTGGTGCTGGAGAAAGAAGCTGCTCACCTCACCAAGATCGGTGTGGAACGGTTGAAGATCCGCTCGGTGCTGACTTGCGAAAGCAAGCGTGGTTGCTGTGCAATGTGCTACGGCCTCAGCTTGGCAACGAGCCGCCTGGTGAAAATCGGGGAAGCCGTCGGCATTGTGGCCGCCCAGTCCATCGGTGAACCTGGAACGCAGTTGACGATGCGTACCTTCCACGTGGGTGGTGTGGCCGTGGGTGCCTTCAAGCAGCCCTTCATCAATGTGAAGAACAACGGTATCGTGAAGCTGGCCGACATGCGTATGGTGCAGACTCCGGAAGGTCAGTGGATCGCCCTGACCAAGAACGGTGTGCTGGCCATCGTGGATGAAGACGGTCGCGAATTGGAAAGCCACAAGCTGGTGCTGGGTGCCATCATCGCGAAGCCGGACGGCTCCGTGGTGAAGAAGGGCGAGCAGATCGCTACTTGGGATCCATACAACATGCCGATCATCACCGAGAAAGCCGGTAAGATCGAATTCCGCGACATGATCGCTGGGATTACCTTCACGAAGGAAAAGAACGAATCCACAGGCAACGAAGAAACCGTCGTCATTGAGCATAAGGAAGACCTTCACCCACAGGTGGTGGTGACCAATGCGAAGACGCACGAAGTCCTCGCTAGCTACACCATTCCTGCCGGCGCTCACATCAACGTGAAAAACGGTGAGAAGGTGGAAGCTGGTACGACCCTGGCTAAGACGCCACGTAAGGCGAGCAAGACGAAGGACATCACGGGTGGTCTCCCACGTGTGGCGGAGCTCTTCGAAGCCCGTAAACCGAAGGATGCCTGCGAAATCGCTCGTATTGACGGTGTGGTGGAGATCGGCGGTCTGGTCCGTGGCAAGCGCCGCGTGATTGTGACTGACCAGAAGTCTGGCCAGCAGGAAGAGCACCTCATCCCTCGTAGCAAGCACATCTTGGTCTTCAACGGCGACGTCGTGACCAAGGGTGACCAGCTCACGGACGGACCGGTGGTGCCGCATGAAATCCTCGAGATTCTTGGGCCTCAGGCGCTCCGCGAACACCTTGTCAACGAAGTGCAGGAAGTTTACCGCGCCCAGGGCGTGGAAATTAACGACAAGCACGTCGAAATCATCATCCGTCAGATGCTGCGCAAGGTGAAGATCACGGACACAGGGGACACCGAGTTCCTGTGGGGTGACCAAGTGGACCGCACCGAGTTCGAAAGAGAGAACGAGCGTGTTTCCGAAGAAGGGGGTAAGTCTGCAGAGGCTGAGCCAGTTCTTCTCGGCATCACCAAGGCCTCTCTGGAAACAGAGTCCTTCATCTCGGCGGCATCCTTCCAAGACACCACCCGCGTGCTCACGGAAGCCTCCACTTTGGCGAAGTCTGACTACCTGCGTGGGTTCAAGGAAAACGTCATCATGGGTCACCTGATCCCTGCTGGCACCGGTTTCATCAGCCATCGTAGCTTTGACATCACTGAGACTGAAAAGTCCCCGGTGGCAGAACAGGAAGAAGAGGCTGATCTGATGCAGGCCTAATCCGCTCAAAAAATTCACATGGCCCCTGTCTAGCTGTAAAGCTGGCAGGGGTTTTGTTTTGTGGGTAGGATGGTCTATGTCACTGCACTTTCTGCCGGGGCTTGGGGCCACTTCGGCATTGTATTCCGGTTACTCGTTTCCTTTTCCCATTCAGACGCTGGACTATTCGGGGCCGCCGCGTCCTGGGTGTGGTTTTGATGAATACGCGGCGTTTTTGATCCAGCGGCAGGGCATCCAGCCGGGAGATAGCCTAGTGGGGGTTTCTTTGGGAGGCATGCTGGCCTGTGAGATTGCCAAGCAGGTGCCGATCCGAAAGTTGACGCTCATTTCCTCATGCACGCAGCGGCAGCACTTGCATCCACTGCTGACGCGCCTTGCCTTTTTAGGACCGCGTGTGCCCTGGGCCCGTCTTCAGCGCCTGGCGAGGCCTGTGCCTGGACTTTCGCCTGCTAGGAAGTTGGCCGTGGAAATGTTCCGCGAGGCAGATGCCGACTTTGTCCGCTGGGCCTGCTCCTGTGCGGCAGATTGGTCTGGCTTAGCCGAGCATGAGGACTTGGTCAGCATTCATGGGGATCGAGATCCGGTGTTCCCGATTCAGCGGCAGCGGGTGCATCACACCGTCTCAGGGGGAGATCACTTGATGGTCATCAGCCGACGAACAGAGATTTTACCTTTGCTGCTGGCGCGACATGGAGGGGAGGAGTGAATGGTTTGTCGGTTTGGGGCATCTTGCAAGAATGAGTGTTTTGGGGACGATGGGGATGCATGAAACTTTTGGCATCCTTGGTTTTAGGGTCGTTTGGAATGGTGGCTGGCTTGCAGGCGGAAAACTGGCCTATGTGGCGTGGGCCGCAGGGGGATGGGACGACGGAGGAAAGCGGGTTACCAAAGAGCTGGGGACCAGAGCAAAACGTGCGGTGGAAGATCTCGCTGCCAGACCGTGGTAACTCCACACCGGTGGTCTGGGGAAAACGGGTGTTCATCACTCAAGCCATCGAAAAGACGGGTGAGCGCCTGCTGCTGTGCCTGGATCGGCAGACGGGAAAGCAGCTCTGGCAAGCTGGGACGATTTATCGTGAGCCCGAACTGACGCATGGAACGAATCCTTATTGTGCAGCCTCACCCGCCACGGATGGGGAGCGTGTCATCGTCTTTTTTGCTTCAGCGGGGGTGTTTTGTTATGACCTGGAGGGAAAGGAACTGTGGAAACGCACAGATCTGGGCAAACAACATCACATTTGGGGCAATGGCACCTCCCCCGTGATCGCGGGAAACCGAGTGTTTTTAAACTTCGGCCCCGGTGAGAAGACGACGCTTTATGCGTTCGATAAAGTCACGGGTAAAACCCTGTGGCAGCATGATGAGCCGGGTGGTGCCTCGGGGGAAGGGAAAGATAAAAAGTGGCTGGGCTCCTGGGCAGATCCGCTTCTGCGCCTAGTGGGTAGCCGGGAGGAGCTTTTTCTTTCCTACCCTGGGCGAGTGGCGGCTTTTGATCCTGCCTCGGGCAAGGAATGGTGGACCTGCGAGGGGCTGAACCCACTGGTTTATAACTCGCCCTTGTTTGCAGAGGGGCAGGTCATTGCCTTTGGGGGCTACGGCGGGATGGGGGTCTCGGTGAAAGCTGGAGGGCAGGGGGACGTGACGAAAACGCACCGTCTCTGGCACTTGCCGAAGGTGAGCCAGAGGATCGGCTCTGGGGTGGTTTATCAGGGCCATCACTACATCCTCAGTGACGGGGGCATCGCGGAATGTCGAGACCTGAAAACTGGGCAGATGGTGTGGAATGAGCGCCTTAAAGGACCCGGGCCGACGGGACAAAATTGGTCATCCATCGTGCTCACGGCGGATGGACTGTGCTATGCGGTGAATCAGGGTGGGGACGCTTTCGTTTTCCGTGCTAGCCCAAAGTTTGAGCTTTTGGCGACGAATTCCATTGGGGAAAAGGTCATTGGCTCCATGGCGGTGAGCGAAGGCCAGATTTTCATCCGTGGCTACAAACACCTGTGGTGCATTGGCCAATGAGTCTGACGCAGAGCCTCTGGGAGGCTAAAATTTAGATTTGCGATGTCGGTTTATCAAAATACGACAGCCGGGTTGTGAAATAGGCGTTTTTTGTGCGCGGAAAGCTCCATGAATTGGAGTTTCCGAGTCGTGCCTAGCTTTCTGGTATTCAAGGTTTTGAGGAATCGAGCGGGAAAAACTTTGCTAAACTCCTGTGTACATTGGGATCATTCTTGCTATCATTTGGCCAACAGTCTTTATTTTGAGAAGTAATGTTGCAAACATTCTCAAACATAATAGAAAAGATTGAAATTCCAGTCACTGAATGAAGGTCAACAACACCATTGTCGTTTCGATAGGTCAGGCAGGTAATCAGATCGCGGCTTCCTTTTGGAAGACGGTTTGCCTTGAGCATGGGATAGACCCGCTCACAGGACAGACGGCCCCAGGGGTAGCGCCACGTGGGAACTGGAGCTCTTTTTTCTCCAAGTTGGGCGAATCTTCCTCTGGCAGCTACGTGCCACGCGCCATCATGGTGGATCTGGAGCCGAGTGTGATTGATAACGTGAAGGCAACAAGTGGCTCTCTTTTCAATCCGGCAAACTTGATTTCCCGCACAGAAGGGGCGGGCGGCAACTTTGCCGTGGGTTACCTGGGCGCAGGACGCGAAGTGTTGCCAGAGGTGATGAGCCGACTGGACTATGAAATTGATAAATGCGATAATGTAGGTGGCATCATCGTACTGCACGCCATCGGTGGCGGTACAGGGTCGGGTTTTGGGGCTCTTTTGATCGAGTCCTTGAAGGAGAAATATGGCGAAATCCCAGTGCTGAGTTGTGCGGTACTGCCATCTCCTCAGGTGTCTTCGGTGGTGACGGAGCCTTACAACACAGTCTTCGCGCTAAACACGCTGCGCCGTTCTGCCGATGCGTGCCTGATCTTTGACAATGAGGCGCTTTTTGACCTGGCTCACCGCAAATGGAATATCGAGAGCCCGACGGTGGATGACCTGAATCTGTTGATCACGGAAGCTCTGGCTGGCATCACCGCCTCCATGCGTTTCAGTGGGTTCCTGACGGTGGAAATCAGCCTGCGAGAGCTGCTGACGAACTTGGTTCCTCAACCCTCGCTGCACTTCCTCATGTGCGCCTTTGCTCCGTTGACACCGCCAGACCGCAGTAAGTTTGAGGAATTGGGCATTGAGGAGATGATCAAGTCTCTCTTCGATAACGGGTCCGTCTTTGCTGCTTGTTCACCCATGGAAGGGCGCTTCCTCAGCACGGCGGTGCTTTACCGCGGGATCATGGAGGATAAACCTCTGGCTGATGCGGCCCTGGCTGCGATGAGGGAGAAGCTGCCGCTGACTTACTGGATCCCCACGGCATTTAAAATCGGCTATGTGGAGCAGCCCGGTATTTCTCACCGTAAGAGCATGGTGCTGCTGGCGAACAACACGGAAATTGCCCGTGTGCTGGACCGGATCTGCCACAACTTTGACAAACTCTGGCAGCGCAAGGCCTTCGCTAACTGGTATCTCAACGAAGGCATGTCTGAGGAGCAGATCAATGTCCTGCGTGCTTCTGCCCAGGAACTGGTGCAGAGCTATCAAGTGGCGGAAGAGAGCGGTGCTAAGGCCAAGGTGCAGGATAGCGCTGGCGATACTGGCATGCGTGCTGCTGCCGCTGGTGTGAGTGATGATGCACGAGGCTCCATGAGCCTGCGTGACCTGGTGGATCGCCGCCGCTAGACGCGCCGCAATTGCCTCTAAACCAACCGTTTTAAGAACCATCCCGGAGAACAAACTGTGAGAGAGATTTTAAGCATTCACGTCGGACAGTGTGGCAACCAGATCGCCGATAGCTTTTGGAGGTTGGCTTTGCGCGAGCATGGCCTCACAGAAGCAGGTACCCTGAAAGAAGGCAGCAATGCTGCGGCAAATTCCAACATGGAAGTCTTCTTTCACAAGGTGCGTGATGGCAAGTATGTGCCACGGGCTGTTTTGGTGGACTTGGAGCCTGGAGTCATCGCCCGTATTGAAGGGGGCGACATGTCTCAGCTTTTTGATGAGAGCAGCATCGTGCGCAAGATCCCCGGTGCGGCGAACAACTGGGCGCGTGGTTACAATGTCGAGGGTGAGAAGGTCATTGACCAGATCATGAACGTCATTGATAGCGCGGTCGAAAAAACCAAGGGCCTACAAGGGTTCTTGATGACGCACTCCATCGGTGGCGGTTCCGGCTCAGGCCTTGGCTCGCTGATCTTGGAGCGGCTGCGCCAGGCATATCCGAAAAAGCGTATCTTCACTTTTTCGGTGGTGCCCTCTCCCCTGATTTCCGATTCGGCTGTGGAGCCCTACAATGCCATCCTGACTCTGCAGCGCATCTTGGACAATGCGGATGGAGCTGTGTTGCTGGATAACGAGGCGCTGTTCCGCATCGCTAAAGCGAAGCTGAATCGCAGCCCGAACTACATGGACCTGAATAACATCATCGCGCTCATTGTGAGCTCAGTGACGGCGTCTTTGCGTTTCCCGGGTAAATTAAACACCGACCTGAGTGAGTTTGTGACCAATCTGGTGCCGTTCCCTGGCAATCATTTCCTCACGGCTAGCTTTGCGCCGATGCGTGGGGCGGGACAGGAAGGGCAGGTGCGGACGAATTTCCCAGACCTGGCTCGTGAGACCTTTGCTCAGGATAATTTCACAGCGGCTATTGATTGGCAGCAGGGCGTTTATCTGGCAGCGAGCGCCCTCTTCCGGGGAGATGTGAAGGCGAAGGATGTGGATGAAAATATGGCCACCATTCGCAAATCCCTCAACTATGCGAGCTACATGCCTGCCTCGGGCGGTCTGAAACTGGGGTATGCGGAGACAGCGCCGGAAGGTTTTGCCTCCAGTGGCCTGGCCCTGGTGAATCACACGGGCATCGCGGCGGTTTTTGAGCGCTTGATTGCCCAGTTTGACATCATGTTCGATAACCATGCATACACGCACTGGTATGAGAACGCGGGTGTCTCCCGTGACATGATGGCGAAGGCGCGTAACCAGATCGCCACTCTCGCCCAATCTTACCGCGACGCGAGTTGATCCCTGTCGCGGTTTAGCCTATTCTTCTTTGTGGACCCCAACCTGGAGCGTCAAATCGCCGCCGCCTCTCGCAGCGTGGAGGAGGCACGGCGTGTTGCCTACCACGATTCGTCGCGGGTGGGCGCGTTGGTGGAGCAGATCAGCGTTTTAGCGGATCTGCGGCAAAAGGAAGGGGACTTTCGCAAGGCGGAGTCGCTCTATCGTGAGGCTCTTTTTCGCGCCCAGGAACCGCGCAAACCAGATGCTGAACTGCTCACGGGCATTCACTCGCTGCTGGCGCATCTGTATGATCGCTGGGGTCGTGCGGATCAGGCGGCGGAGTATTATCAAAAGGCCCTGAAGATTGCCGACCAAGGGGGCATCGCCACCAGTGACAAGGTGGCCACGATCAAGAATAACTTGGCGATGATCTTCAAGCAGACGCGGGACTACGCTAAGGCGGAGCAATACTACCAGGAAGCTCTGGATATTTTCCAACTCACGGATGGGGAACGCAGTGCGCGAGTGGCCTCAGTCTATAACAACCTCGGCGTACTGTATTACGCGAATCTGGACGTGGAAAATGCCCAGCAGATGCATGAGCACGCGCTGAGCATCCGGCAAAATCTGGCGCAGGATCAAATAGATCCGGGAGATCTTTCGCAGACCTACATCAACCTAGGAGCTGTCTATAAAGCTTCGGGAGATTTTCAGAAAGCTGAGGCCTGTGTGGACCGTGCTAAGAAGATCCGCGCAGGGATGAATGGTTACCACCCGAACCCACGACGCGCGGCGGCTCTGTTGATTGATAAATCGCTGTGAATCCTGAATTTGTTACCCTTCATGCCTTGCTGCGTCAGCGGCTGGAAACCATCGCCGATCATTCTTTTCGGGACCGAGATCCGGCGGCTCATTTAGCAGCATTGCAGCACGTGTCCGAGGCCCTGAGCGCTGAGCATGCTCGATTAAAGTCGCAGCTTTCGGCGCGTCTGAATCACTTCCTCTCCCAGTCCAGCTTTACCAAGGCCCTCGATTACCTGGAAGGTAAGGGCGAGGGACACTGAGATCAAAGTGATGGAATAGGTGGCGTTCGACATCGGGCCAGTCCTGGTATAAGAATTGGCTACCCTCCTCATGCTCGAAATTCCTGATTACCCTTTTCGCGCCTACATCTTTGATTGTGACGGCACCCTGGTGGACTCCATGCCAAAGCATTACGAAGCTTGGCTGGCCTCTCTGAAGCTGCATGGTGCCCCCTTCGACTTCACCGAAGAATTTTTCTACGCCCGTGCAGGTGTGCGTGAGCAAGATGTGGTGATGGAACTGAATGAGAAGTATGACAGCGCCATTGATCCAGATGCTGTGGCTGAATCCAAGGTGGAGATGTTTTTGAAGATCATCCCGCAGATGGAGGCGATCAAACCGGTGGCGGATTTTGCACGTTCGCTGGAAGGCAAGTTTCCAATGGCTGTGGCCTCAGGCAGCGAAGAAATCATCGTGCGCGGCTGCTTGGCGGCCAGCGGTTTGCTGCACCTGTTCCCGGTCATCGTGACGCCTGCGTATGTGAAGCGGGGCAAACCTGCGCCGGATATGTTCCTGCTCGCGGCTGAGAAGCTGGGGGTTGATCCCAAGGAATGCCTGGTGCTGGAAGATGGTCAGGCGGGCATCGTGGCGGCTGAGGCGGCTGGCATGCAGTGGGCCTTTGTGCCGCGCACGCTGCGCTGAATCACCGGCGCTGACGTGCCGCCTCAAACAGCATGACGGCTCCGGCTGCGGCGACGTTGAGCGATTCCACCCCTGCGTGCATGGGGATACGAAGGCGTACGTCGCACTGCTGCATCAGTTCTGGGGCCACACCGCGCCCTTCATTGCCTAACAATAAAAGTGTGGGCTGCTGCCAATTGTAGTCGGTGTAATCCATTTCGCCCTCACCCGCGGCGGCGACGATTTGGAATCCCTGGTTTGCCTGCAAAGCTTGAAGATCTGCGGGGCTTGCATTTTCCAGCAGGGGTAAGCGGAAGGCTGAGCCCATGGAGCTGCGCAAGACTTTAGGCGAGAAAGCATCCGCACTGCCTTTCAGCGAGACGATGCCGCCGACCCCAGCGGCCTCTGCTGTGCGAATGAGGGTACCTAGATTGCCTGGATCTTGTAGGCGATCCAACCCCAACAATAAGGTGGCGTTTTTTTGCCAGATACCTGTCGCTGGCTGACCTGGACGGCGGGCGATGAGGATGATACCCTGACTCCGCACGGTGTCACTCATGCCTCGGATGATGTCCGTGGTGGTGGTGAAGTGAGGCACGGAGTTTTGTTCCAGCCGATGCAAGAGTGTGGCGAGGCGCGGCTCAGATGGGTCAAGGGAATCAGAAAAACAGACTTCAATGGTTAGGTCGGAATTGACGGCTTCCTCGGCTAGGCGCAGGCCCTCAATGAAGATCAGTCCGGGCTCGCGTCCATCGCGGACACGGCGTGCGTGTTTGATCTTTTCATTGCTGGCACTGGTGATCTGCATACTCATGCGGATAGCGCAGCCCCGGCGGTGGGTCCATGAAGAAGTCATGGGATCTCCCGGGTAAAAAGAGAGCCAGCCTCCCGCGATCTGCGAAAGACTGGCTCCTGGTTTCCGGGGGGGATTTATGCCTTCAACAGTCCGGCAAAGGCACGGCGGCCAGCGAAGAGCAGGTAGGCGGAAAGAGCGGTGATGAGCAGCACCGGAGGTTCAAACAGACCCGCGCCCTTGGTCAGGAAGACATGGAAGGCCAGAATGTTCACCACGATGGGGCCGAGGATGAGCAGGCCAAGGTTGCGCGTTTTCGGCAAGGCCACGAGAAGACCTCCCGTGATCTCCAGCACCTTCACAAAGGCAAGGTAACCTGTGGGGAAGAGTGCGGCCATGAAGAGCTTATGTGGAGCATCCGGAGGGGAGGGATCCGCTGGCATGGGGATGAAGTTGAAGAAGAAGTTCAGGCCAAAGGTGACAAACAGAAGGCCTAGGAGGGCCCCGGCGGCGGTAGGTGCGTGTTTCATAGCGGTGAGGTTTTGAGTTATAGGTTGCTTGGATTCGTGTCGTTGTTGACGCTCCATCTCTCGCGGTGGCCCCTGCATCTCTCCAATGCAGCCTCCTTAGTCTCAGCATGACAGCGGGGCATAGCGGCGGAGTTTTGTGGCTCATCGTCACACACAACTTAAATCAGGTCTTGCGAGACGGGCGCAGGGGCGCATACTTCGCCCTCCCGATGTTAGACAAAGTCAAAGTTGCCGTCCTTGGTGCGAGTGGTTATTCAGGCATTGAACTGCTGAAGCTGCTGCTGCGCCATCCTCATGCCGAGCTGGTCGCGGTTACCTCCCGCACGCTCGCGGGTAAAACGCTTTCGGCTGAGTTCCCCCGCTTCCGCCAAGTGGGCGTGGCGGATACGCTGACTTTCACGAATCCCGATGTCGCCACGCTGAAGGAAAGTGGTGCCCAGATCGCCTTTCTTGCCCTGCCTCATGGAGTCTCCGTGGAGTATGCCAAACCGCTACTGGAAGCGGGCATCAAGGTCATTGACCTGAGTGCTGATTTCCGTCTGCGCAGTGCGGAGGTTTATAAAGAATTTTATGCTCATGAACATCCCGCACCTGAGCTGCTGGATGAGGCGGTGTATGCCCTGCCTGAAGTGCGTGCGGAAGAGATCCAAAAGGCCCGTCTCATCGCCTGCCCGGGCTGCTACCCGACGAGCATCTTGCTGCCGCTGATCCCCCTGTTGAAGGCTGGGCTATTGGCGGAAGATCCGCTGGCCGTTTCCAGCATGAGCGGGGCCAGTGGGGCGGGGCGGAATGCCAGTATCCCGCTGCTGTTTTGTGAGATCCAAAACAGCCTGCGCAGCTACAGCGTGCCACAGCATCGCCATTTGAGCGAAGTGGGGCAGGAGCTGGAGATCGCGGCGGGACGTCCGGTGAGGTTGTCCTTTGTGCCGCACCTGGTGCCTGTCTTTGCAGGCATCTGCACCACCATTTTTGCCACGCCGAAACCGGGTGTGACGATTGAGCAAGTGGAGGCTGTGTTGAAAGAAGCCTATGCGGGCCAGACCTTCATCCGGCTACTGGGCAAAAACCAGAGCCCGGATACCAAGCATGTGATGGGGACGAACTTTGTGGACATCGGCTGGGCCATGGACACACGGGCGGGCCGCCTGATTTTGATGAGTGCCGAGGATAACATCGGCAAAGGCGCCTCCAGCCAGGCGGTGCAGAACATGAACCTTGTGTGTGGCTTTGACCCTGCTGCAGGACTTTTGAGTGTATGAGTGACGATTTCTTTGATCCCTTCCGCGAGGTGCGGGTGCCATTTACAATCATTGACGGTGGGGTGACGGCTGCGCGCGGATTCCGTGCGGGAGCCATCTCCTGCGGGATCAAAAATCCAGAGGCAACCCGACTGGACCTGATGCTGCTGGCCTCCGATGGGCCTACGGTGACGGATGCGGTCTTCACCACGAATAAAGTTCGTGCGGCCTGCGTGCGTGTCTCCCAGCAGCACATCAAGGACAGCGACGTGCGTGCCATCATTGCCAACAGTGGCAATGCCAATGCCTGCACTGGACCTCAGGGTATCCAGGATGCGAAGGCCATGTGCAAAGCTACGGCCGAGGCACTGGGCATCCGCATGCGTCAGGTGCAGGTGTGTTCCACCGGCATCATCGGCATGAACATGCCCATCCAGCGCATCACGCCCCGGGTGAAAGAACTGGCAGAAAAACTCACGCCCACAGGGTCTGATGATGCTTCACGCGCCATCATGACCAGCGATACGAAGCCGAAGAGTTACTCCATCGAAGTGCCCTGCGGGGACGGCAGTTTCCGCATTGGTGGTATTGCCAAAGGTGCGGGCATGATCTGCCCGAACATGGCGACCATGCTGTGCTTCATCACGACCGATGCGAAGATCTCTCCTGATGAACTGAAGCGGGCGATGCGCAGCGCGGTGGATCAGTCGTTCAACTGCATCACCATTGATGGCGATACGAGCACGAACGATACCGTCATTGTGATGAGCAATGGCATGGCCGAGTGCCCACCGATCAAGAAAGGCAGTGACGAGGCGAAGATCTTTCGCTGTGCGCTGCACAAAGTGATGCTGGAACTGGCGAAGATGATCGTGAGCGATGGGGAACGCGTGACAAAGTTTGTCGAGATCCGTGTGCGCAATGCCCGCACCCATGCCGATGCCAAGAAGGCGGCAGAAGCGGTGGCGAAGTCCATGCTGGTGAAGTGCTCCTGGCACGGCAGCGACCCGAACTGGGGACGCGTGATCCATGCCGTAGGGTATTCTGGAGCGCGTCTGAGGGAGGAGCTCATTGATATCTACTTCGGCGGCCTCATTGCCTGCAAAGGTGGCCTAACCACGAATACGCCCGTGAGTGAATTGGAGAAAGTGGTGAAGGAACCGCGTTTTTCGGTGACGATTGATCTCAATCAAGGCACGGCCAATCACATCGTTTACACGAGTGATCTGTCTGAGGAGTATGTGGACTTTAACAGCAGTGAGTACTCAGCGGCGATTCATGCGAAGCGCCAAAAGGGTCTTGCGTGAGGTTAGGGGCCGCGAGGGACATTCGATGACGGACGCAACCCCGTTGGGGTTGGTGCGGGCGAGGTGTGGATTATTCGTGCCCCAGGGTTGTTCCAACCCTGGGCTCAATGACGCAAGCCCTTTGGGCTTGGGGGGGAGGTTGGCCGTGATGAGCTGCCGTGCGGGGTGGCGGCGGTCCGAGAAGGATCCTCGATGGCGGATGCAACCCGTTGTTGTGAAAGGATGCCGGATGTGAGTAATGGCGGTTTTGCCGTCAGGTCCATGAAGCCCAAAGGGCTTTTGTCTTTCAGCCCAGGGTTGGAACAACCCTGGGGTAGGTGGATGAGATGAAAAGATGAATGGTGAACCTCAAAGAGGTTTCGTCCTGGGAGGGGCCACGGCAGATATTCGATGGAGGACGCAACCCCGTTGGGGTTGGTCGTGGGATGAGGATGTGGCGTGTTCTGCCCCAGGGTTCTTCGAACCCTGGGCTAACGACGTAAGCCCTTTGGGCTTAGGGACAAATTGCCGCGACGGGGCAATTGAGGAGGTTGTTCGATCACCGCGTTAATCCATCCTTGGGCTAGGGAAATAAGGTGAGACTTAGAGGTGGGGCTTTTTGGCCACCAGGTTTTGGAAGCCCAAAGGGCTTTTGTCTTTCAGCCTAGGGTTGGAACAACCTTGGGGTAGGCGGATGACACGAACAGGTGAGGGGGGGAACCTCAACGAGGTTCTGTCCGGGGGTGGGGCAGATCTTCGGCGATGGACGCAACCCCGTTGGGGTTGATCGCGGAGGCGGCGAGATGGCGTCTTGTGCCCCAGGGTTGTTCCAACCCTGACCTCAACTTAGGTTCATCAAGCCCAAAGGGCTTTTGTCTTTCAGCCCAGGGTTCGCAGAACCCTGGGGTCGGTGGACGACATGAATAGGTTCAGGGTGAACCTCAACGAGGTTCTGTCCAGGATTGGGGCCGCGGCAGATATTCGACGGAGGACGCAACCCCGTTGGAGTTGGGTGTGGTGCGGGCGAGGTGTCGGGTTATTCGTGACTCAGGGTTCTTCGAACCCTGGGCTCATTCCATAAGCCCTTTGGGCTTGGGGAGCAGACATTGGCGCCGGCGAAAGGTGTTTTCGCCATCCGGTGAGGCTCATTTTTTGCGCTTGTGGCAGCACCGATGAGATCGTGAAAGTTAGACTTGAGCGTTTTGACCGTCCCCTTCAATCTTTTGGTTATGCCTCAATCGTTAGCGCGAGTTGTCATTCACACTGTTTTTTCGACGCAGGGTCGTGAGCCTGTTTTTCAGAATACGGCCTTTCGGGATGAGCTGCATGCGTATCTGGGCGGGTGTGCTAAAACGCTCGATTGTCTGCCTCTTCAGATAGGTGGGGTTGAAGATCATGTGCATCTGCTCACGACGTTGTCGCGGACGATCACCATCGCTGATTTTGTCAAAGAGGTGAAACGTGTTTCAACAGCCTGGATTCAAACACGAGGCGGTTTGTTCCGGAAGTTTCATTGGCAGGCGGGTTACGGATGTTTTTCCGTTTCGGAATCTAAGGTGCCAGCGGTGATCCAGTACATTCTAGGGCAGGCAGAACATCATCGGCAGCACACATTCCAGGAGGAGTTACGCAGCATTTTGTCGGCACACGGGCAGGCTTGGGATGAGCGGTATGTGTGGGATTGAAAGGGGCGCGAGGGACATTCGGCGACGGACGCAACCCCGTTGGGGTTGGTCGTGGGGGGCGAGATGTCGGGTTATTCGTGACCCAGGGTTGTGCGAACCCTGGGCTCAACTTCGTAAGCCCGTTGGGCTTGGGGAAAATAACCGCGATGGGGCAATGTATGAGGTTCTTTGGTCGCCGAGTGAATCTATCCTTGGGCTGGGGAAAGGAGATGAGAGATGGACGATGGTGGGGGCTGCCTGGTTCATCAAAGCCCAAAGGGCTTGTGTCTTTCAGCCCAGGGTTGGAACAACCCTGGGATTGGCGGACGACATGAAAAGGTGAAGGGAGAACCTCAACGAGGTTTCGTCCGAGGTTGGGGCCAGGACAGATCTTCGGCGATGGACGCAACCCCGTGGGGTTGATCGCGGAGGCGGAGGTGCGGCGTGTTGTACCGCAGGGTTCTTCGAACCCTGGGCTCAACTCCGTAAGCCCTTTGGGCTTGGAGGAAAGGGGCGAATCGTGGGTGACGACGGAGGTTTTTGGCCGTCATGTTCATCAAAGCCCAAAGGGCTTGTGTCTTTCAGCCCAGGGTTGGAACAACCCTGGGGTAGGCGGATGACACGAACAAGTGAGGGGGGAACCTCAACGAGGTTCCGTCCAGGGGGGCAGGGCAGATCTTCGGCGGAGGAAGTAACCCCGTTGCGGTTGGGGGCGATGGGTTTTCAAGTTGTTCATGACCCAGGGTTCTGCTGGGCTCAATTCCATAAGCCCTTGGGGCTGCTTCCTGCCAGGCCTAACCAAAAAGAGCGGTGATGGGCTGGCCTTTGTCGGCAATGGTGAAGGGGCGCTTGGTGGGGGAGTAGAGCACTTGGTCCAGGGGCAGGCCGAGGGCGTAACCGATGGTGGCATTGAGATCAGGCGGGGAGACTTTGTTTTCGGTGACTTCGATGCCTTTGTCCGTTTTGCCATAGGTCTGGCCGCCCTGCACGCCGCCGCCCCAAAGGACGGAGCTGAAAGCTTTGGGGTAGTGGTCGCGACCGGCGTTTTGATTGATGTCAGGAGTGCGGCCAAATTCGCTGGTGAGGACGACGAGAGTGTCCTGGAGGAGGCCGCGACGCTCAAGGTCACCCAGGAGAGCACCGAGGGCTTTGTCCAATTCGGCGATCTTTTCCGGCAAGCGGGCGTGGAGGTCGTTATGCATGTCCCAGCCACCGCTTGTGACTTCGATGAAGCGCACTCCGTGCTCGACGAGACGGCGGGCGAGAAGGCAGCCTTGGCCAAAAGTGGACTCGCCGTATTCGCTTTGCAGTTCTGCGGATTCCTGGCTGAGATCGAAGGCGGTGAGGTCTGCGCTTTTCATGACGCGGACGGCGTCTTTATAGACGTCGCTGTAGGCGCGGACGGCGCTGTGAGAGTAGGTCTTTTCAAAACCGGCATTGAGCTTGGCTGACAGGCCGAGACGGTAGTCGAGATCCGACTCGTCGAGGCTGGCCATGCGCTTGCTGTGCTGGAGGCCGGTGCTGGGATTGTTCAGCAGCAAGGGCTGGAAGGAGGCCTCGAAGAAACCTCCACCTGGGTGTTTGCTATCATTGGAAATGACGACGGTGCCTGGCAGGTCTGGATTGCCCTTGCCCTGAAATTTTTGCAGCCAAGCGCCCATGGTGGGGTGGCGGGTGGCACCGCGCATGGTGTAGCCGGTGTGCTGATAGTAGTTCCCCTGTTCATGGGCACCCTGTGTGCTGGAGAGGCTATTGATGATGACGCCATGATGCATGTGTTTGGCCACGGTGGGCAGCCCTTCACCGATCTGGACGCCATCCGCACTGGTGGGGATGCATTTGGTATCGCCCATGGTGGCAGCCCCTGGGCTGACGCCGAAGGTATCGAGATGGGTCATGCCACCTGCCATGTAGAGGTAGATGACGTTTCTGGCGGTGGCCACTTGTCGGGCCTTAGAACTGCCCTCAAAGGCAACGGCCTGCGCCTGGCCGCGCATGAGCGGAGACATGACGGAGACGCCCAGGCAGGTCTTGGCGATGTTCATGACAAAGTCACGACGCGTAGGCTCATCGGCACGGAGAAAGGAAGAATTCATAACGAGAAAGGGCTAGGGGATGGAAGAAGTCTCTTACTGGATGAAGAGGAACTGGGAGCCGGTGATGAGGGCGTGGGTGATGTCTTCGATGGCCTGGTCACCACGTTCGTTGAGGACTTGGGAAAGGACTGCGCGCTCGTTGTTGGTGGGCAGGCGGCTCAGCAGGGCTTCGTAGAGGAAGGCGGCTTTTTGGTCGTTGCTCCCTGCTTTATTAAGCTGCTGGCTGAGCAACGAGATGGGGCTGGTGAGGCTTTCCACCACAGGACCATTCAGCAAAGTGAGGGCCTGGGGCACGGAGGCATCGTCACTGGCGTTATCAATGACCTCGCGGTCTGACTGGCCAAAGGTGCGCAGAAAGTGGCCGGGGCGGGCGGGGGAGGGGAGCTCGGAAGCGCGGGAGACCATGGTGTTGTTACCCGCGCTGCGCACGAGGTCCTTACGCTGCTCTTTAGTGAGGGTGGCCATGACGCTGCGGTCAAGGCGTGGACGTTTGTTTTCTTGTTTGTTAGGGCGATAGCCCTGAATGAGGGCCTCGGCTCGCTCTTCGCCGATGAGGTTGACGAGCAGTTCATTGCTGGATTCGCGGCGGAGTTTGTTCGCGGCATTGGCCAGGGCTTTAGCTTCGGCTGGGCTGGTGGTGCCTTTTTCAGCGATCTTAGCGCGCATGGCATCCAGTTCGCGGTCGTTTTCTTTTCGCTGTTCCATGCCTGCTTTGGCGGCGGCGATGATGCCTTCCGGGCCTTTTTCTTTCATCGTGGTGATGAACATGTTCAGGTCTCCCAGGTATTGATGGAGACGCTGGTTTTCATCGTCCACTTCGCCATCCACATTGCCTTTGGTGAGGGTGATCATGGAGTCCCAGACTTGCTCAGCACTCATGCGACGGAGGCTGGGCCCGGTGAAGTGATTGATCTCGCCCAAGGCCACTTCCTGGGTGCTGGCCATGCGCTGGTAGGTATCGGTATTGTAAAGCACACGCAGGAAAGATTTGAGCGAGTATTTTTTCTCGATCATGAGCTGCGTGAGGTACTCCATGAGGGCAGGGTTGCTGGCGACGGAGGAGTCGGTCATTTCATCGAGGGGCTCGATGAGGGCGTTGCCAAAGACATGTTTCCACATGCGGTTGGCGATGACGGTGGTGAAGCGTGGATTTTCTGGGGAAGTCATCCAGTCGGCAAAGGCCTGCACGGTGGTCTGGCCTTCTTTGGGTTTGGCCTCGTGGCCGAACATGGCGCGGGGTTCGATGGTGTCACCGGGCTTGGCATCGGTGTAGGCGTAGTCCGCTGGCAGTTTGGGTAGCTTGCCTTCATTCCAGGTGATGGCGGTGTAGCGCAGAGGTTTCATCACATCGCCCAGGGCTTTCCGCACCTGCTGCATGTCTTCTCGGCTGCTGGCGGTGGTTTGGCTGGCGGCAGCTTCTTTGCGCATTTTTGCCACCTCTTCAGGGTGGTCTTTCATGAACTGACGACGCTCTTTGTTAGACATCTTAGCCAGAGCCTCTGGGATCTGTCTGCCCTCGGGGCGTTTTGGCAGCTTGATTTCATTCACACCGCCGCCACGAGTGTCCATGCCGTAGGTAAAGGCGGCCATGCTGTAATAGTCTTTTTGGGACCATTTATCAAAGGGGTGGTTATGGCATTGGGCACAGACGATGCTGGTGCCCAGGAAGACCTGCACGGTGTAGGCGAGGTGGTCGAGCTTATTTTCATCGCGCTGGTAAAAGCCGATGCTGCCACTGTCCCAGGCACCGCCTTCGGTGGTGAGCAGCTTTTTCACAAACTGGTCGTAGGGGGTGTTGGCCTTCAGTTCTTTTTTCAGCCATTCTTCATAAGCCTCAGCGGTGATCTTCCCTTTGGTATTGTCGGTTAGGCGCAGCACATCGGCCCAGAAGTTAAACATGTGGCTGGTGTAGCCGTCGCTGGCCAGGAGCTTATCAATGAGCTTGGTGCGCTTCTGTGGATCCACCGACTTCATGAAGTCGCGAGTTTCTTCCACAGTGGGGATGCGGCCTGCGATGTCGAGATACAGACGACGAACGATGACTTCATCCGGTGCGGTGGCGTTCGGCTGCAGGTTGTGCTTTTGCCAATCGGCAGCGAGCAAGCTATCGATCTGAGTGGCTTCGGGCAGTGCTGCGCCGTGAGCGGCAGCGGCTACCAGCAGGAGAAGGACGATTTTTTTCATGGCGTGAAGGCAGGCTTCGGTCTGACGGCGGCTGAAACGTGAAGATTCGCAGTTTCTTTATTTTAATTTCAAAGCTTGTGAAAAGTTGCGCATCTTTTGGTTAGGGGACGTGCAAAGCCGATCCACTGAATCTGAAAGGTGACGTCTATTTAGGGCTCAAACGATTTTTGGAATGATTTACATGGTATGTACTATGCATTTACGGATAGATGAGGTATAAAGAAGACGAAATTATGAATATTACCCCCATCCCTTCCAAGACCACTTTCTCTGTGGCCACGGCTTTGCTTCTGGTATTGGTCGTGCTGATGCTCCTTGCGGGCGTGCTGCCGGCGCCGCGCTGAGGATTTACGGCAGTGCGTTTTCGACCTCGTGGAAGCAATGAAGAAAAGTGGGAAGATGGAGAGCGGCTGCCACGTTCCCAGCGCCCATGAAATTGATGTGTCTCCTCACGGTCCTGTTGGGTCTCTTTGCTCTGCAAGTTTCAGCGGCTGAAAAGCCGGATGTGCTCTTTATCGCCGTGGATGATCTCAATGACTGGGTCACGTATCTGGGTGGGCATCCCCAGACGAAGACGCCGAACATTGATCGCCTCGTCGCGCGCGGGATGGCCTTCAGCAATAGCCATTGCGCGGCCCCAGCGTGCAACCCTTCGCGCGCTGCGCTGATGAGTGGCCTGCGGCCCTGGCAGACGGGCATTTATACGAATGGAGATCCCGCTCAAGGGGTGATGAAGGACACGCTGACAATCAATCGCCACTTTCTGGCCCAGGGCTACAATACCCGGGGCGGTGGCAAGATTTACCACAATTTTAATGCCGAAGGTCGTGAAGATGGCTGGACGGAATGGGCGGGGCTTTTTCCCAGCATCAGCGATCATGAAGAAAACCTGAATGGACTGAAAAGCGGCCACTTTGACTGGGGGGCTGTGGAAGCAAAGCCGCAGGAGATGGGCGACTACAAGCTGACGGACTGGGCTGTGAATCACCTGAAGACAGCGCCTCTGGATCAGCCACTGTTTCTCGGGGTGGGCTATGTGAAACCGCACCTGCCGTGGTATGTGCCGCGTGAGTATTACGACCGTTTTCCATTGGAGGGCATCCAGCTTCCCGTGACAAAGGAGGATGACCTTGCCGACATACCTGCGGCCGGCGTGCAGATGGCCAAACCGCAGGGTGACCATGCGGCAGTGCTGAAAGGTGACCAGTGGAAAAAGGCGGTGCAGGCGTATCTGGCCACCATCTCGTTTTTGGATGATCAGGTGGGGCGCCTACTGGACGGGTTGGATGCGAGCCCGCGTAAGGATAAAACGATGATTGTCTGGTGGACAGATCACGGCTGGGCTCTCGGGGAGAAGCAGCATTGGCGCAAATTTGCCCTGTGGGAGGAAACCACGCGCACTTCCTGCGCCATCGTAGCCCCTGGCATCACGCAGCCTAACCTTGTTTGCAAAGCCCCTGTGGACTACATGAATATTTACCCCACGCTGTGTGAATTGACGGGGCTGCCCCTGCCTGCACATGTCAAAGGTGCCAGCCTGATGCCGCTGCTGAAAGATCCTACCGTAGCGTGGGATCAGGTGGCCATCTGCACGCATGGTCGTGGTAATCATGGCGTGCGTGATGCCCGCTGGCGCTACATCCGCTATGCGGACGGGAGCGAGGAACTCTATGATCACACTCAAGACCCGAACGAGTGGACCAACTTGGCCCAAGATAAGGGACTGGCAGAAGTAAAGGCCAAGCTGGCGGCTGCCCTGCCCGCAGCAGATGAAGAAGTACCCTCTACTTCTGGCCGCCAAAGCAACGGCAGTTCCAAAGGGAAGGGGAAGAAAAAAGCGAAAGGCAAAGCCCAAGAGGAGTGAGGGTTGAGACCTGGAGATAGGGCCGGGGGCTGGGGGCGGGACGATCTTTTCTTTACATAAGATAGGTCGTCCGATTAATGTCCTTCCAAAGTCCCCCCCCGGCTATGCGCTTTTCTCTGGTTCTAACTTTCCTGCGACTGCTTTGCCTATTGGTCCTAACCCAGGTGCCTCTGCATGGGCAGATCGTCCGGCAGGCAAACACGTCCCTATATCTACCTGCCACGACACCGCCTGAGACTTCAGGACCGCTGACTTATGCGATCGTTTCTGCGTTTCCTGGCGTGACCTTTAATGCCCCGATGGGTAGCACATACCCAACGGGGGAGACGAGCCGTGTGTACGTCAATGAGCGTGAGGGAAAGATCTGGATCATCCATGGGGTAGGTGGTAGCTCCCCAACAAAAAGTTTGTTCATGGATCTGGCGGCGCATCTCCAGTCTCAAAACCGGCCACTGGCGACTGACAATGAAAACGGGCTGCTGGCCATGGCCTTTCATCCTGACTATCAGCAAAACGGCTGGTTTTATCTGTTCTACAGCATCCGGACGAACAATCAGCTCCATCAGAGGCTGGCACGATTCACCGCCACAGGCACAGCGGGAAATTTCCGTGCAGCTACAAGCGCGAGTGCGGCCACTGAGTCTCCTTTGCTGACTCTGTATGACCGGATCGGGAATCACAACGGCGGGGACCTCGGCTTTGGTGGTGACGGATATCTTTACCTTTCGTTAGGCGATGAGGGCGGCGGTGATGATGAGTATAATAATGCGCGCTTCATTGATAAAAATTTCTGGGGCCAAATGCTGCGCCTAGACGTGAATAATCTCGCAACAAACCAGGGGCCTTCCGTGCTGGCTCAGACGGCCTCCACCAGTTTTCCCTCGGCCATTCATCCGGGGACCTATAAGGTGCCTGCGGACAATCCATTCATTGGCCGCACTACCTGGCACGGACGGAGTGTGAATCCAGCCAATGTAAAAAGGGAAATTTATGCTACAGGCTTTCGGAATCCCTTTCGGTTTAATTTTGATCCTACGACGGGTCGGCTCTTTCTCGGGGACGTGGGGCAGAATACCAAGGAAGAGGTGGATCTAGTGGTGAAAGGTGGCGACTACGGCTGGAGCTGGCGGGAAGGGGACGTGGCCTTCAATGGTGCCCCCAAATTCCCCAACGATGCAACGGGTTCCACGACCCCGCCTTCAGGGGCGAATTTTTCTCCCGTTTCCCCGATCATCAGCTATCCAAGAACGAGTGCCCAAAACCCCAATATGTTTGGGGCCTCCGTCTGTGCAGGGATTGTCTATCGTGGGACTCTGTTACCAGAACTGCGGGGTATGTTTTGGGTGGCTGACATCTATTCCGGCCGCATTCGGGCCTACCAGGAAACGACGCCTGGAGTGTGGACGGGACAGGGGCTTCCTTCGAAGTCTGGCATCGTGGATTTTGGTATCAACCCGAGTACTGAAGAGCCACTCCTTTGCTGCCTGAACGATGGCCTTTTTTACAAGATTGTTAGGGGGACGGCGTCCTCAGCGCCAATGAAGCTCTCGGAGGTAGGAGTGTTTCGAGACATGTCCACCCTGGCTACTTTTCCAGGCTTTGTGCGCTACCGCCCCAATGTGAGCTTCTGGAGTGACGGAGCCATCAAAGAGCGCTGGTTTGCCATCAAGGAGACGACTCCAAAGATCGGGTACAGCGAGACGGGTAATTGGACCTTTCCCACCGGGACGGTGTGGGTGAAGCATTTTGAAATCCCTGTCAATGGATTCAGAAGACGGCTGGAAACTCGTCTGCTAGTGAAGACTGCCGACGGTGTGTATGGGCTCACTTATAAATGGACTTCAGACACAGAAGCCTATCTGGTCCCTGCGGCAGGTGAAACCAGTCTTGTTCCTTTTGGGAGTAGCCAGTACTGGCGCTACCCCTCACGCAGTGAATGCCTGAGCTGCCACACGGCTGCGGCAGGTTATGCCCTGGGTTTTAATACGGCACAGATCAATGGGCCGTATCCTTTCGCTGGCACCAACATGAAGCAGTTAGATCTATTGAACGCGGCTGGATATCTTTCAGGAATGGCGGAGTCCATACAGCCGCATTTACCGGCACTGAGCACGGCGCCCACTCAGTCACTGGAGTGGCGGGCGCGATCTTATCTGGCGGTGAACTGTGCCCCCTGCCACCAGCCTGGCGGAGGCGCGCAGGGAAACTGGGATGCACGCTATGTCACGCCCACGGAGCTTAGCCAGATCATTCAGGGCAGTCTGATCAATCAAGGGGCAGATCCTGATAGTCGTGTCATCGTACCGGGTGATACGGAACATTCGATGCTTCTGAAACGGATGCAGGGTGAGGCCCAAGGGTTGTCTCGCATGCCTCCGGTGGGATCGCTCATGCGTGATGTTGATGGGGAGAACTTGATTGCAAGCTGGATCCAGGAACTGAGTGGCTACCAAACTTTGCAACAATGGTTGGATGATCATTTTGGCGCTGCCGCAGGGCCCAATGCAGCCCCTGCTGCGGATGCCGATGGCGACGGCCTGAGCAATCAGGAGGAATACGCTCTGGGAACCAATCCCCAAAGTGCCGCCAGTCGCTGGAAGTACGATGCCATCACCAAGGCCAATGGGAGGGTGACGGTGAATTTTACCCAGCCAGCAAACCGCATGGCTTTGGTGGAGATCAGTCACGATCTTATCACCTGGCGGATGTTAACCGCTGTGGACAATGAGTATTTGTACCCGGCTGCTCCCGTAAACCGAAGTTTCTATTTTCCCCTGACGGAAAAGAAGCGATTTTTTCGCGTGCGTTTGCGTCAGCCTTAAGTTTCCTAACCAAGAATGCGGTAGCCGATACCGGGTTCGTTGCGAATTTCGATGCTGCTGCCGACTTTGCTGCGCAAGTGATTCACATGCACGCGCAGGGCGGCGGTTTGTTCTACGTTCGTGCCGGGCCATACGGCTTTGAGGAGCTGCTGCTGGGTGATGATTTTACCGGGATGCCGGGCCAGGGCCTTCAGGAGAGCGTACTCGGTGGGGGTGAGTTTCAGCTCCTGGCCTGCGAGCGTGACGGCATGATCCACAAGGCTGATGTGCAGGAGGCCGAGAGTGACCTCGGCCACCTCTGTGCTGCGCTGCCGCCGAGTGATGGCAGAGAGACGGGCCATGAGCTCAGCGGTGCCAAAAGGTTTGGTCACGTAGTCATCTGCGCCGTTTTCCAAGGCGGCGACTTTGGTACTTTCTTGATCGCGCACGCTGAGGATCAGCACGGGGACATCGCTCCATTCACGCAGGCGTTTTAGCACATCCAGACCGTCCATGTCAGGCAGGCCCAGATCCAGCAAGATGACATCTGGTTTGTGAAAGGCAGCCTCTTGCAGGCCTAACTGCCCAGCCTCAGCCTCGCGCACGGTGTAGCCGCGTGATTCCAGAGCCAGTCGCAGCAGGCGACGGATCTGGGGTTCATCATCAATGATCAGGCTGGTCATGCAGGGACGGTGACTCGGTGGAAGAAACACACGTCAGCGAGCGGCGCGGTTCTGGCAAAGACAACCGCTCAAAAAACATGTTTCATTTCGAGGGCCACCTCGGCCCCGCCATCGGGGTGGTTACGGGCGCTGATCTCGCCTCCTTGAGCGCGCACGAAACCACGGGCAATGGCTAAACCTAGGCCTGTCCCCCCTGCTGGACTGCCTGGGGCGCGATAAAATTTCTCAAATACCCGCAGCACACTTTCACCTGCGAAGCCTGGGCCATGATCCCGAATAATGAGATAAAAGCGATCTCCCTGTAAGGTAACACGGATTTCAATGGCGGTGCCCGCAGGCGTGTAAGTGGTGGCATTATGCAGGATATTGGCCACAGCTTGTGCCGTGAGGCTATGATCCAGCCTAACGAGAGGCATGGTGTCTGGAATGAAGACGCTGAGTGGATGGGCGGTAACGGCGGGTCCTGCGGCAGTGCGGGCAGCCTGGATGACATCGCGGATGTCACACCAATCGAGGTGCGGCTGCATCACGGCAGATTCAATGCGAGTCATGTGCAGGAGATGATCCACCACGCGCTGGAGGCGTGTGGTAGCCGTGGCGATTTCTCCTGTGTAAAGGTTGGTGGCCGTTGGTTGTTCACTCAGACCTTCCAGGCTGGCTTTGATGATGGCGAGGGGAGTTTTGAGCTCATGGGAAACGCTGTCCAGCAGGGTTTGGCGTAGCTTTTCAGATTGCTCCAGCACCTCGGCTCGGCTGGCAGCCTGGATGAAATGCTCTTTCTCCAAAACCAGAGCGAGCTGCAGGGCCAGCGCCTCAATGGTCTGCCGGGTGGTGAAATCCAGTCTCGCTTCCCGCTCCAGTCGGATGCCCAGCACGCCCATGGTGGAGGTGGCAGTTTGCAGAGGGAACCAGGTGGCGTCCGATTCGGGCAGGGTATCGGTGAAACGACCGGCTGCTTGTTTGTGATCAAAGCTCCAAGCCACCACGCCCCACTCCTTGGAGTTAGGCTGAAAGCTGCTGGAGGTATGAGCCGCTGGACTGAGGGTGTGGTCACTTTGCCGCAGCACCAGGGAGACGCTAGACTGCAAGAGATCCGTGATCACACGCAGAGCTTCGTGCAGGCCTTTGTCAGGCTCGGCGGCCAGGGCGGCGCTTTGAGTGACGCGCAATAAAGCCGCCGTCTGGCGCTGGCGGCGGCGCTCGGCGGCCTCACGCTGGCGCAGACGTGTGGTGAGGTGGCCCATGCTGAGAGCCACCAGAAAGAACATGCCAAACATGAGCATGTCCTCAGGCTGATCAATGTGCAGGGTAAACTGCGGTGGAATGAAAAAGTAGTTCCACGCGAGGGCACTGACGGAGGCCATGGCCAGTACGGGGCCTCGGCTGAAACGCATGCCTGCGGCCATGACGCCGAGCAACAAAACGAGCGCGACAAAGGTGTAGCCGGTGATCGGCAAAAGGGCCCAACACAGGCTCGTCAGCACGAACGTGAGCGCCACTGCCCAGCTATATTCGGCGACTTGAGAGATGGGGATGCTAGAGGGAAGTGTCGTGGTGGCCGTGAGCTGCCGCCCAGCTACGGGGCGCACCACACAGACATCAATGTCACCACTTTCGGCGATGAGGCGATCTGCCAGCGAGCTGCCCCAGGTGCGTTTGTCAGGCTTGCCCACGACGATCTGGGAGACATTGCGTTCGCTGGCCAGTTGCAGCAGGGCCTCCGCCACATCATCCCCCGTGAGGGTGACCACCTCAGCCCCGAGGCGTCGCGCCAGCCCCAGGGCGCGTGTCAGCACTTCTTGTTCGGCAGGGCTGAGTGGGGCGGATCTTTCTACCCAGGCGACGATCCAGGATCCGTCCAGTCTTGCGGCGGCGCGGCGCGTCCAGCGGATGAGGCTTTCCGCATAAGGACTGGGACCGATGCCGACGAGGAGACGCGCATGGGTCTTCCAGGCACTGGTCACACGCCGTGCACGGCGGATGTCCTCCAGGTCACGATCTACCCGTTCGGCGGTGAAGCGGAGGGCGAGTTCTCGCAGGGCGGTGAGGGTGCCTTCTTTGAAGAAATTGGAGACGGCATGTTCAGCCCGTTCACCCATGTACACCTTGCCCTCAGCCATGCGCTCCAGCAGCTTTTCAGCACTGAGGTCAATGAGCTGGATCTCATGGGCACGATCAAGAAGAGAGTCAGGTACCTTTTCCTGGATGGCCACGCCACTGATCTGCTGGACGATGTCCACCTGACTCTCGATGTGCTGGACATTGAGGGTGGTGTACACATCCAGCCCGGCATCCATCAGTTCCAGAACATCTTGGTAACGTTTGGCATGGCGTGAGCCGGGTGCATTTGTGTGCGCTAGTTCATCCACCAGCACAAGTTGAGGGCGCAATCGCAGCACCTCATCCACATCAAATTCCTCTAAAGTATAGCCACGATGGTCTAACAATTTCCGTGGTAAAATGTGCAGGCCCTCTAGCAAGGCGGAGGTCTCATGGCGGCCATGTGTTTCTACCACGCCCACGAGAACCTCCACACCCTCCTTGGCACGCTGCCTGGCCGCCTGTAGCATGGCGTAGGTTTTACCCACACCAGGGCACATGCCCAGGAAGATGTGCAGCCGCCCAGGCTGTGCCAGCGAGTGCTCCTTTTGCATCTGCGCGAGCAGGGCATCGGGGTTGGGGCGTGGAGGTTCCGGGTGCATGGCGTATCTTGAGACGAATTATTTGACGGCGTCGAGTGCCAGATTCAGCAAGACCACATTCACCCGCGCCTCACCTAGAAGGCCAAAGGTGGGTGCGCTGGTGTGGGCGGTGATGAGGTTCTCGACCTGTGGCAAAGGCAGGTTTCTCGCCTTGGCCACACGGGTGGCCTGGAGAGCGGCATTTTTGACACTGATGTGTGGGTCCAAACCGGAGCCGGAGGCGGTGACGGCATCGGCAGGCACTTCGGCATCGGCGGCCAGACCATTCAGAGTGCGGTAGGCGGTGAGACGTTCCTGGATCTGATCCCGCAATTTTTGAGAGGTGGGGCCGAGGTTGCTACCGCTGGAACTGGCGCCGTCGTAACCGCTGCCCGCCGCGCTCGGGCGTGTGTGAAAGTAGCGCTCTGAGGAGAAGTTTTGCCCCAGCAGGCTGGAGCCACGCACCTTGCCATCGGCACCGATGATGAGGCTGCCCTTGGCCTGATCTTTAAAGGCCGCCTGTGCCATGGCGGTGACGAGCAGGGGGTAAACTCCGCAGGTGATGCCTGCCAGCACGAAGGTGGCGATAATGGCGGGGCGGATTTCTTGGAGAAGCAGTTTCATAAGAGGTGGTGGATTAGAGATTGATGATCAGGTCAATGATCTTGATGCCGATGAAGGGGACGATGAGGCCTCCGAGGCCATAGATGAGGAGGTTTCGCCGCAGCACCGCCACTGCGCCCATGGCCCGGTAAGGCACGCCTTTCAGTGCCAGTGGGATCAGAGCCACGATGATGAGGGCATTGAAGATGACGGCGCTGAGGATGGCGCTCTGGGGACTGACGAGGCCCATGATATTCAGCGGAGCCACTTCTGGAAAAGTCGCCATGATCATGGCGGGGATGATGGCGAAGTACTTTGCCACGTCATTGGAGATGCTAAAAGTGGTTAGACTGCCTCGCGTCATGAGCAGTTGTTTGCCGATTTCGACGATCTCAATGAGCTTTGTGGGGTTGCTGTCCAGGTCCACCATGTTACCCGCTTCACGGGCGGCCTGGGTGCCTGTGTTCATGGCCACGCCCACGTCGGCCTGGGCTAGGGCAGGGGCGTCATTGGTGCCGTCGCCAGTCATGGCCACCAGATGGCCAGCGGCCTGCTCATCGCGGATGCGTTTTAGTTTATCTTCCGGCGTGGCCTGGGCCATGAAGTCATCCACGCCTGCTTCTGCGGCGATGGCAGCGGCAGTCATGGGATTGTCTCCGGTGATCATGATGGTGCGGATGCCCATTTTGCGGAGCTGTGCGAAACGTTCTTTGATGCCGCCTTTGACCACGTCCTTGAGCTCGACAATGCCGAGCACTTGATGGCCTTCGCAAACGACAAGAGGCGTCCGCCCAGCGCGTGAGGCGGCTTCCACGGCCTTGGTTACCTCAACGGGGTAGGTGCCACCTTGGTTGATGACATGGGCTTTGATGGAATCTGCTGCACCTTTGCGGATGCTGCGTCCATCCAAGTCCACGCCGCTCATGCGAGTCTGGGCGGTGAATGGGACGAAGGTGGCGTGCGGTGCGGCGAGTTCGCGACCGCGAATGTTAAACTTCTCTTTGGCCAGGACCACGATGCTGCGGCCTTCGGGCGTTTCATCGGCCAAGGAAGCGAGCTGGGCGGCATCGGCCAGTTGCTGCTCGGTGACACCGGGTGCAGGGCGGAAGTCTGAGGCCATGCGGTTGCCGATGGTGATGGTGCCAGTCTTGTCCAGCAGCAGTACGTCAATATCGCCCGCAGCCTCCACGGCACGCCCACTGGTGGCCATGACATTGCGGCGGATGAGGCGATCAATGCCGCTGATGCCGATGGCGCTGAGCAGGCCTCCGATGGTGGTGGGGATCAAGCAGACCAGCAGGGCGATGAGCACTGGGATGGAAAAATTTGCCCCGGCATAAATCCCGAACGGCATGAGCGTGATGCACACCAGCAGGAAGATCAGCGTCATGGCTGAAAGCAGAATAGTGAGAGCGATTTCATTGGGCGTTTTTTGACGCTGTGCGCCTTCCACCATGGAGATCATGCGATCTAGGAAGGTCTGGCCTTTTTCGGAAGTGATGCGGATGATGATGCGGTCACTGATGACCCGTGTGCCACCTGTGACGGCGCTACGGTCGCCCCCGCTTTCGCGGATGACGGGCGCGGACTCACCTGTGATAGCGGCCTCATCCACGCTGGCGATGCCCTGGATCACTTCGCCATCGGCAGGGATGACATCGCCGGCTTCACAGACGACGAGTTCGCCTTTCTCCAAAGCGGCCGCGGGCACCAGTTTTTCCTCGTTGCCGATGAGGCGGCGGGCCATGGTGTCTTTGCGGGCACGGCGCAGGCTGTCCGCCTGGGCTTTGCCACGCCCTTCGGCGACGGCTTCGGCGAAGTTGGCAAACAAGACGGTGAACCACAGCCAGACACTGAGCTGGATGATGAAGGCGCGATCTTCGCCAGCCGTAAAGATGCTGAAGGTGGTGAGCAGCGCACCGATGAGCGTCACGAACATGACGGGATTTTTCACCATCAGGCGTGGGTCGAGTTTTTTGAACGACTCGCCGAGGGCGGGGACGACAATGGAGGCGTCAAAAAGGGAACTGGGTGTGTGTGACATAAGAGTCGAGGTGAAAGGTTGATTAGAACAAGCGGCCCTGGAGCGTGAGGAAGTGCTCGACAACGGGCCCTAAGGCGAGGGCAGGGAGGAAATTCAGCGCACCGACGAGGAGGACGGTGCCGATAAGCAGCAGGGTGAAGGTGGCCCCATGGGCGGGGAAGGTGCCTGCGGTGGGCGGTGCGGCCTGCTTTTGCACCAAAGATCCTGCCAGGGCCATGATGGGCACGATCATGAGAAAGCGACCGATGAGCATGGCGAAGCCTAACGTGGTATTGTACCAGGGGGTGTTGGCCGTCAGGCCAGCGAAGGCGCTGCCGTTGTTCGCCGTGGCGGAAGAGTAGGCATACAACATCTCGCTAAAGCCATGAGGCCCTGCATTGTTCAGACCTGCCAGCCCCCAGGCGCTGACGCTTGCCCAGGCGGTGAAACCAAGGATGCTGAGCGTGAGAATGAGCAGGGTAAGCATGGCCAGCTTGACCTCCTTCGCCTGGATCTTTTTGCCGAGGTATTCCGGCGTGCGGCCCACCATGAGCCCGGCGATGAAGACGGCAAGGATGACAAAGACGAGCATGCCATAAAGACCGGCCCCGACCCCACCGATGACCACCTCGCCCAGCTCCATCATGAATAGGGGCACAAAACCCCCGAGGGCAGTGAAAGAGTCGTGCATGGAATTCACTGCGCCACAGGAGGCGGCGGTGGTGACGGTAGCGAAGAGGGCGGAATTGAAGATGCCAAAGCGCACTTCTTTGCCCTCCATGTTACCATCTGTTGTGGCGACACCAAGCTGCTGATGGATGGGGTTGCCTACGGCTTCAGCATGGGCGCAAACCAGCACCCCGCCGACAAACAGGATGATCATGGCTGCCCAGACGGCCCAGCCGTGGGCCTGATTCTTCACCATGCGTCCTAAATAATACGTTAGGCCGCTGCCGATGGCGAAGATGGAAAGCATCTGCACGAGATTGGAAAGAGGGGTGGGGTTTTCAAAAGGGTGAGCGGCGTTCGCATTCACAAAACCGCCGCCATTGGTGCCCAGCATCTTGATGGCGACCTGGGAGGCCATGGGGCCTTGGGCGATGAGTTGTTCTGTCCCTTCCAGTGTGGTGGCCTGCGTGTAGGAATCGAAGTTCTGAATCATGCCCTGGGAAACTAGGAAGAGAGCGAAAGCAGCGCACAGGGGCAGCAGTAGGTAATAGGTGACACGGACAAGGTCGGCCCAGAAATTGCCCAAGGTCTTCGCGGAACTGCGGGCAATCCCACGCACCAAAGCAGCGGCAATGCCGATGCCGGTGGCGGCCGAGACGAAGTTATGAAACGTCAGGCCCACCATCTGGCTGAAGTAGGAGAGGGTGGCCTCGCCGCCATAGCTCTGCCAGTTGGTGTTGGTGGTGAAACTGACGGCGGTGTTAAAAGCCAGGTGTGGGCTGAGAGCGGGCAGGCCCTGGGGATTCCATGGCAGCAGGTGCTGGCAGCGCAGGATGAGGTAGGTGAAAACGATGCCGACAAGGCTGAAGGCGAGCATGGAAAGCGTGTACTGCTTCCAATTTTGCTCGCGCTGAGGATCGGTGCCCAGGCTGCGATAGGTGAGTTTTTCGATGGGTTTCAGGATGGGGTCCAGCCAGGTGCGGCCCTGGGCATCCAGCACCTGCATGAGGTAGAGGCCCATGGGCTTGGTGATGAGGGCGAGGAGACCCAGAAATAGGGCGAGTTGCAGCCAGTCGTTCGTGTGCATGGTCGTGAGGGATTAGAATTTTTCGGGGCGCAGCATGGCTACCAGCAGGTAGGCCAGCAGAGCCGTGGCGATGAGTGCGATGAAGAAGGTTTCCATGGCGGGGAGGAATTAGAGGCTTTCGATGACGCGGGCGTAGAAGACACAGAGGACGATGATGGCGACGGAGAGGCCGAGGTAGAGGAGGTCAATCATGGGCAGAGAGCTTGCGGCTCGGGGATAAGATTCCCGTGTTTGCCGTTCTGCGTAGTTAAGGGCTGGCAAAAAGGTGTTAAGAAGATGTTAACACCGAGAAAAGCGGGACTCTGAAAGGCAGAGAAATTAGTCCTTGTGTTTTTGCGATGCTTTTAGTTACATACTAAACAGTATGTATGGCTCAATCCCTTAAGCACATCCGCAATCCTGCAGAGACCCGCCAAAGGCTGGTGGGGGCGACTTTGGGCCTGATGCTGCGCCAAGGCTATGCGGCGACGACGGTGGACCAGATCTGTGCAGAGGCGGGGCTGACGAAGGGCAGCTTTTTCCACTACTTTGCCAACAAAGAGGCCATCGCCCGTGCGGCCCTGGATGCGTTTGCGCAAATGGGCACGGATTTATACACCCCCGCCTGGTCTGAGCCTGGGGTGGATCCGTTGGAGCAACTGCATCGGCTGCTGGACATCATGGTCAGCTTCAATCAACGGCCTGATGAACTCTGCGTGTGCATGGTGGGGATGATGTCCCAGGAGCTTTCCCAAGTGAACGCGGAGATGCGGACCGCCTGCGATGGGCACCTGCAAGACTGGGAAGCACGCGTGACCCACATGCTGACGGAGGCAAAAAAAATCCATCGAGTGCGGCGTGCCTTTGAGCCAGCGCAGGTGGCGCATTTTCTTAACAGTCTCTGGCAGGGCTCCATGCTGGTGGGTAAGACGCGTCAGAGCCCCGAGCTGGTGATCCAGAACATCGAACTGGCGCGAGATTTTGTGGATTCATTGTTTGAATCTCCCTCGCCGCGTCTGGGGATTTGGAAGGGTAGAATAAAAAAACAAAAAAGTCTGTCTTGATGTCCTGAACCGCCCCGGCTGTTCGTCATGCCTTTGAATACCATCCATTAAACCCTAAATTGTATGAGCCTCTCGTCTTCTGATTCCACTGAATACATGGTCTTGTTTCGTGCCACAGGCTGGCAGCAGGACCTTTCACCTGAAGAAATGCAACAGGTCATGGCCCGCACCATGGCATGGTTTGAGCGTCTCCAGCAGCAGGGGAAGATGAAAGGGGCACAGCCGCTGTTTGAAGAAGGAAAAGTGATCTCTGGGAGAAAAGTGCGTCAGGTGGCGGATGGGCCTTTTGCGGAATCCAAAGAAACCATCGGCGGGTATCTGATGCTGAATGTGAAGACGATGGAGGAGGCGGTGAGCATCGCCCAGGAGTGGCCCATGCTGGACTGTGGCGCGACGGCGGAAGTGCGGCCTGTGGCTCCGGAGTGCCCCAGCTTCAATCGAGTGAAGGAAGAACAAATGGCGGCTGCCTAACATTAAGTTTATGTCTGATTTAGCCTCCAGTGCCGAGTCCGGTATCAGTCACTTGGCAGACCATCTTTTCCGTCATGAATCGGGAAAGCTGGTTTCCATCCTGACGGGTATCTTTGGCATCCATCGTCTGCAGATGGCGGAAGATGTGGTGCAGGAGGCACTGGCACGGGCGCTGCAAACGTGGCCCTTTTATGGCGTTCCGGCGAACCCTGCTGCTTGGTTGATGCAGACGGCGAAGAACCTTGCCCTCGATCTCATCCGCCGGGAATCCAGCTTTCAGCAAAAGCAGCCGCAAATTGTCCATTTCATCGAGCATCGGCTGGCGGAGACGGAGACGGGAGCGGAGCCGCGTTTTGACAGTGAGATTAAGGATGATCGTCTCCGATTGATGTTTGCGTGCTGTCATCCACAGCTCCCGCAAGAGGCGCAGACGGCGCTGGCTTTGAAAGTGATGTGTGGTTTCAGCCCGCTGGAAATTGCTCGTGCCTTTCTCACTTCGGAGGCTGCGATTGCTAAAAGACTGACACGCGCGCGGCAGAAGCTGCAGGAGGAAGCGGTGGCTTTTGAAATCCCTTCTGGGGTCGAGTTGCCCGTTCGATTGGAGGTGGTGTTACAGATTTTATACCTGCTGTTTAATGAAGGCTACAAAGCCTCCAGTGGGCTGCGATTGATCCGCGAAGATCTGTGTCATGAGGCTATCCGCCTGACCTCTTTGTTGGCTGCGCATCCTGCTGGGAATCAGCCGCGCACGCATGCTTTGCTGGCGCTCATGCTGCTGAATGGTGCGCGTTTCGCCGCGAGGCTGGATGCGGGGGGCAATATCCTGCGACTGGAGGAGCAGGACCGCCGGCGTTGGGATAAGGGCATGATTCAGCGGGGGATTTTTCATCTGGGATTGTCCACACAGGGAGACCAGGCCAGCGAGTATCATCTTCAGGCGGGCATTGCGGCCTGCCATTCCTTGGCTCCAGATGCGGCCTCCACGGATTGGCCGCAGATCCTTCGGCTCTACGATCATCTCCTTCAAATGAATGACTCCCCCATCATCGCTCTAAATCGCGCGGTGGCGCTGGCCAAGGTGCAGGGGCCTGCCCAAGGTCTAGCGGCTGTGGAGGCCATCTTGGACCGCCAACCTCTGGACTCCTACCATCTTTTCCATGCTGTGATGGGAGAACTGGAGGCCCAGCAGCAGCATTACCAGTCAGCGGCAGCGCATCTGCGGGCAGCTTTAAAACTCACCGAGATGGCTTCCGAACAGAGCTTGCTGAGCAAACGGCTGCAAGAAATCGAGGAATCTGACTGAACCCCATTTCACACGAACCCAACCTAACTAAAAGATAAACTATGTTCGCTAAAATTCTCATCGGCCTTGCCGTTCTACTCACTGGTCTTGCCGTCGTCATTTCCATGCGCCCAGATGATTTTCGGGTGTCCCGTTCTGCCACGATGCAGGCCACACCCCAGGCTATTTTTGAGCAGGTGAATGATCTGCGCAAAGGCCAGGCCTGGTCTCCCTGGGTCAAGCTGGATCCTTCTTGCAAATACACCTTTGAGGGGCCTGCGACAGGTGTGGGTTCCTCCGTGAAATGGTCGGGCAACAATGACGTGGGTGAAGGCAAGCAAACCATTGTCGAAAGTCGCCCCGGAGAACGAGTGGGAATGAAGCTGGAATTCGTCCGCCCCTTTGCAGGCACGAACGATGTGGAGTTCACTTTTAAACCTGAAGGGCCGGGCACACTGGTCACATGGACCATGTCTGGCAAAAACAACTTCATGAGCAAGGCCGTGGGGCTAGTGATGGACTGCGACAAGATGTGCGGAGACTTCTTCGTGGAGGGGTTGGCCAGCTTGAAAAGCATCGTTGAAGTCACGCCGAAGGCCTAAACACGGACTGATTTAGATGTGTGCTGAATCAGTTCATCCAATTCCCATTCTAAGTATCCTACCCATTTAATTCTCTCAATTTATGAAAACATCTCTTGTTCAACCTTATCTCTTTTTTGGCGGTCGCTGTGAGGAAGCTCTTGAGTTTTATCGCACGGCCATCGGCGCTCAAGTGGGCATGGTGATGCGCTTCAGCGAAAGCCCTGAGCCGCCGCCGCCGGACATGCTGGCCCCTGGTTTTGCAGATAAAGTGATGCATGCCTCCTTCACCGTTGGTGAGACGGTTTTGATGGCCTCCGATGGCTGTGGCGGCGCAGAATCTTTTGCCGGTTTTTCATTGTCTTTGAGTGTAGGGACGGTGGAGGAGGCTGAAGCGAAATTTGCAGCGTTGGCAGAGGGAGGGGAAGTGACCATGCCTCTGGGGAAGACTTTTTGGTCCCCTTGCTTTGGCATGCTGAAAGATCAATTCGGGATGGGGTGGATGGTTACGCTTTTTGAAGAGGCAGCTCCCAATCCCTAGAAGTTGAAGGTGACGAAAATGCGACTGGAGAAACGGCGTGATGGATGACTGGAGGTGCCGCCTAAAAGACGCCGGAGCCCAAGGAAAGCTTAGCTGCCTGATTCTGCGGGCGAATTTTCTCAAAAAGCACACTGGCTGTCTTTAGGGCGGCCGTTCGTTCGTCATCTCTTTGAACAGCCATTCAATCCTCCTGCCACGAATCCTTCCAGAACTCACTGCTCGCATGACTAACAAAATGATCTTCGTCAATATCGCCGTCAAAGATCTGCCCAAATCCAGGGCGTTTTTTGTCGCCTTAGGCTACAGTTTCAATGAGCAGTTCTGCGATGACAACGCTGCCTATTTGGTGATTGGAGAGAGCATTTTTGCGATGCTGCTGACCGAGCCGAAGTTCCAGAGCTTTACACCTAAACCCCTTGTGGATGCAAAACAGAGCACGGAGGTGTTAATCGCCCTATCCTGTGAAAGCCGTGATGAGGTGGATGCGCAAGTGGCCAAGGCCGTCGCAGCGGGTGGCTCCACCTACAATGACCCGCAGGACCATGGCTTCATGTATAGCTACGGTTTCCAGGATCTCGACGGCCATATCTGGGAGGTGTTTTGGATGGATCGTTCTACCACCGTGCAATCCTGAAATGACACGAACTTTTCACGCCTGAACTCAATCTTCTTTTATGAAATACATACCCTCCATCGTTAGCGCCCTTTTGGGCTTCCTATTCATTTTCGCATCTGTGATGGTGCTGTTTAATTTGGCCCAGCCTAAGCCGGAAGACATGCCGCCGGAAGGTTCGCCTGCCGCACTTTTCATGGCAGCTATCGGGCCCTCTGGCATGCTGACACTGGTGAAAGTGTGTGAGCTAGTGGGCGGTCTGCTGCTCATCATTCCGCGCACGCGCAATCTTGGCCTGCTTTTCCTAGGGCCGATCATTGTCAATATCCTGGCCTATCATGCATTGATTGCCAGAGATCTGACCAGCAGTGGCGGCACCATCGGTATGCTGGCCTTCATCAGCTTAGCTCCTCTTTACCTCCTATGGGTGGAGCGCCGGGCGTGGATGGGACTTCTCCACCGCTAAATCTTTTCTCACTTTGGTTAAAACCACAAACCCAGCCTAACAATATGTCACACTACATTGATGGATTCGTCCTGCCCATCGCGGCAGATAAAATTCCCGAGTATCAAAGCATCGCCGAAAAGGTGAGTAAGATCTGGATGGATCATGGAGCTCTCGACTACCGCGAATGCGTGGCCGAAGACACGGACGCCAAAGACATGGTTTCTTTTCCCACCCTCGCAGGAACTAAGGACGGAGAGACCGTGGTCTTTGCCTACATCGTTTATGAATCGCGAGAACACCGTGATGAGGTGAATGCCAAAGTCATGGCCGATCCACGCATGCATGAATTTTGCCCAGATCATGGAGGCACTCCCCCTTTTGACTACAGACGCATGGCCTACGGGGGTTTTAAGACCATCGTGAGCGTTTGATCCTGCCTGCTAAGGCCACGAAGGGTGCAGAGAAATCTGCACCTTTTTTTTTGTGGACTAACAAAATGGATGAAACGAATGGCGGATTCTTGGGTTGCCTCACGGGTTTGACTCCCTAGGGTAGGGCGCATGAATCCTGCCCCCATGGAAATTCTGGCCACGGTCTTGTTTGCTCTGGCGGTCCTGCACACTTTTGCTGTAAAGCGTTTTGCGCATTGGGCGCATCGTTATCCCCGGGGTTCCATTCAGGAGAATCTGCTTCATTTTCTGGCCGAGACGGAGGTGGTTTTTGGCCTGTGGGCGGCAGCCCTGTTCGCTGGCATTGTGGTGCTGAAAGGCTCCGTCCACGAAGCGGTCGTTTACATTGAAAGCCTGAATTACACAGAGCCTAAATTTGTGCTGGTCGTAATGGTGGTGGCCGCCACCCGGCCTGTGGTGAAGATGGCTGAAGGTCTCATCAGCGGCATTGCCCGACTGCTACCGATGCAGGAGGCCATGGCGTTTTACGTAGCGGCTTTGGTGGTGGGCCCGTTGTTGGGGTCGTTCATTACCGAACCTGCTGCGATGACGCTTTTGGCCCTGGTGCTGAAGCGTCGATATTTTGACCAGGGTATCAGCTTGAAATTGGCCTACGCCACGCTGGGCCTGCTATTTGTGAATGTCTCTATCGGCGGTACGTTGACACACTTTGCGGCACCGCCCGTCCTGATGGTGGCAGCAAAGTGGGAGTGGAATACGATGTTCATGCTCACCCACTTTGGCTGGCGTGCAGCGCTGAGTTGCCTCACGGCAACGACAATCATCACCTTTCTGTTTCGGCAGGAATTGCGAGGGCTCAAGGTGGCGGAAAATCACAGTGGTGCTGTGCCTATCTGGCTGACAGTGCTGCACATGCTTTTCCTCGCCGCTGTCGTCGGTTTTGCGCATCACCCCGATGTATTTTTCGGCGTCTTCATGCTGTTCTTGGGGCTTGTTTCGGCCACACGTGAGTATCAGGACAACCTCAAGCTCAAAGAAGGTCTTTTGGTGGGGTTCTTTCTGGCGGGATTGGTCACTCTGGGGTCTCTTCAGGCTTATTGGTTAAAGCCGTTGATCAGCAGCCTCAGTGGCCATGCTTTGTTCTATGGGGCGACAGGGCTGACAGCACTGACGGACAATGCAGCGCTGACCTATCTGGGGTCCCTGGTGGATGGCATTAGCCCCGATCTAAAATATGCGCTGGTGGCGGGTGCCGTGACCGGTGGTGGATTAACGGTGATCGCCAATGCGCCGAACCCTGCGGGCGTGGGGATCTTGCAGAGTGCGAAGGTCTTTGGGGGGGAGGGCATCAGTCCACTGCGCCTGCTGTTGGGGGCCCTTTTGCCCACGTTGGTCGCCATCATGTTTTTCTGGTGGGTGTGAGGTGGGCTGTCATTTTTCTTGCATCCTGGGCTAGGTCCATCCCACTGTGCGGCGCATGTCTGAAGTCACCGCCATCAGCAAGTTTGCCTGCCCCGGTTGTGGGGGCGAGGCTGTGTGGACCCCGGCTAAAAAGGCCCTCGTTTGTCCCTACTGCGGCACGGTCTCGCCGGCGGAACTGAAGGCCGATGGGTCTTTGATCGAGGAGAGTGATCTTGCAACAGCTCTGCGCTCCATCCCCGAAGATCAGCGCGGCTGGGCGGCCCAGCGGAAAACGGTGCGCTGCCAGAGCTGCCAGGCCATCTCAGTCTTTGATGCGAAGCGGGTGGCGCAGCGTTGCGACTTCTGCGGTTCTTCCTCATTGCTCAAGGTGGATGACATCCAGGCCCCCATCCGGCCGGGTAGCCTACTGCCGTTTAAGATCGCCGAGACGCATGTGCGCGAGGACATCCGTAAATGGTATGGCAGCCACTTTTGGGCGCGGAGTAATCTGAACGACAAGGCCATGACGGATACGCTGCATGGCCTTTATCTGCCCTACTGGACCTTTGACGCTCATGCCGAATGCCCGTGGGAGGCTGAGGCGGGTCACCACTACTACACGCGGGATAGCCAGGGCCGCCAGCAGCGCCAGACCCGCTGGGAATACGCGAGTGGGCATGTGAGCCAGGACTTTGATGATGTACTGGTGCCAGCCTCCAAAGGCGTGCATCCGGCACTGCTGACGGCGCTGGAGCCTTTCCCCACGGTGGACAGTCTGGTGCCGTATGATGCGGGGTACCTTTCTGGCTGGGTGGTGGAGCAGTATCAGATTGACCTTATCGAGTCTGCCCAGGCCTCGCGTTCCCGCATGGATGCCCTGCTGCGCAGTGCCTGTGCCCAGCGGATCCCTGGCGATACGTACCGGAACCTGCAAATTTCCCCTGAGTACAGTGCACAAACTTTTAAGCATGTGCTGCTGCCGGTGTGGCTACTCACTTACACTTACGGCACAAAAACTTACCAAGTGGCGGTGAATGGCGTCACCGGGAAGATCACGGGTGAATACCCGCTGAGCTGGGTGAAGATCACCATCGCGGTGGTGCTAGGATTGATCATCCTCATGATCTTCTGGCTGAATGGAAATTGAGACGTGTTCAGGCCGATGGGGATTTCTGGCCTTGACGTCCCCTTCCACTCTTTCGACATCGAGGGCCAGCCAGTGAAGCGCGAGTTTTTAACGCGCCTCACTTTCCTGGCGGAAACGGAGGCGTTTACGCTCTCGTTTCTTTTCAGACCGTCCCGCGTGCGGGATGGAACTACAATGCACGGAGTTCAGCTTTCGATGACCTTCAAAGGCCACCTGCTGGCGCAGGCAGCTACGTGGGAATTCACGCTTCTTTGACGATCAAGTCGGCGATCTTTTCGGCAGAATTGCGCACGGCGATCTTGTTCGCGGCGCGTTTCATTTCTTCAGCCTTTTTCGGATTCATGAGGATGTCGCGCACGGCATCGGCCAGGACGTCGGCGTTGATCTCTTTTTCCGTGAGCAGGCGTGCCGCGCCTTCTTTGGCGAAGACTTCGGCATTGCGCGTCTGGTGATCATCTGCGGCAAAGGGGTAAGGCACTAGCAGGCTGGGCACGCCGAAGTAGGCCAGTTCAGACATGGAGGAGGCCCCACTGCGGGCGATGGCTAGATCTGCCACCCGGTAGGCCATGTCCATGCGATGGCAAAAGGCGGCCACGTGTTGGGGCAGGGTAGGGTGCTTGGCATACACGTCCCGCACCTCTTCATAATCTGTCGGCCCCGCGATGTGCAGGACTTGGATGCCCATGCGTTCAAATTGCTCCAGCGTCATGCCCACCACCCGGTTCACGCCACGGGCACCCTGGCTACCGCCCATGATGAGGAGGGTCTTTTTGGTCTTATCCAGCTTGAAAAACTCGTAAGGGTCTTCCTTTGAAGTCGTGCGCATGGAACTGCGCACGGGAGTGCCCACCACGCGCACATCACTGTGCTGGGGAAAGAAGGCTTTGCAGGCATCCAGCCCACAGAGCACGGTGTCTGCATAGCGGGCGTTCAGTTTGTTCGCCTTGCCTGGGATGGCATTGCTCTCATGGATAAGTGTGCGGCGTTTTTCCTTTTTGCCTGCATAAAGAGGCGCAAAGGAAGTGAAGCCGCCCATGCCCAGCACCACGCTGACGTTCTTGTCACGGATGATTTTCCGGCACTGGCTCATGCCTTTCCATAGGCCCGAGAGAAAGCCGATCATTTTGGGTGACCACGGCTTAGGCATGGCGAGGAAGGGCATTTTTTCAAAACGCAGATCCTTGTGGCCAGAGGCGGCAATGGAATCGATCTTTTTCTCGCTGATCAGCAGGGTGACTTCATGACCGCGTGCGGAGAGCACTTCACCTACGGCGATGCCGGGGAACAGATGACCGCCCGTGCCCCCACAAGCGATCAGCACGTGGAGGGACTTTTTGGATTTGGATTTCACAGAGATTCAAAGCTGGGGTGTCCAGCGGCGTTTTCTGCGGATCACTGGAAGCTGATCCCAAGTCAGATGCACGCCCTGGCGGTGGATATTGATGAGGACCCCGACGGCCATCATGGCAGCCAGGAGGCTCGACCCCCCGTACGAGACGAAGGGGAGCGGCAATCCCTTATTCGGCAGCAAAGCAGTGGTTACGCCCATGTTCAAGAGCGCTTCGAGGGCGAGGAGAAAAGTCAGGCCGAAACCCAGCAATTTACCAAAACGATTGGGTGCATAGGAGGCGATGCACATGCCTGCAAAGGTGAGGAGGATGAAGGCCAAGACAGCCCCGCCCACACCCCAGAGGCCCAGTTCTTCACCCACCATGGGGAAAATGAAGTCCGTGTGTGCCTCAGGCAGGTAAGAGAGTTTCATGCGCCCTTCACCCAGGCCACGCCCTTCCAGGCCGCCTGAGCCGAAGGCCAGCTTAGAAATCCACTGCTGCAGTCCCAGCGTTTCTTTGTGTTTCTCCAGGTCAAAGATGATCATGACACGCTCAAAGCGGTTGGGCGCCAGCTTGATCCCCGTCCACAGAGCGGCTAGGGCGGTACCACCGATGACGGCGAGATAACTGAAGCGTGTGCCTGCGACGAACATGATGCCTGCCCCTACAGCCGCAGAGACGGAGGCATTTCCCAGGTCCACCTCACCGCCGATGAGGCCCACAAACGCGCCTAAAAGTAGGCCTGGGAGAATGAGACCATGTTTCAGCGTGCGTTCCAAATTTTCATGCGTGGCAAACCAACCTGCCATTCCGACGATGAGGACCAGCTTGGCAAATTCGGAGGGTTGCACGCGCATGCTGCCATAGCCGATCCAGCGCGCAGCGCCATTCACGCGAGCGGCAATGACCGGCTTGTAGCCGAGCAGTTGGGCGAGGTGCCATTCATAGCAAAGCAGCAGGGTAAAGGCAGCCCCACCTAGCAACCACCAGCGCCAGCGGAACCATAGATTGTAATCCACGACGGCCATGACCACACAACCCACCAGGGAGACGCCTAACCAAAGGCCTTGCCGCCACAGAGTGACGTAGTCTTCGCCGCCGCCTTCTTTGGTGAAGAAGCTGGTGCTGGCCAGCATGGTGATTCCCAGACCTGTGAGCAGCGCGACCGCCAGCAAAAGAAGGAGGATGGAGCGTTTGGCCATGGGAGAAGAACCAAGTTCAGGGTGCAATGATGGACAAGAGACAGCCACAGGGACTGTCTCCCCACTGTCCTTATTTGCGCGGGATGACCAGCTTCATGCCGATCTTGAGCGCTTCGGGGCGAGTATTCTTGTTCGCCTCTTGCAGAGCTTTCACGGAGATGCCGTGTTTGCTGGCGATGCGATAAAGGGTCTCACCCGACTGCACGATGTGGCTACCTGCCGTAGCCTTGGTAGGCTCTTTTTTGGCTGGAGGCGGTGCATCGGCGATCTTTTTCACCGGGGCTTTTTCCACCACAGGGGCGGGTTTGGGCTCAGGCTGACGTGGCACGGGGATGGCTTTGGGCACTTCCTTCTCCACCTCTTTTTTCACCACGGGCTGGGGAGCCGGGGCAGGGGGGGCGGGAGGGGCTTCTTCGATCTTGGGTGCGGAGGTCTGGGGCAACTCGACGATGACAGGCGTGCCGGAGGCTTCCTTGCTGACCGCAGGGGGGGGGCTGTCCTGCACCTGCATGCCGGAGGCGGCTGTGGGGGCCACCGTCGGGGCTGGGGTCAGCTCATTCTCAATGGTAGGGCTGAAGCTGAATCCGCTTTCACCAGGAAGAGCCAGATTGATGGGTACCTGGGCCTCAGCCAGGGAGGCCGTGGGGGCTGCTGGCTGGGCGATCTCGCCATTGGCACCGGCCACGCTGATGCCGACCGCTTTCACCACGGGGCGCATTGGGTAGCGGATGACGTCGTTGATCTTGATCTGACGGCCTTCGTCCAGCTTGTTCAGCTTGATCAGCACTTCTTCAGACACTTCCAGCTTCTTGGCCACGCTGGGGATAGAGTCGCCAGACATCCAGGCGTAGGTGGAGTATTCTTCCAGCGACTTGTCCGTGACGAGACCGAGGTCCACAGAGGCCCCTGGCAGCACACTGGCGGGAGCGGGCTTGTTGTAATTTTCAGCCAGGGCCGTGGTGGGGGCTTCCTCCCCATTCATGAAGTCGTAGATGATGATGCCGCCGATGACGACGACATGGATCAGCAGCATGACGACAAACATGCGCGCCATGTTGGAATTTGGTTCATGCTGATTGAAGGCACCTTCGTCTGTGACCATGGCCACACGGTGCTTGTATCTCTCACCCTCCAGGAGGTTGAGCAGGAGCTTGTCTTTCTTCTTTTTGCTCATGGTGTTCGGGATGTTGAGGTGATCTTCAGGTCAAGGATTGGACAGCCGTGCGGAAGGCTTCACCGCGCTGGGCGTAGCCGGTGTACATGTCAAAGGAGGAGGTGCCGGGGCTGAGGATGATGCTGTCCCCAGCTCGTGAAAGTTCTGTGGCCAGTTGCACGGCCTCGGCCATGTCGGCGGCGGTCTGGCAGGGCACGAGGTCTTCAAAAGTAGTCTTCAGTGCCTGGGCGATCTCTCCAATGCACACCATCGCGCGGACCTGACCTTTCAGGGAGTCGCGCAGCGGGGTGTAGTCGAGCTGTTTGTCCTTGCCACCCACGATCAAAACGATGGGGCGTTCCATGGCCCCGATGCAGGCTTCCAGAGCATGCAGGTTGGTGGCCTTGGAATCATTGATGTACTCGCGGCCATGCAGCTCGCGCACCAGTTCACAGCGGTGCGCGGGGGCTTCATAACCGGCCAGGGCCGCCTGCATTTCTTCTAGTGACAGGCCATGCACCTGGCAGGCCATCATGGCCGCCATGACGTTTTCCATGTTGTGGCGTCCACGCAGCGTGGAGTTCACTTCGAAGGTCACGTTTTCAGGACCTACCTGGATGCAACCTGCGCTGTAGGTCCAGTCGGCTTCTGCGCCATAGGCAGAAAAGGTCAGCCGCTGGGCCGCACCTGTATCCACCGTTTCACCGGCGCGGACGATGGCGACATCGCTGGCGGTGACGTTTTCAAAGATGCGCGCCTTGGCCGCGTAGTAGGACTGCATGTCCGGGTAGCGATCCAGGTGATCCGCAGCGAAGTTGAGCCACAGGCTCGCTTTGGCCCGATAATTCTGGATCGTCTCCAGTTGGAAACTGCTGATCTCCAGTGACAGCACGTCATAAGAAACGCCGCTTGCGACGACTTCACTCAGCGACATGCCATGATTGCCACAGGGAACTGATTTTTTCCCGCACGCATTGAAAAGATGCGCGATCAGCTCCGTGCAGGTGCTCTTACCATTGGTCCCCGTGATGCCGACCAGAGGCAGATCTGTGAGATTGAAGGCGAACTCCATTTCCCCAGTGAGGGGGATACCGACATCGGTAAATTTCTTGGGCAGTGGCCAGTTGGCATCCAGGCCCGGACTGGTGATGACGAGGTCAAAATCTCCCGGTTTCACCACCAGATCCCGCGCGGCCTGGCCGCTGAGGGTGCGAAAGCCTTCAGCGTGCTGTTTATCCAGCGCGGCTTTGATTTTCTGCGGTTCCCCCTCATCCACCACCGTCACTTCAGCCCCATGCAGGCGCGCGAGACGGGCAGCCCCTAGGCCGCTGCGTCCTGCCCCCAGGATGGCGAAGTGTTTTCCGGTGAATTTTGGCATGGAAACGATGGTGATTTTTAAAACTCTAGTCAACTACCACTAATTTGGCATTGATCATTCGGTTTTATTAATATTTTGGATCTACCGAAGTTTCAAGGTCGCTAAACCAAGAAGAGCGAAAAAGAGTGACATGGCCCAGAACCGCACGATGACCTGGTTCTCATGCCAGCCGCCCAGCTCAAAATGATGGTGAATGGGTGACATGCGAAACACGCGCTTGCCCCGAGTCTTGAAGCTGATGACCTGGATGATCACGCTCATGGCCTCCATGACAAAGACGCCGCCGACTAAGGCCAGGACGATCTCTTGCTTGCAACCGATGGCCAGGGTGGCGATGCAACCGCCGAGCGCGAGGGAGCCGGTGTCTCCCATGAACATGCGGGCGGGATGAGCATTGAACCACAGGAAACCGACGCAGGCCCCGGCGAGAGCCATGGCGACGATGGGCAGTTCATTGGCCAAGCTGTGGTGCGCGACGCCCAGATAAGTGGAATAATTAGCATTTCCACAAACATACCCAAAGCCGGCGTAAGCCAGTGCTGTGGTGAGGGAGCAGCCTGTGGCGAGGCCATCCAGCCCGTCTGTGAGGTTCACCGCATTCGAGGCTCCCACTATGATGAGGGTGAAAAGCAGCACGGAGAATATGCCCATGTCAGCGATGATGGCGTCTTTAAAAAACGGCACATACAGCGCCCTGAGTGTGAGGCCGCCTTCGGGATCGGTCGGCACCGCATAGGCCATGAGGATGCCTGCGATCAGGGCCACGCTGGTCTGCCAGATGAGTTTGAGGCGGGCGCTGGCGCCTTTGGAGTTCTTTTTGCTGATCTTGAGGTAGTCATCCCAGAAACCCAGACCGCCGAGGCCGATGGTGGTGAAAAGGATGGTCCAGACCATGATGTTATCCCATTTGGCCCAAAGGAGAGTGGAGATAACGATGGTGCCCAGGATGAGAATGCCGCCCATGGTGGGGGTGCCTGCTTTTTTACCCTGGAGTTCAAAGAGCTTGCCCACTTCTTCCGCCGTGCGGATAGGCTGGCCGATCTTGAGAGAGATGAGTTTCCGGATCAGTTTTTCTCCATAGAGGAGAGAAAGGACAAAGGCGGTGATGAAGGCCCCACCTGCCCGAAAGGTGTGGTAGCGGAAGATGTTGAGCAGCTTGTACAGCGCGGAGTCGTCGCTGATCCAGTCAGCGGCTTCGAGCCAGTTGCGGAGTTCGTAGAGCCAATAAATCATACCGTCTGAAAGTGAGGGAGAATTTTCTCCATGCCTGCGGAGCGGCTGCCCTTCAGCAGCACGGCATCTCCAGGCTGCAGCATTTGCTTCAAATGCGCGGCGCAGGCTTCGTGAGTGGGGAAATTGAGGGTGGTGGCTAGGCCAGCGGACTGGGCGGCTGAGGAGATCTGTGCGGCTTCTTCACCCACGGTGAAAAGTGCAGTGAGACCTAGGCCGGCGGCAAACTGCCCCACACCCTGATGCTCAGCCACCGCATGGGGGCCAAGCTCGCCCATGCGGCCAAGCACGGCGATTTTTTGCCCGGCAGAATTCAGGGCCGCCAGGGTACCCAGCCCCGCTCTCATGGAGTCAGGGTTGGCGTTGTAGGAGTCGTCAATGAATAGGATGCCCTGCACGAGCTTGGTCTCCATGCGGCCACCAGTCAGTTTGGCACTGCTAAAGGCGGCAGCGATGTCTGTGGGGGCGATGCCGTGGGCCCAGCCCATGCAGGCGGCCAAGGCGGCATTTCCCACCATGTGATCTCCCATGATGGGCAGGAAGGTCTCCACAATTTCACCAGCGAAGTCCAGTTTGAAGCGGGTGCCTTCACCACTGGCGCGCAGGTCAAAGGCGTGCACGTCTCCAGCCCCCGTGCCTGCGGTGAACACGGTGGCCTGGCAGTGGCGGGAGATCAGCGGGGTGTAGGGGTCGTTCGCGTTCAGCACCACCACGCCCTCGGCATGGACGTTGGCGGGAACGGTGGCTTTTTCCCAACCGATGGCATCTCGGCTGCCCATGTACTCAATGTGAGCCAGGCCGACATTCGTGACGATGGCAGCATCTGGCAGGGCGATGTCTGCCAGCACTTTCAGCTCGCCAGGGTGGTTCATGCCCATCTCCACCACGCCGCACTCATCGCCTTCACCCAGGCTGAGGAGCGTGAGTGGCACGCCGATGTGGTTGTTCAGATTGCCAAAGGTGGCGCGGGTTTGCACCCGTAGGCCCATGATCAGGGCGGTGAGGTCCTTCGTGGAAGTTTTGCCATTGCTGCCGGTGAGGCCGATAATCATCGGCTGGTGCCAGGCGCGATAGCCGCGTGCCATGTCTTGCAGCGCCAGGAGGGTATCCTTGACCTCGATGACGGCACAGCCTGAGGTGGGCCAGGCGCTGTCCCGGCGGCTCACCACCACGGCGGCAGCGCCAGCGGCCATGACCTGGGGGATGAAATCATGGGCATCAAACCGATCTCCCACCAGCGCTACGAAGACCTCTCCATGGCCGACTTTTCGGGAGTCGGTGGTCACCTGCGTCACCAACCGCGTGCCGTCTCCGTGATGGAGCGTGCCATCGGCGAAGTCGGCCAGCGTTTGGAGAGCGATGGGTTTCATTTTTAGCGATCGTAAGGGCGACGATTCATTTTTTCCTGCTCGCGGAGCATCTCGCGTTCGGCGCGCTCCACATCGCGATTTCCGGCGATCTGGAGCATGACCTGGCGAACCACGCGGCGATCATCAAAGGGGTGCTTTTTACCCTGGATCTCTTGGTAATCCTCGTGGCCTTTTCCAGCCACCAAAACGATGTCGCCACCGCGAGCGTTTTCGAGGGCGATCTGGATGGCCTCGCGGCGATCCACGGCGGTGACGTGATTTTTGGGCCGGGCAAAGCCTTTCACCGCATCGGCGATGATGACCTGGGGATCATCGTTGCGCGGGTTGTCACTTGTCAGGATGCAGATGTCGCTGCCAGCTTCTGCGGCGGCGGCCATGAGCGGGCGTTTGGAGCGGTCGCGCCCTCCGCCACAACCAAAAACGGTAATGATGCGGCGCGGGCGCAGGGAGCGCACGGTGCGCAGGGCATTTTCGATGGCGTCGGGCGTGTGGGCGTAGTCCACAAAGACTTGGAACTTGGTCGTCGCTTCCGTCACGCGCTCCAGGCGGCCAGGCACCTGGGGGGCGTTTTTCAGGTGGCTTACCGTTTCCCGCAGATTCAGGCCCATGGCGCTGGCGGCGGCGAGTGCGCCTAACGAATTGTACACGTTGAAGTCACCGATCAAAGGCGTGCGCACCAGGAAGGTGCGGCCCTTGGCTTCCAGTTCAAAGCTGGTGCCAGTGAGGTCAAAACGCACGTTGGCCGCGCGGAAGTCAAAGCCGACTCCGTAACCGAATTTGACCACTCGGCCTGTGTGCTCAAAGCGGGTGATGAGCTTGCGGCCCCAGGCGTCATCGGCATTGATGATCATTGCCCCTTTGGGCTGGGCGGCGATGGTTTCAAACAAACGCACCTTGGCCGCAAAGTACTCTTCCATGGTGCCATGGTAGTCCAGGTGGTCCTGCGTGAGGTTGGTGAAGATGCCAGCGGCGATGGGTAGGCCGTAAGTACGCTGTTGGTCCAGGGCGTGGGAGCTAGCCTCCATGGAGACGGCGCGGCAGCCGTTGTTCAGCATCTGGGAGAGCAGGCTCTGGATCTCCAGCGACTCCGGCGTGGTGTGGGTGGAGGGCATTTGCTCGCCACCGAGATCGTAGAGGATGGTGCTCAGCAGGCCGCAGCGTTTTTGCCCCGCATTCAGGAGGTGGTGGGTGAGGAAGGCGGTGGTGGTTTTTCCATTCGTCCCGGTGACGGCGGCGATGGCCAGCTTTTGCGCGGGGAATCCGTGCAGAACTGCGGCGGCCTGCGCGAGGGCGACGCGGCTGAACTTCACATGGACCCAGGGCAGCTTCACATCGTCAGGCGGGGCCTGTTCAGAGATGATCACGGCCGCCCCAGCGGCGATAGCTTTGGGGATGAAGTCATGACCATCCACGGTGTTACCACGCAGGGCCACGAAGGCGATGCCCGGGCCCGCCGTGCGGGAATCATAGGTCAGGCCGGTGATTTCGGTGTCGAGACTCCCAGAAACGACGGGGTTATCCAAATGGGGAATAAGATCGCGTAAGATCATTCGGCACCTCCTTCGAGAGCGAGGGGACGTTGAGGACGAACGGAGAGTTGTTTGAGTGTTTCAGCCACGATTTCAGCAAAGATGGGAGCGGCGACCTTACCCCCACCGATGTCGGCGGGGTCGGGTGCCTGGGGATTGTCCAGCACGACCACGCACACGATTTTTGGGTCGTTCGCTGGTGCGAACCCCGCAAAGGAAGTGATCCACTGGTCTTTTCGATAGCCTCCCTTTCGCAGACTTCCATCTTTATTCTTTCCAACAATCAACTCGTGGTCGTAGCGCTGGGACGTTCCGGTTTTCCCAGCCACCTGGATTCCTTCGACCTGGGCGCGGGAGCCGGTGCCGTGTTCGACGACGCCCTGAAGCAGCTCCCGCATCATGGCGGCGGTTTTCCCGGTGCAGACCTGGCCCACGGTCTGCGGTGGCACGGGCGTGACCTGACGCCCCCCATCGCTGACGATGCGGTCCACCAGCCGAGGTTTCATGAGGATGCCGCCATTCGCGATGGCCCCGTAGGCCATGGCCATCTGCAAGGGGGTGACGTTCACTTCATAGCCCATGGGGAAGCGGGAGTAGGTGGTATTGGACCAGTCGCCATCATTGATGTAGCCCCGGCTCTCACCGGAGAGGGCGATCCCGGTCTTTTTGCCAAAGCCGAAGCGCTTCACATAATCCAGGTAAGTATCCTGCCCCACACGCTTGAAGACTTTGTAGGTGGCGATGTTGCTGGATTTGGCAAAGGCCTCACGTGCTGGAACGGTGCCCATTTTGGAAACGTCTCGCAGGGTGGCTTTCAAGACAGGATCCGTGTAGAGGCCCCAGTGGCAGTCAAAATTCTCGTCCGCATTGAGTTTGCGCTGGTCCAGCGCGGCGGTGAAGGCCACGACTTTGAAGGTGGAGCCGGGCTCATACGGCTCGTTGATCGTGAGGTTTTTCCAATTGGTCGTGTCGGGCTGGGCGCGGTCGTGGCCGGGCAGGAAGCTCATGGCTAGGATGGAGCCGGTGGCGACCTCCGTGACGATGGCCATGATTTTGTTAGGTCGGTAGGTGGCCTGGGCCTGGGCTACGATGGCATCCACGGCATCCTGCATCTGCAGATCCACGGTGAGGTGCACGTCCTTGCCATGCACGGGTTCCTTGATCTCGCCACGGTACAGCAGCAGCTCGCGACCGTATTTGTCATGCTCCACACAGACGGAGCCGGGCACGCCACGCAGCGTGTCTTCAAAGGTTCTTTCGATGCCCTGCACCCCGCCTTTGCCTTCCTCGAGACCGCCGATGATGAGGGCCAAACGGTTGTCCGTGGGGTAATGGCGGCGCACGGCAGGCTTCACGTAGATTCCTTTGACAAAGAGGTTTTCCAGGTGCTGGCGCCATTCTTTGCCCTGGTCATCATTCATGTTTTGCGTCAGCACCTCGATGGGGCGCTTGGAGGTGACTTTCTCCAGCATGGTTTCCACTGGCACGCCCATTTTAGAGCTGAGGGCCTCGGCGACGTGGACATGGTAGGTCTTCAGGATTTCCTCTGGCGTCAGAGTGCGGGTCAGCTCCTTTTGGCTCACACCACGGATGCGTGCCAGATTCGGCAGCACGGAGCGCACGTCATGCAAATGCACACGGTCGGTGCGCAGCTCATACACTTCTTCATCGTAGGCCAGGTAGCGGTCTGAATGATCTTTGATGGAGCCACGCTGTGCTGGCAGCACGCGGTCTTCGCGGAATTTTTTGGCGGCTTCTTCCGCCAGTGCTGGACCTTTTTTCAAATGCAGGTCATAGAGCCGCCACAGCACGCCAGAAAAGCACAGCGTGAGGAAGCAGGTGATGAACATCATCCGGTGACAGAGCGGACGATCGCGGCGCAGTTGGGCCTGGTTGGGGGTGGGCGTCATGGCAGGGTAGCCTCAGCAGATTGAACCACAGCGGTGGCTGTGGGGATGGGTTTCAAATGGATGATGGCCCGGGCATCCGGGCTCAGCTTTTGCAGCCAGGTGCCTTTGGACTGGAGGATGGGCTGCACGCGTGCCCCATCCAGCAGCAGGTCCACCTTGCGGCCCAGACTGACGATCTCGAAATTCAGCAGCTTCATTTCCTGCTCCACCTGCCGCTGCTGCTCCGCCAGGGCGGTGATGCGGTTCTTATTCACCACCACGCTGAGGGCGGCCAGCAGGACGGCCCCGCACAGGATCAGGACCGCTGTCAGCACCGGCAGACCGATGGTATTGCGATAGCGATTGTTCTTCATTGAGGCAGGCGTTCCACACCGCGCAGACGGGCGCTGCGGGCACGGGGGTTGAGGCTGAGTTCGTTTTCCGTGGCTTCCAAAGGTTTGCGCGAGAGCAGGCGGTAAACGCAGTCTGGATTGGGCCGTGGGGCGGGCCATTCAGGGCGATCCAGCCAGACTTGGCTCTGATGTTGAAGCGTGTGTTTCACCACGCGATCTTCGAGGGAGTGGAAGCTGATCACGGCCAGGCGACCGCCAGGCTTCAGCCATTTCGGGGCTGCGGCCAGGAAGTCTTCCAGCGCAGCCAGTTCCTGGTTGGTTTCAATTCGCAGCGCCTGGAAGGTGAGGGTGGCGGGGTGCTTCTTGCTGTATTTTGGGCACACTTTGGAAATCAGGTCTGCCAGTTGCAGGGTGGTCTTGATCGGTGCTTTGACCCGCTCGGCCAGGATGGCCTTCACGATCTTTCTTGCCTGTGGCTCCTCACCATATTTCCAAAGGATCTGCTCCAGCGCGCCTTGGTCGTAGGTGTTCACGATGTCTGCCGCCGTGATGGGCCCCGAGGTATCCATGCGCATGTCCAGAGGGCCATCCTTATTAAAAGAGAATCCGCGCTCGGCAGCGTCCAGGTGGCGGCTGCTCACGCCGATGTCAATCAGCATGCCATCCAGCCCAATGACCCCCGCCTCACCGAGGACGGTGGGAAAGTCGCGGAAATTGCCTTTCAGTGCGCAAAAGCGGTCAGCGTAGCCCTTCAGGCGCTCGCTGGCATGGCGCAGGGCTTCGTCATCCTGGTCCATGGCCACCACGCGGGCGCCTTTTTGCAGCAGGGCCTCCGTGTGCCCACCGCCGCCCAGGGTGCCATCGAAAATGAGTTTACCGGGCGCAGGTTGCAGGATCTCCAGCACCTCCGCCAAAAGCACCGGTAGGTGATAAAACGGCACCTCACGGGAGCCGCCAGGCTCTGGCCCTGCACCCCCGCTGGAGCCTGCTTCACCCTCTGTGGCACGCGTCGTCAGCGTGCCCCGACCCCAAGGCATCATGTCGTCCATTCCATCTTCAGAAGTTCCGAACCACGGCCAGACGCCGACTTGGAACGTTTGTACAATTCTAGAAATCCATCCTTTTTCCCCATCCTGGCGCGCTTTTCCCGCAGCCGAAAGGACATCGGCATTCCAGGGATTCGAGAAAATACTGGCGGCTGAAGCAAACATGCGCGTAGATCACGGGAACGGTGACTTTCTCGATCACTAGCAATTGATATTCCACAATTGCTGGTAATTAAGATGAGCTTAGTAACGAGAAAGGCCACAAAAGGCAATCTCGGATTTGCTGAAAGTATGTCATAAGTGAGTCGCATGAATGCGTTCAAATGAACACTCCTGTGCTAAAAAGCCTCTTTATAAGAAGGCGGTCTTCATACAAATAGATTTTTGAGTGCAGCGACCGTGGCTGTCCAGGGCCTGCATCAGCGCGCAGGCCACATTTGCATCGGCAGGGTTCCTGGTCATGTTGGGCGCATTCATGCCTGCTCCCGCCGCCCACGCTCCCACCGTTGTCATCGAGAACTTTTATCCCTGCATTGAAGGGGGCCGCCATGCGATCAAACGCATCGTCGGGGAACCGCTAGATCTGTGGTGTGACATCTTTACCGACGGGCACGTGGTCATGTCTGCCGTGGTGAAGTGGCGTCTTTCCGGCACGCGGCGCTGGTTTGAGTCTCCCCTGAAGCCGCTGGAAAATGACCGCTGGCAGGGCCAGTGCCGGTTTGAAAGCATGGGCCGCTGGGAGTATGCGGTGGAGGCTTGGTCTGACACCTTCCGGGGTTGGAAAAAGACCTTCGCCATCCGCGTGCAAGCCCAGGATCCCGATGTGCCCGTGGAGGCCCTGGAAGGCGCACGCCTGCTGCGTGACTCCGCGCAGCGCGCCCGTGCTGCGGGGGCGGAAAGTGTGGGGGCCCAGATGGATGAAGTGGCGGAGCTGCTGAGCCAACTGCCGCCTCAGGAAGTGATGGAAGTGCTGCTGTCTGACGACCTCCAGGCGCTGGTGGATTGCTACCCTGACAGGGCGCTTTCCACGACTTCGGAGCCACTGCGTGTCATCGTGGAGCGGGAGCGGGCACGCTTTTCCGCCTGGTATGAGTTTTTCCCTCGTGGAGCCGAAGGCCGGGCAGACAAACACAGCCGTTTCCGCGACTGCCTGCCGCGCCTGGACGATGCGAAGGCGATGGGTTTTGACACCCTTTATTTTCCCCCCATTCACCCCATCGGCATCACTGCCCGGAAGGGAAAAAACAATACCCTCATTGCCTATGACGGGGATGTGGGCAGCCCCTGGGCCATCGGTGGGCCAGCGGGAGGTCACCGCGATGTGGAGCCGCAACTCGGCACGGTCGAAGACTTTGTCTGGTTAGTCGGGGAGGCCAACAAACGCGGGCTGGAGATCGCCCTGGACTTCGCCATCAACTGTTCCCCGGATCATCCATATGTGAAGGATCACCCAGATTGGTTTTACCAGCGTCCGGATGGCAGCATCCGCTACGCAGAAAATCCGCCGAAGAAGTACCAGGACATTTACCCCATCAACTTCCACTGCGCCGACTGGAAAAACCTGTGGCGCGAGCTGATCGACGTGGTGCTTTTCTGGGTGGATAAAGGCGTGAAAATCTTCCGCGTGGATAACCCACACACGAAGCCGGTTTCGTTCTGGGAAGAGCTCATCAGCACGGTGCACCGCCAAGACCCGAGCGTGATCTTTTTGGCCGAGGCCTTCACCAAACCAAAGATGATGCAGGTGCTGGGCAAGGTAGGTTTTACCCAGAGCTACACTTACTTCACCTGGCGGGAAGACAAGGCGGGCCTCACCGAGTATGTGCGGGAGCTGACCCAGAGCGACATGCGCTGGTACTACCGTGGGAACTTTTGGCCGAACACGCCTGACATCCACCCCTTTTACCTGCAAAACGCGCCTGCGAGCATGTTCCGCCTCCGCGCGGCTCTGGCGGCCACGCTTTCCAGCACCTGGGGCATGTATGCGGGCTATGAGCTCTGCGAGAATGAAGCTCTGCCAGGGAAAGAGGAGTATCTGGACTCCGAGAAATTTCAGCTCCGCCAGCGGGACTACAATGGCCCGGGGAACATCAAGGGTTTCATCGCCCGGCTGAACGCCATCCGCCGGGACAATCCGGCCATGCATCTCTATGATAATGTGGTCTTTCACGGGGCCGACCACGACCAAGTGATCTGCTACAGCAAAACCACGGCAGATTTTAGCAACCGTCTGCTCTGCATCGTCAGTCTCAATGGCTATGCACCTGTCTCCTCCATGGTGCGACTGAACCTGGAGGCGCTAGGTTTAAATCGGCACCAGCCCTATCGCGTGCGGGATTTGATGTATGGCGGTGTTTACGAATGGAGGGGGGAAGACAACTTTGTCTCCCTGAATCCCGACGGCACCAGCCTGCACATCTTCAAGATCGAATCGGTCTAACGGGCGTTCCAACGGTCGCTTGTGTCTGAGCTATAGCGGGCGCTCGTGCGTCCGTTAGAGCTAACCAAGAACCAGGAACCAGAACCAAAGCACGTGAGCCATCCAGGGGTAAGCCCGGCGCTTGCACTTAGGCAAATATCGGTTACACTGTGGGACAATGGAGGTGGGGTTCGCGGAATATTGCTCGAAAAAGAATCCGTGAAGGAATGGGAGGCGTTATGAAAATTTTATTTGTGTCTGGAAACTAATGAAATTATTCTTTTGAAATGCAAGTATCTCAGTCCATCGCCTCCGGCACGGCCAAGTATCAGGTGCTGATTGCCACCGCTTCTGAGAGCACGCTGAGGCTGCTGCAGCCGCTCCAGCAAGTGACCCAGGCCGAGAGCGTGGCGGAAAGCGGGGGCCTGTTCCGGCCACAGCAGCGGCTGGTGTTTCAGGGCCTGGATTACCATGTGGTGGATACGGTAGTGAGGAGCCGCATGGGGGATCGCCCCGTGGGGGTGGTCATCGTGGACTTGCAGCCTGGCACGGAATCTAAAACGGAGCAGATTCTCAACGCGCTGTACTACGCGGAGCCGACTTTGAGCATCCTGGTTTTGCTGGCGGATGGGGCTTCACTTTCCAAGCCTTTTCTCGACCTCATTACCCACAGCCCGAGGTTGAGTTTCCTGCAAATGCCCGCCTCTCTGGCACAGGTGTATCAGGCGCTGAAGCTGATGGTGGCGGGATGGCAGGCGAATCACAAATTGGCGGAAATGCAGGCTGCGCGCGCCCAGCAGGAGACGACTGCAGCCCAGCCAGCGGCGGCAAGCACGGCCACGGAAGGTGGCGGCGCTATGCACCTGGAGGTGGTAGGTAGCCTGGCCGCAGGCATCTCTCATGAGTTTAACAATGTGCTGACCGTGATCCAAAGCCAGATGGACATGGCGCTCCAGCAGGCGGGAGATCTACCCCATGTGGTGGATCTGCTGACGCAGGTGATGGATACGGCGCGCAGTGCTTCCGCGCTTTCGAAGAAGCTCGTTTCCTTCACACCAGAGGAAGAAAGTGCCCCTGCGGCCCTGGATGTACCCACGGCGGTGAATGACGAGGTGGGCCTGCTGGCAAAGACTCTGGGCGAGCACATTTCCCTGGAGGTGAACCATGGCAGCCACCTGCCTGCGGTGTGGATTTCCCCTGCGACTTTGAGCCAGCTCATCATCAACGTGGCGCTGCATGCGCGCAATTCCATGCCGCAGGGCGGGGTGCTGCAGTTTTCCTCCAGCAAGATCCACCACCAGACGGGCAGCAAGTATGCGCGCCTTTTTCCAGAGGCGGAGCACGGTGAGTATGTGATGCTGACGATCGAGGACCCAAACCCGATGGATGCCACCACGGAGGCAGACCCCCGGCATGTGGTGGTGAGCCTGCCTTCCATTGTCCAGCGTGCGGCAGATGATCGCCTGGCCTGGATCCAGCGGGCCCTGCAAAAGGCCGGTGGGGCCTTCAATGTAACACTGCTGCCGGGAATGATCCGCACCTATCAAATGCTGCTTCCGCTGGCCGAGGTAGAGGTGGAGAATGAGGAGGCAATGGTGCCGGTGATTAGCCGCCAAGAGACCGGGCCTGTGGTGCCTTCGACCGTTTTGGTGGTGGATGATGATGACACCATCTGCATGATCATGAGCCAGGTGCTAGCCACGGAAAAGCACCGCGTGATCACCGCTAAAAGTGCCGATGAAGCCTGGCAGCAATGGTGCCAAAATCGCAGCACGATCAAGCTGCTGATCACAGACATCAACATGCCCGGCGGGGCGAATGGGGTGGCACTCGGCCATGCCATCCAGGAGCAAGATGGCTCCGTGCCGGTCATTTACACGAGTGGCCACCGGGCGGTGCATCAGTTCGCGGAGTTAGAGATCGGCACGAATTATCTGCCGAAACCTTTTGGCATGAACGACCTGCTAGCCGTGGCCAATCGTGCCCTAGCGACCCATGCTCATCATGGATTGAGCTGAGGCAGCGCCATTGAATCTAGAATCTATCAAGTAGCTGGCGGTTTCTCAAGAGGGACCCGCCCTGATAAGGCGCAGTCTAGAAGGTGCTGGAGATGCGAGGCTGCGGCGAGCTACAGCTCTGGCTACTTTGGCATGACCTTCGTCGCTTGTCCGTCGTTTTGACCAAGCTGGTTTTTCCTCTTAGCCCAGACGCTCTTATTCCAAGAAGGCCGCATAAACGTGCTTTTTGCATGCGTATTTGATTGCATCACTTCCCGCGAAGTGAATTACTAGAGCAACCTATATGATGGGTAAGGGGATGAGAGCTTGGCTAACTTGTAGAAGCTTGATCTCTGTGAAGTTTCTTGATGATATTTCTCATGGTGCACCGATTTCATGGCTTTCTTTCGGCTCTTTCCGCTCGGGTTTCCCCGGTGGTCAGTGTCTTGGCCATCGGTGCAGGGGTGGCGGCGCTGGTGGGCTGGAACTGGCATGTGGAGGTGCTGCGGCGCGGGCTTGCGGGGGCGGTTTCGATGAATCCAGTGACGGCGCTGCTTTTTATCTTGGCGGGGATTTGTTTGGCGCTGCATGGCCGCCCTTTTTCTGGGGCGAGAGGTCTCTGGGCTCAGGGGCTGGCGCTGGTGGTGATGGGCGTGGGAGGGTGGCGGCTGCTGGCTTACGGGGTGGAGGGCATGGGACGTCTGGATCAGTGGTTTTTTGCCGACCAGTTGGCAGGAGATCTTCCGGGGCGGGTGAATGAAATGTCTCCGAATGCGGCCCTGGGCTTTGTCCTTTTAGGCCTGGGTTTGCTGGTGATGAATTGGACCACGCGGCGTGGGTTTCGGCCGACGGAGGTGTGCGCGCTGCTCTTGAACTTGCTGTCGTTTTTAGCGCTGCTGGGCTATCTTTATGAGGTGCCTTGGCTGTACGGGGTGGTGACGTTTATCCCCATGGCACTGCCCACGGCGGCGGTTTTTTTACTGCTGTCGGCAGGTCTCCTGTTTGCACGCAGGGATCGAGGCTGGATGCGGTTGATTTTGAGCTCTAGCCCGGGCGGGGTGCTGGTGCGGCAGTTGTTTCCGCTGCTAGTGCCGGCGCTGGTGCTGCTGGGCTGGCTGCGGCTGGCAGGGGAGCGGCGTGGCCTTTTTGTGGCGGAAATGGGGACGACTCTTTACACCATCGTGGCCATCTTGCTGGTGGGCGGCTTGATCTGGTGGAGTGCCCGCACGCTACACCACACGGATAAAGCTAGGCGGCAGGCCGAACACTTTTTCACCCTGTCTATGGACATGCTCTGCATCGCAGACCGGGAGGGGAAACTGCGGCGCATCAATCCAGCCTTCGCTGAGACGCTGGGATTGACGATGGAGGAGATGCTCGGGCGGTCGTTTTTGGAATTCATTCATCCTGAGGACCGAGAAAAGACGGAGCGGGAGGCGGAGCAGGTCATCTTGGGGCAGCCCACGCGGGTTTTTGAGAATCGCTACTGTTGCCGGGATGGGACTTACCGCTGGTTTTGGTGGCAGGCTCAGTTTTATGAGGATGACGGCCTCATCTTTGCCACGGGCAGGGATGTGACGGAGCAAAAGCGTGCGCAGCGGGAATTTCGCCTGCTGAATGAGGCGCTGCATGAGCGGGCCACGCAATTGGATGCGTCAAACCAGGAGTTGGAAGCTTTCAGCTACTCCGTCTCGCATGATTTACGCGCGCCGCTGCGTGGGATTTCAGGCTTTGCCCAGGCGCTGGAAGAGCGTGCAAAGGGGATGCTGGATGAGACCTCGCAAAGCTACCTGCTGCGAGTGCGGCGGGCGGCGGACCGGATGGGGTACCTCATTGATGATCTGCTGAAGCTTTCCCGGCTGACACGCACAGAGATGCGTCTGGAGGCGGTGGACCTCACCGGGCAGGCTCTGGGCATCCTCACCCAGCTCAAACAACGGGACGCCGAGCGCCAGGTGGAATGGCGGGTGCAGGGCGGGATGACGCTACAGGCAGATCCGGCCCTGATGCAGGTGCTGATGGAAAACCTGCTGGAAAATGCCTGGAAATTCACTTCCAAAAACCCTCAAGCCCAGATCGTGGTGGAGATGAGTGTGGGAGAGTCTGGGGAGAAAATCTGTCATGTGCGGGATAATGGTGTGGGCTTTGACATGCGCTACGCTTCCAAACTTTTCGGGGCCTTTCAGCGGCTGCATTCCATGGTGGAGTTTCCTGGCACTGGCATCGGCCTGGCGACGGTGCAGCGGGTGGTGCGCCGTCACGGTGGCCGGGTCTGGGCAGATTCTGAAATGAATGTCGGCACCACGTTCTCTTTTGTTGTATAATTCGTTAACCTTTGAAGTCTTCTGATGAATTCTAAAGTCATTTTGCTGGTCGAGGATAATCCTGATGATGAGGAGCTGACGCTGATGGCGTTGCAAAAGAACAACATCCTCAACGAGGTGGTGGTGGCGAGGGATGGAGTGGAGGCGCTGGACTATTTATTTGGCGAAGGAGCAGGCAGTTTTCCGCAGCGGCGCCTGCTGCCCACGCTCATTTTGCTGGATCTGAAGCTGCCAAAAGTGGATGGGCTGGAGGTGCTGAAACGCATCCGCTCAGACGACCGCACACGCATGCTGCCCGTGGTGGTGCTGACCTCTTCCCGCGAGGAGCGTGACCTTTTGGAAAGTTACTCCCTGGGCTGCAACAGCTATGTGCGCAAGCCTGTGGACTTTGCCCAGTTTGTAGAAGCAACACGCCAGTTAGGCCTATACTGGCTGCTGCTCAATGAGGGACCTCCTGTGAAGCCATGAAACCACTAAGACTGCTCTTGATCGAAGACTCCGAGGACGATGCGTTGCTCATCCTCAAATATCTCGAACGTCATGGTTATGAGTGCATGACGCGACAGGTGATGACGGCGCGGGATCTCCAGGTGGCCCTGCAAGCCGAGCGCTGGGACATCATCCTTTGTGACTATGTGATGCCGGGGTTTGATGCGCTGGCCGCGCTAGAAATCGTGCGCCAGCAGCAGGTGGATACGCCGGTGATCATCGTCTCCGGCACCGTGGGGGAGGATGTGGCAGTGGCCTCGCTGAAGCATGGAGCTCATGATTACATCCTGAAGCAGAACCTGACGCGCCTGGGGCCTGCGGTGGACAGTGAGCTGGGGGCTGCCTCTGCAGGCAGGTACAGCCGCCTGCTGGAGGCCATCACCGTCAGCCATTCCGAGGTGCTGGAGATGATCCTTTCTGGCTCTGCTCTGACGCCCATTTTAGACCACATCGCCCTGCGGATTGAGAAGCTGAGCCAGGGCGGGGCGCTATGCTCCATCTTACTGATGGATGCGCATGGCACTCACCTGCTACCGGGGTCGGCTCCCCATCTCCCACCGGCTTACACGGCTGCAATCACGCCGCTAGCCATCGGTGCAAACGTGGGGTCCTGTGGGCGGGCGGCGGCGCTGAAGGAGACCGTGGTCATCGAAGACATCACCACTCATCCGCACTGGGCCTCTGTGCGGGCTGTGGCGATGGAGCATGGTTTGCGGGCCTGCTGGTCTGTGCCAGTGTTTTCCTCGGGGCGTGAAGTGGTGGGCACCATGGCCATCTACTACCGCACGCGGCGCGCACCGACGGTGGACGAGCTACGGTGGGTGGAGTCGGCTGCGAAGCTGGTGGGGGTGGCCATCGAGCGATGCCGCTCGGAGGTGCGCCTGCGGGAGCATTTAGACGAACTGCTGCGGTGGCAAAATGCGATGTTAAATCGTGAAGACCGCGTGCAGCAGCTTAAAGCTGAGGTAAATGAATTGCTCCTGCGTCTGGGGGAACCCGTCCGTTACGCCAGCCAGGCCTGAACATGAAAGCCCCGCTGCCTGAAGATGAAGACCTGCGCCTCGCTGCCCTGCGGGAATATGAGATTCTGGATACCCCACCGGAAGCGGCCTTCGATGGCCTGACACAACTGGCCGCCCACATCTGCCAGACCCCCATGGCGGTGGTCTCGCTGATTGATGAAGGCCGACAGTGGTTCAAGTCCCAGATCGGCATGCCGGTGAATGAAACACCGCGCGACATCGCCTTCTGCTCCCATGCCATCTTGCACAAGGACCAAGTGATGGAGGTCTTTGACGCGAGCCTGGACGAGCGTTTTGCCGATAACCCCTCAGTCACATCGGGGCCAGAAATCCGCTTTTACGCAGGTGCCCCGCTGGTGGCCCGGGGAAATCAGCCCCTGGGGACTTTGTGTGTGATTGACCGTGTGCCACGGCAGCTCACAGCCGCGCAGACGGAGGCCCTGCAAACTCTGAGCCGGAATGTGGTGGCACAGATGGAACTGCGCCTGCATGCCAAGCAACTGGCTGCGGAACTGAAAGAAAAGGCCCGCATCACGGAGCAACTGCGGGAGCAGAATGCCCAGCTCCTGCACAGTGAGCAGGAGACGGGACGGCTGCTAGAACTGGCGGAAAAGTCCCGAAACGCACTGCTGAGTGTGCTCGAGGATGAGCAAAGGCTGGGGCATGAGCTGCGCCGCTGGGCGGATGCATTTGAAAACTGCGCTCAGGGCATCCTCATCGGCCTACCGGGGAGTTTGGGCATCTTTGCCTGCAATCGGGCCCTGGCGCAGTTGCACGGAAAGTCGGCGGCCGAAATTGCGCACCTGAGCCTCATGGATTTGTTCGTCCCGGGTGACCATGAGCGCGTGTATGCGGCCATCACCGCCTCGCAGGTGGAAGGTCAGGCGAAGTTTGAAGTGGCCATGCTGCGCGCGGGTGGGGCCAGCTTTGCCGCAGAGGTGGATCTGGTAAATGTGCAGGGGGAGGATGGGGCTCCGGTGTATTGGGTGGTCACCATCCAGGATATTTCTGAGCGGAAGCTGGCGGACCTGATGCTGGCGCGCACAAACCGGGCGCTGAAGATGATGTCTGCCTGCAATGAAGCTGTGGTGCGTGCCACGGATGAGCCGCACCTGCTGGCGGAGGTCTCCCGCCTTGCGGTTGAAATCGGGGGGTATCGGCTAGCCTGGGTGGGCTACGCGCAGCATGATGAGGGAAAAAACATCCAGCCCATCGCACATGCGGGGGCAGAGGCTGGGTATCTGCAGGAGATCCGGCTGAGTTGGTCTGAGACCGCCCCGTCTGGCATGGGGCCCGCTGCACGTTGCATCCGCACGGGAAAGACGGTGGTCTGCGAAGACATCACTTCGGATGGTGAAGGTTTTTTTTGGAAGACGGCTGCCCTCAGTCGGGGGTATCGCGGCATCGTGTGTCTGCCTTTGCTGGATGAAGGCCGTACCTTTGGCCTGCTGGCCCTTTATGCCTCTGAGGTCCAGCAGGTGGGGGCAGATGAGATCAAACTCCTCCAAGAAATGGCGGAGGATTTAGCCTTTGGCATCCGGCACCTGCGCAGCCGGCAGGAAAAACAGCGCATGCAGGACGTGGTGCTGAAGGTCTCCCAGGCGGTTTCAGCCGGGCACAGTGAAGACTTTTTCCACTCCCTCACCCGCCACATGGTGGAGGCACTGGGTGCGGATGGCGGCCTCGTGGGACGCCTGAATCCAGAAAGCCGACAGAGCATCGAGACCCGCGCCCTTTTCATGAACGGGCAGTTTGTCGAAAACGTCAGTTATACCCTCCCTGGCACGCCGTGTGAGGGGGTCAGCCTGGGCTACACCTGCATTTTTGAGCGGGGTATCCAGGGTGAGTTTCCTGCCGATGATTGGCTAGCGGAGCAGGGGATCGAGGCCTATGCAGGCATCCCGCTCATGGATACGAAGCGGCAGGTCAGCGGCATCATGTCTGTGTTTTTCCGCCGTCCGCTGGACCAGGCCTCCCTGGTCCACTCCACCTTGAAAATCTTCGCCGCACGTGTGGCGGATGAACTGGAGCGCCAGGAGACGGATGAGCGCATCCGCGAGCAGGCCTCCCTTTTGGACAAAGCCCAGGATGCCATTTTGGTGCGGGATCTGGACCATCGTATCACCTTCTGGAATAAAAGTGCCGAGGCCCTCTATGGCTGGACGGCTAAGGAAGTGCTGGGAAAAGCGGTGACGGACATCTTTTACCCCAACACACAGGACTTCGATGCGGCGATCCGGCAGCTTCTGCAGGAAGGGGAATGGGTGGGGGAGCTGGACCAAGTGACCAAGGATGGTAAGCCACTGATCATCGAATGCCGCTGGACGATGGTCAATGACCGCGCGGGTAAACCGAAGTCGGTCTTGTGCATCAATACCGATATCACGGAGAAAAAGAAGCTGGAGCAGCAGTTCCTCCGGGCCCAGCGCATGGAGAGCATCGGCACGCTGGCGGGCGGCATCGCGCATGATTTGAATAACGTGCTGGCCCCCATCATGATGGCCATTGATTTGCTGAAAATGACGGTCAAAGACCGCCAGGGGCAGGAGATCCTAGCCACCATCTCCCAGAGTGCGCAGCGCGGGGCGGAGATGGTGAACCAAGTCCTCTCCTTTGCCCGTGGCATGGAAGGCCGACGCATGGATGTGCATGCCCACATGCTGATCCGTGACATTGAAAAAATAGCGCGGGATACCTTTCCGAAAAACATCCAGATCTTCACCGATCACCGGGAAAATCTGTGGCCCGTGGTGGGGGATCCTACTCAGATCCATCAGGTGCTGCTGAACCTGTGTGTGAATGCGCGGGATGCCATGCCAGACGGTGGCCGCCTGGTGGTGACTGGAAAAAACGTGTGGCTGGATGAAAACTACGCAGCCATGAATCTGGATGCGGTGCCGGGCCCCTACCTACGGGTGGAGGTGACAGATACAGGCCTGGGTATCCCTCAATCCATCATCGAACAAATTTTCGATCCGTTTTTCACCACGAAAGAGCTGGGAAAAGGCACGGGCCTGGGGCTTTCGACCTCGCTCGCCATCATTAAAAGCCACGGCGGCTTCATCCGGGTGACCAGTCAAAGCGGGCAGGGCAGCAGCTTTCGCGTTTACTTGCCTGCCCGTGAAGGCACCGGGGAACACACGCTGGAGACCCGCACGGTGGAACTGCCCCATGGCCAGGGCCAGACCGTGCTGGTCGTGGATGATGAGCAGACCATCCGGGAAATCACCCAACAGACGCTGGAGGCCTTCGGCTACAAGGCCATCCTGGCGGCGGACGGGGCGGAGGCCGTGACCCGTTATGCCCAGTATCGCGACAGCATCGCCATCGTCCTCACGGACATGATGATGCCGGTGATGGACGGCCCTGCCACCATCAAGGTCCTGCGGAATATGAACCCGAAGGTGAAGATCATCGCAGCCAGTGGCATCGCCACGAACGAGGCGGTGAACAAAGCCGCCGGGCAGGGGGTGAAGCATTTTGTCTCCAAGCCCTACACGGCCGAGTCACTGCTGAAAGTGCTGCAGGTGGCCCTGGCGGAGACGGAGGGGTAGGGGCCGCCGTGGAAACCCGGGGATGGAAATCTCCGGGAATCTTCTTGCCCGTTGTCCGTCTTGCCCTACTTGAGGAGACCTCTGTACCTGGACGGGTGCGGTTTTTGACATGTCCTCCTTCAAGCATCTTCATTTCATCGGCATCTGCGGCACGGCCATGGGCTCCACCGCAGCGGCTCTCCGCACTCTTGGTTATACCATTTCTGGCTCGGACGAAAAGGTTTATCCCCCCATGTCAGACGTGCTGCGGCAGGCGGGCATCACCCTCACAGAAGGTTACCGGGCAGAGAACCTGCCGGCGGGTGCAGACCTCTACATCGTGGGTAATGCCATCTCCCGTGGCAATGAGGAACTGGAGACCGTGCTGGAAAGGAAGCTGCCCTACATCTCCATGGCGGAGCTGCTGAAGCAGGAAGTCATCCAGGGAAAGCGCAGCTTTGTCGTCAGCGGCACCCATGGGAAGACCACTACCACCACCATGCTGGCCTGGATCTTTGAGCACGCGGGGAAAGACCCCGGCTTCATGATCGGTGGCGTTCCAGAAAATTTCACCAGCGGGGCTCGCTTCAATCACAGTGATCTTTTTGTGATCGAGGGGGATGAGTATGACACCGCTTATTTCGACAAGCGGTCCAAGTTCCTGCATTACCTACCGGAGTGCGTCATCGTGAATAACATGGAGTTTGACCACGCGGATATTTTCCCGGATTTCGCGGCTATCCAACTGACCTTTCAGCGCCTGCTCAACAGCGTGCCACGCAATGGCCTGGTGCTGCTGAATGGCGATGACAAGAACTGCACCTCCCTGAAGAGCTATGCCCCAGTGAAAACAGTGGGCACGGGCGAAAACTGTAGCGAGCGTATCCTCATCACGGAGGCGAGCCCAGAGGGCACGGCCTTTGAGATCAATGGCGTGGCCTTCAGCGTGCCGATGATCGGCGAATTTAATGTGCGCAATGCCGCCATGTGCGTGTGTGCGGCCCGCCACGCAGGCCTAACCGATGATGAAATCCGCGCCGGGTTGGAGACCTTCAAGGGCATCCGCCGTCGCCAGCAGGTGCGTGGTGTGGTGGGTGGCATCACGGTGATGGATGACTTTGGTCATCATCCCACAGCCTTGCGTGAAACGCTGCGTGGCCTGCGCCAGAAATACCCTGGCCAGCGCCTGTGGGCCGTTTTTGAGCCCCGGTCTAACACCAGCCGCCGCAACGTATTGCAGAATGATCTGATCGAGGCCCTGAAAGAGGCCGACGGTTCCGTCATCGCAGCGGTGGCCAATCCTGAAAAGGTGGCTGACTCTGAAAGGCTGGACCCTGAAACCGTGGCGAATAGTGTGACCTCCGCTGGCAAAGCCTGTTTCCATGAACCGGATACCGACGCCATCGTGGCCCGGCTGAAGGCGGAAACTCGCGCCGGAGATGTCATCGTCATCTTCAGTAACGGGGGATTCGACGGCATCCATGGCAAGTTGCTCGCGGCCCTGGCTTGAATAGCCTGCGCGTTGTCACGCCCGCATGCCGAAATGGGTGCGCGGCAATAGACGAGTGATCGTTGGCGTTTCATTCAGTTCACATGTTGCACCGTCGCCATTTCATCCAAACCACTGCCGCAGCGCTGGCTACGGTGCCTTTCATCCGTGCCCAAGCTCCACGGGCCAAGGCACCGTTTCGAGTGCTCTACAGCAATGATACGACGAACATCACCAGTTGTGTGAGCCTCTTCCGCCAAGCGCGTGAACCGTTTCGTGAAGGGATGCTGGAGGCGACGGTGGATGAAGTGGCGGGCAAGGTGGATGCGCATTTTCTCCAGCCTGGTCTGGGCATGGTGCCCATGTGGCCGAGTAAGGTGCTGCCGCTGGCGGAGCATTACGCCTGGATCAAAGAGCGTTATGGGGTGGCCCCGGATTCATTTGGCCAGTATGTGATGCGGGGGGGCGATGTGGTGAAGGTGTTTGTGGACCGCTGTCGCCAGACGAAGCAGGCGGCTTTTATTTCCTTTCGGCTCAATGACGCGCACCACAAGGAATACGCGGATCCCAAGCCTGGAGATAAGCCGGGAACCAGCATCGGCATGAGTGTAACACGGCACTATGTGGAGCACCCGGAATACGTTTTTAACAAGGCCTCCAAACGCGGGGCCGACCTCGTGCAAAACTGGCTGCATGACGAAGTGCGGGCGCAGAAACTGGCGCTCATCACCGAGCTGTGTGAGAACTACGATCTCGATGGGCTGGAGCTGGATTACATGCGCTTTTACAACTTCTTTGATGTTGAAAAAACCACGCTGGAACAGCGTCAGCGCATCATGACCGGATTTATGCAGCAAGTGCGTGGCGTGCTGGATCGCACTCAGCGAGGCGGCCACCGCCGCTGGCTGTGCGCGCGTGTGCCCTGCCTGAGCAAAGGCCTGGATGCCCTGGGCCTGGACCTGCGGGCACTGGTCGCAGCGGGGCTGGACATGGTGAATCTCTCCGCCAGTTATTTTACCACTCAGCAGATGGATCTGGCCGCCATTCGCGCACAAGTGCCCGAAACGGCAGCCCTCTATGTGGAGATGTGTCACTCCACTGCCAATGGTGGCAAATTGGTGCCGGGGTATGACACTTTCACTTTTCGCCGCACCACCCAGCAGCAGTATGAGACCACGGCGCATCTGGCCTATGCCCGGGGTGCAGATGGCGTGAGCCTTTTTAATTTTGCTTATTACCGCGAGCACGGTGGGCCAGGGCGCGGCCCCTTTGCCGAGCCTCCGTTTGAGGTGCTGCCTGCTTTGGCCAAACCTCAAACAATCGCCAATCAGCCGCAGCACTGGTTTCTCGCTTCTGGCTGGAACAACCCTTACGTTAGGCCGCCAGTGCTCCCTCGTGGATTGAATGAGAAGGCCAAGACGAGTTTTGAACTGGACATGGCCCCGCCCACGAGGGGCTGGAAAGGACAGGGAAGACTGCGGCTCCAGGCCGATGCCACGCTGGAGGGACGTAACCTGGAGGCGCGCTGCAATGGCACGCTCTTAGAGTCCGTGAGCGATGTCCGTGAACCTTTTGAAAATCCTTACCCTTCCTTGTTAGGCCTGCCTGAAAACCTGCATGCTTGGAGCCTGCCCACCGCGCTTTTAAAAAATGGCCCCAACATCTTTGAGGTTCGCCATCTGGGTGGTAAACCTGTGACTCTGGAATACCTGGATGTGAGCATCGCTTGAGCTTCGCGGGCCAAAGTCAGGGGCGGTCGAAATTTGAATAAACATTGTTTGTGAAGGAGCACCATGTACCCAAAACAACGATTCTAGACTTTGGGCTCCTAGACCACTCGACCGCCCCTCACCCCTGGCCCTACTCCCCGCAAGCGGGGTGAGGGGGATGTCTTTTGGCCTTCGTCTAACAAAGACCATTCACACCTTCAAAGAGGCAGCACTGGTCTCGACCTTATCTCAGGTTTACCCCTCAAACGCTGGAGTGCCGCAGGCCGCAAGACAGAGCGCGAGTTTTCAACCCGCCTAACTTTCCTAGCGATAGCGGCCTACCCAATAGCCCTCGTTCGCTCTTCTGCCGCTCTCCAAAAGCATCTGCTAACGCCGCAGCGACTCGGCGTCACAACTCCGTCATGCCGCCGCGTTTGATCCAGGCATTCAGGGGTTCATAGCTCTCGAGATCCAGCTCAAACGCGCAACCAAAGGGCGCTGCATTGACACTGTGAAGATCCAACCGCCCTTTGCGAATATGCAGCGTGGGAAAGCCACTTTCATGCTGGCGATAAAGATCGCCATGGTGCAGGAGGGCGGCGTTTTGTATGGCATCGGGATGCATCGAGAGTCCTTTGAAATAGTGGTGGCCATTGCGCTCCACATGCGTCACCCCCAGGGCGGCCATCATGGCCAGATCTTGCAGTAGGGCTACGGGGCCCACATTGGCTAGATCTTCGCCACTGAGAATGAGTGGGCGCGAAGAAGTGGCCGCCCGCACTTTCAGCAAAGCCGCATTGGCTAGGCCTTTGACGATGCCTTTGCAGTTCTTGTGACTGGTGCCGATGTAGCCCAGAGCCAAGGCGCGGGGGAGGTCGGTCACTGCGCTGTCGGATTCATCAATGATGAGTCCAGGCCCATCCTGCCAAGCGGCGAAGGCAGGAGCGACGTCGTCTTTCAGTGCATGGGCGCGATGCAGTGGTTGCTCAATGAGCAGCAGGTTTTGAAAAAGTGGGGCGAGGGCAGGTTCGGCTCGCAGCGTCTCGTAAAAGTCGCGGAAGGAGGCGAGGTCTAGAAACTGCTCATTGCCATCCAGCGTGGCGTGAAAGCCCGTGTGACATTCGCGAGTGAGAACCGTAGTGATTTCGCGCAGCCGTTGCAGATCAGTTTCTGGCTGGCCGCAAACTTTGATCTTAAAGTAGCGCAGCCCATAGGCGCGGATGGATTCATCGAGAGCGTGAGGAAGTCCATCATGCAGTTTTTCCTCTGCTGGGATGTCTTGAGCGAAGAGCGGATCTCCCAGACCCACGGTGTGGCGCACGTTGATCTGAGATAGAGGCTGTGGAGCTAAGACTCGGGCCACCGAAAGACCGTGCAGCTCCTCATGAATCTCTCCCAGATTAATGCCTAGGCAGTCAGAGCCTAACAAAGAATGCAGGGGCGTGCCTGCTGCTTTGGCGAGAGCATCCAGCACGGCCCGCTCCATGAGGCTCACACCCAGGTTGGCCAGCAGGGAGGGGATCTGTTTCACGCTAGCCCAGCGGGCCTGCTCTTGATACAAAGTCTGCCACCAAGCAAAAAATGTGACGGGTGTGGCTGACGCTAAACGAGCGATGCGGGAGGCATTCTGGACCACGGCCAGCATCTCAGCCAGATCCTGCTCAAAATAGCTGTGAGGATCTTTGGTAAACCATTTGGGCGGCAGGCCTTCACTGGCGGTGCCCTGGATGGTCTTGCCATTCACGCTCATCTCCACCCGCACCAGCAGGTGGGGCAGGGCGCACATGCTGGCAATCCCATACCGAAAGGGAAAACGCGTGCGCATGGGCAGCACATGAAAACGGAAGTCGTGAATCTGAAATCGCATGAAGGACATGGGAACGCAGATGCGTTCAGGTTTCACGTTCTTTCCGCTGGTCAGGCAGGATTTGCCGGGGCGGTGTAGGGCGGTGATTCATCGTCTATCTCTCTCATGAAACTTCGCCCTCTGCTGCTATCGTTGCTCTCGCTGGCCCTTGTGGCACCTGCCTGGTCCCAAGAAACCAAGGCTCCCGCCAAAAAAGCAGTGCCGAATCCCTCGCTCCTGCCCGTGCAGGATGTGGCGGGCCTCCCCCGCGTGCTGCTGATCGGGGATTCCATCTCCATGGGCTACACGCTACCCACACGGAAGCTGCTGGAAGGCGTGGCCAATGTACACCGCATTCCCCAGAATGGTGGGCCGACCAAAAATGGTGTGGCCAACATCGAAAAGTGGTTGGGTAACAGCAAGTGGGCGGTCATCCATTTCAACTGGGGTATCCATGACCTGAAGTTCATGCCGGATGGCAAACGTCAGGTGGAAGCTGCGGACTATGAAGCGAATCTTCGCACGCTGGTGACACGCTTACAAAAGACGGGAGCGAAGCTGATCTGGGCCACCACGACGCCCATTCCAAAAGGCCCACTGCTCCCACCGCGCGAGTTTGGTGAAGTGAGCGAATACAATGCCATCGCCGCCAAGGTCATGCAGGAGAATGGTGTCACCATCAACGATTTGAACGCCTGGATCACTCCCAAACTACCCGAGATGCAGAAACAGCAGGACGTGCATTATCATGAGGCAGGCTCTGAGTACCTGGCGCAAAAAGTCGCGCAAGAAATCAAGGCTGCGTTGGCGGGAGCGAAGTAGATTTCATCCTTCAATCTGACACGTTACACCAACGGCTCCACGATGATCTTCGGGCCCTGGATTTCGCGAATGCGGACGGGGGTGCCATTGGGCAGGTAGCCACCTTCCACCATGGCCTCCAGGCGGCGCTCACCAAACTGAACGGTGCCGTAAGGGCGCAGGGCACTGCAAGCATGGCCCTCATTCCCCACACTCAAAGAGACCGTGGGTGTCATCATCGCCTCGCCACCATCAATGGAGGAGGTGAGTACCAATTTCTTAAACGGACCCGTTTCAGGCAAGAAGCGGAACACGGCCAGAATGAGAACGCCCGCACCGAGGATGCCTAACGCAAAGTTGCGCAGCCCAAGGGCATAGACCTGGAGATCGAACCCCACCTCCTGCGGGATGTCTTTGCCATCTCCTGGCAATGGGGTCGGAAGCGGCACTTCCCAGCCGGACATGGTGTAAACCAGGGCCACCATGATGAGGAAAAAACCGAGGATGCCTGGCACCAGCAGACCGGGGAAGAGGGCGAGCTCAAGGATGAGTAGAAACACGCCAATGACAAACAGCGCTGCCACCACCGCTGTCTCCTGGCCCACCAGACTGCCCGCCACATAATGACCAAAAAAGAACAAGCTGAAAGCAGCGATGGAAACAAATCCGGGAATGCCAAACCCTGGCGTCTGCATTTCAAGATACCCACCCGCCACGCCGATGAGAATGAGGATGGCTGCATATTTGGTGACCCAGATGGCAATGGCCTCAAACATCGTCGGTTCGGCTGTGACCGTGGCTCCTTTCAGCCCTTCAGCCTTTTTGATGTCGTCCAGGCTGTCCACGATACCTTTCGCAAAGACCGGTTTGCCATCCAGTTTCATGGTCGCTTCCTGGGCATCCAGAGTGAGGATGGAGTCCTTCGTATCCAGCACGAGATCGCCCACTTTCAGCTCACGACTCATGTCAATCATGGCCTCGATCACACGCGGGTCGTGGCCTTTGCGTTTGGCTACGGCACGGGCCATGCCCATGGTGGCAGAGTTCATCTTCGCGCGTTCGGCATCGCCCATTTCCTGGGCATTGCCATAAATGGGCGTGGCAGCCCCGGCAGTGCTGGTGGGGGCCATGTAGATGCCATCGGTGGCCACGGCGATCATCGCGCCGGCGGAAAGGGCGCGTTTATTGACGAAGGCAAAGCTGCGGGGTTTCAGCTTTTGCAGGTCATTCATCATGAGGTCCACCGTGTCCCAAAGAAGCCCGCCAGGGGTATCCAGGTCAAAGATCACCGCTTCAGCGCCTTCATCCGTGCAACGTTCCAGCGTGCGGGACATGAACTCAAACCGGGCGCGGGCGATGAGATCCTCCTCCCCCACCGGGATGATGACCACTTTGCCTTTATAACTGCCTGTCTGTGCCTGGCCATGACCGATCATGATCCACAGACTGAGGCAAACCAACAGCGGCAGGAGCAGGGCAGACTTCATGTCGTGCACCATAGCGGGCCGAAGCTCGATGGCAATGCGGGAGGTGGGGGTGAGGCGAGACAGGAGCACACGCTCAAGGAGTGAGGGCTTCCAGCCCTCTCGAGATCCTCCTCAACTCCTGCAACATCGAAGGCCGGGGCGGAGCGCGAGTTTTTAACTCGCTTAACTTTCCTGGAATCTACGGATACGTCAACGTCATCGCTCACTGTCAAACCGACCTGTAGGCACTGTGGCTTGGGGCGAATGCATCACTCGGAGAGTGATGCATACTGTACTTGCGCTCTAAGCGCAGGATCTCCACCGAGTGGCCTAACCACGAGCTGCGGTGAGAACTTCATCGAAACGCTCAGCCATGCGTGCGGCGCTGAATTCGTTGCGCACACCTTGCAACCCCTTGTTGGTGATCTGTTCCCGCTGGTGGTCATCCTGCAGCAGGGTTTCCAGGGCATCTGCCAAGGAGCTCACGTCATCGGGTGCACACAAAACGCCGCCACCGGAGGCCGCAATGAGCTCGGGGAAGGCGCCATGCTCAGGCTGCACCACAGGCACGCCACTGGCCATGGCCTCGACGATGTAAAGGCCAAAAGCCTCGCCATAAGTGGCGGGCACGGACATGACGGTGAGGTTGCGGAAGAACTTCACTTTGTCGGTGAAATTCAGGTTGGGGTGCCACTCCACGCGCTGGGTCAGCCCGGCCTGCTGGAGCTTCTTTTTCAGACCGTTGACGTACTTGTCATCGGCGGCGGTTTTGGCCCCGCCGATCTTCAGTTTCACCCGTGGGACCGTGCCGCGTTTGGCGAGTTCAATGTAGGCATCCACCAGGGTGGTGAGGCCTTTGCCATGGATCATGCGGGCGAAGTAGCCGATCACGGGCCAGTTGGGGTCGGGCTCGGCCACGCCGAAGGAGTTGGCATCCAGGCCATTGTAAACCACGGCCATTTTTTCCTCACCTACGCCCAGTTTCTCCTGCATCACGCGGGCGTAAAACTGGCTGGGAGCGACGAACCGGGAAACATGCTGCGCATTCACCCGCATGGCGGACCAGGACTGGCTGCGGTAAGGCTCGATCAAGGTATCGAGAAAGGAATCTTCCCCCTGAAGCGAAACGACCACGGGGATGCCGAGATCACGCTCGATGGCTGGGCAAAGGCCCATGAGCAGGCTATTAGAAAGGGAGATCACATCGGGGCGACCCTCGGTGCGGATCCATTCGATGAGGCGCTTCCACTCCGGCCACTGGCGGCCGCCTTCGCCTTGCAAGGCCCCCAAGGCCATTTCGCCAAGATCGCGCGGGCTAGTCATGCCCATGAATTTGGAGGCAAAACGCAGCCGCTCCGGTTTATCCAACCAACGGTGGATGAATCGCGGCATGAAACGGAACCAGGGCAGCTTCTGCTGCAAATACAAGGAGATGCCCCCTACCCGAATGCCAATCTCAGGGTTGGGTGCCTCGCGATCCGTCACCAGTGGGAGGTAGAGCGGAGCCATGATGGCATCATGCCCGCGTGAGCGCAGGGCTTTGATCAGCGCATGATCTCGCAGGCAGCTTCCGCAGTGAAAGTTGCCGGTGCCGGGCGTGAGGTGGAGGATGCGCATAGGAGCTGGGACAGAGAAAAGGGGCGCGATGTTTAACGCAGGGGATACGCATCGGCAAGGGCCGAGGAATCATTCATCCCACACGAACATAACGTCGGCCAGGCAATGCCCGGACGAGACGTTTCATTTCCAGGCGCATGAGGTTGACATTCACCGTGGCTGTGGCCAGGCCTGAGCGGGATGTCACTTCATCAATGTGCAGTTCTTCCGTGCTCAATGTCTGGTAGAGAATCTTTTCATCCAAGGTGAGATTGGCAGGAGACGAGACGGGTTCCACCTTAGGCGCGATGGGGGCTGTGGGGAAAAGGGTGGTGAGGTCATCCAGGATATCCGCCGCATCCATCACCAGCTTGGCCCCTTGCTGAATGAGGCGATTGCAGCCGCTGGAGGTGGGCTTGTCAATGGGCCCTGGCACGGCATAGACGGAGCGGCCCTGCTCAGTGGCCTGCTGCGCTGTGATGAGAGAGCCGCTCTTGATCGGGGCCTCCACCACCAGCAGCCCACTGCCCCAGCCTGCCACCACGCGGTTGCGATACGGGAAGGTCTGGCGATCTGCCATGCGATCCACCGGGTATTCACTGATGACGGCACCATTTTCAGAGATGCGCTGGGCCAGGGCAATGTTTTCAGGCGGATAGAGTTTCCCCATGCCTGAGCCGATGACCGCCACAGTGCGTCCTTTAGCCGCCAGGGCAGCCTCATGAGCGGCGGTATCAATGCCACGCGCCAGACCGCTGATGACGGTGTAACCCGCATAGGCGATCTGAAAGCTGAGCTTCTTGGTCGCATTCATGCCGTAGATCGTCGCATGGCGGCTGCCCACCACGCCGATGGCCTGATGGTCGCGCTTTTGCAGCTCCCCCCATACGTAGAGCAGGATGGGTGCATCGTAGATGCCCTTGAGGAGGGGAGGGTAGAGATCATCCTCCTGAGTTAGCAGGGTTAAGCCGCGATCTTGAATCTTTCGCAGCTCCTGCTCCAGTTCCACCACGCTTTCCCAGGCCGCAATGGCTTCCGCCTGCTTCGGGCCAAAACTTTCCACCTGGGCGATTTCAGATGCCCTGGCCCGCAGCGCGGCTTCAGGAGAGCCAAAGGCCTGCACCAGCCGCCGAATGCGCACCGGTCCCACTTGGGGGATCAGGTTCAGGGCTAGGTAGGCTTCCGTGCGGGTCATGCAGCATGGTCGCGAAAGTCCGGGCAGACTCAAGCCTGCATGCGCTCCTTTCTTCCCGTGAGGGCAGTTTTATCAAAGCACGCCTCAAAGATACAGAGTGGTCCCTGGTGGCACAGTCCCTTTTTTAGGAGCCTTTTTACGGCTTCCTGGGCGCATCCCGCCATCGGGGGCATTGGACTTCGGCTTCTTCACCTTTTCGGAAGTCACTGGGGCCAGTGGCACTGGCGGTTCATACTTGGCGTATGCTGCATTGCCCGTTACCTGCACGGGCGTGCCGTGGGGAGTGGCATGATAGAAGATGGAGGCCATCTTGGTCGGCAGGCGGATGCAGCCATGCGACGCTGGATACCCCGGCAGGTATCCCTCATGCATGCCCACCGCCCCGACCACACGCATGAAGTAATGCATCTTGGCCCCGACAAATCGCGCCCCCGCCGGGCAGGGATCAATACGCGAATCCACATCTTCCATCACCACATTTCCCTCCGCATCCACATAAGCTCCGTAAATGGACGAACGGTGATAAACATCTTTCTGGGTGATCTTGAAACTGCCTGTGGGGGTGTCATGACCATCACGGCCCGAGGAAATGGGGGATAGGCCCACCAACTTGCCGCCCTTGTAATAGCGAAGGCGCTGCGCCGACAGGTCAATGACCAGTTTGGGACTGCCTGCCACCTGATCACCGATCCAAAAGCTGTCGTCCCGCTTGGGCGGTCCCGCCTGGCCGGCTGCTTCCTTTGGAGCCGAACTGCAACTGCTCATCAATAAACCTGCGGCCAAGAGGGTCAATGCAGAGCGGAGAAAGGAGGAGGCGTCAGTCATGGGCGGGAGTTTCCTGATCAAAAAACGAGCACAGGAGATTGTCGAGACTGGAATACGATCTGGATGTCTTATGAGCTGAGTTTTCAAACCAAGACCGCGATAAAAGCCTCTGGAGCCAGGGGTCTGGGACGGTATCCACTGTTGATGAGCGCATTAAAATGTTTGTCCTGCGTAATGACCCATGAAGCATCGGCCGCTATCGCGCAGTCAGAAAATTTGTTATCGTCAGGGTCCACCTGAATGACATTAAACCTGAAGCTCGGCTAGATTCTCACCAAATTTCCATTCAGTTCTTCTCCTAACTGAAGCAGCGAAAGGAAGTCTAACCAACGCGCTGCTCCAATGCGAGGACGAATAATTTCTTCATATTCTGTGAGGATCTCGTTGGAAACGGCTAGTGAAAAATGACCGTCCATCCAGGCATCTAGGATACGACTGAAAGGGTGCCTGAGGCTCAGCATCGGCAAGACCACATTGGTATCAATGCAGACAACCATCAGCGGTAAGGCTGGCGCTCACGAAATTCGCGGATCGAATCTTCCACTTGAGTCATCAGTCCCGCCGCATCGGCTTGGTCAATTGCTTGACCGATGGAACGGCGCAGTCTGAGCATCTCCAACTTCTTTAAAAAGCGATTCACCGCATCCAATTCGTTATGTTCGACTTTGGACAAGCGTTCGGTCACTTCAGCAAGGAGAAGTGGGTCTGATGTGGGAAGGCCTACAGACATCGTGTGTGAAGATTGCCACACCTGAATTTAGAATTCAATGCTGAAGGCGGAAAATGATCTTGGTCCGCCACGCAAAAAAAGGCATGCTCCGCACGTTCTAACCGCATGTTCTCTTCCCGACGTTCCTTTCTCCAGACCACGGGCTGTGGTTTTGGGTACCTCGCCGCGTCTGCGCTGGCGCAGCGGCAGGCGTGGGCGGCGGGCACTGCTGGTATGGGAAGGCAGCCGCATCATGCACCGAGGGCCAAGCGGGTCATCTTCCTCTTCATGCAGGGTGGGGTTAGTCATGTGGACTCTTATGATTACAAACCTCGGCTGCTGAAGGATGACCAGAAGATCATTGATATTGCCGATCCACGCACGGTGGCGAAGACGGGCAAGGGATCTCCCCAGCGCCTAAAGCAGCCCCTCTGGGAGTTCGCTCAGCATGGTGAATCCGGGCGCTGGGCCTCCAATCTTTTTCCGCACATCAATCGCCATGTGGATGACCTGTGCTTCCTGCATGGCATGCATACGGAAGGCGTGGCCCATGGCCCAGCCACGCTGTTTATGCACACGGGCACCACCAGCTTCATCCGCCCCAGCATGGGCGCCTGGGTGATGTATGGACTGGGGTCGGAAAATGAAAATCTTCCCGGTTTTGTCACCATCAGCCCCAGCCTGGGCAATGGTGGGCCTCGCAATTATGGCAATGCCTTCCTGCCTGCCCTTTATCAGGGCACTCCTCTCGGCCGCAGTGGCTTGCCCAGCAAAGAGGCCACCATCAAAAACATTGTCAATACCACCTGGACTCCGGAGCAGCAGAGGCGGCAGTATGAGTTGTTAGGCGCGCTGAATGCCCAACAGCTTCGCCCTGGTGATAACGAGATCGAGGCTGTGATTCAGAGCTACGAACTCGCCTGGCGCATGCAGAACAAAGCACCCGATGCGCTGGACCTCGCCCAGGAATCCGAATCCACGCTGAGCCTCTACGGCATCGGGGACAAGACCACGGACAACTTTGGCCGCCAGTGCCTCATGGCCCGCCGCATGGCTGAGCAGGGGGTGCGCTACATCCAGGTGAATTACGGGGATAACTCCAACAACCCAGCCTGGGATCAGCACAGCAATCTGCCCAAGCATGGTGACCACGCCGCTGCGGTGGACAAACCCATTGCCGGACTGCTGGCAGACCTCAAACAGCGCGGACTGTTGGAAGATACGCTCGTCTGGTGGGGCGGCGAATTTGGCCGCACCCCTTACGCCGAAAGAAACGGCACCGGACGCGACCACAACCCCGCCGGATTCACCGTCTGGCTGGCCGGCGGCGGTGTGAAGGCTGGCTTTGCCCATGGGGCTACGGATGACATCGGCTTCCAGGCAGTGGAGGGCAAAGTCCACATGCATGATCTGCATGCGACCGTGCTTCATTTGTTAGGCTTGGATCATGAAAAACTCACCTTCAACTATGCCGGTCGCGACTTCCGTCTCACGGATGTCCATGGTCATGTAGTGAAGGAAATCCTCGCGTAAGGTCCAGCCAAGTAATCCCGAGCTTTAGCTCGGGAGTACAGTATTCATCACTCTCCGAGTGATGCGTTCGCCCCAACCCGTAGCGACAGCGGGTGGTTTGTGAGCGAAAGAGGACATGGGCGTATCCGCCTCCACCAGGAAAGTTAGTCGAGTTGAAAACTCGCGCTCCGCCATCGGCCTGCGCGAAGGCAGGTGTGGAGGGGCTTCTCTGAAAAGGTAGCAGCCCCAGCCTCCCTTGGTGCAAACAGCCTTGTTTCATGGAGCATCCGCTGTGGCGCTTGTCAGGGAAGACGCGCTCGGAATAGTCACCCGTCATGAACACTCGCTACGATGTCGAAGGAATGTCCGTGGTCGTCATGGGCGGCACCACGGGGCTGGGGCTGTCCGCCGCGCAGGCTTTGGTGGCGAATGGGGCACACGTGGTCGTGACCAGTCGCAGCGAGGCCAATGTGCAGTCGGCCTTGCAGATCCTAGGCAGCGGGGCTTGTGGGTTCGCCGGAGATGCCAGCCAGCCTGAAACGGCAGAGAAAGCCGTGGCACTCGCTGTTGAGAATTTTGGGCGACTGGATGCCCTCTATCACGTGGCTGGAGGCAGTGGTCGCTCGCGTGGAGATGGGCCTCTGCATGAGATGACGGATGCAGGCCTGAGCTACACGCTGGATCTCAATCTCGCCTCCCTCATCCTGTCAAATCGCGCGGCGGTGCGCCAGTTTCTCCTCCAGGGTGGGGGAGGGTGCATACTCAACATGGGCAGCGTCCTCGGCTGGTCGCCCTCGCCCGAGTTTTTTGCCAGCCATGCCTATGCGGCGGCGAAGGCGGGCATCGTCGGTTTCAGCCAATCCATCGCCAGTTACTACGCCAAGCAAAACATCCGGGTGAACGTCATCGCACCCGCTTTGGTGGAGACTCCCATGTCCCAGCGGGCCGTGGGAAATGAGGCCATCGTCCGTTTTGTCGCGGCCAAACAGCCTCTGGATGGTGGGCGTGTGGGCAATCCGGAGGATGTAGAAGGGGCCGCCCTCTTCCTGCTATCACGAGCGGCAAAATTCATCACTGGGCAGGTACTGGCTGTGGATGGTGGGTGGACAGTTTCGGAGGGGCGTGAAGCTTAGCCTAACCATGAGTGCATCCACCAGCGAACTCGCCATCGGCATTGACCTCGGCGGCACCAACATCAAGGCCGCGCTCATTGAAAGAGGTACGGGCAGGCAGATCACGCATCTTTCGCGACCCACGCGGGATGGTGAGTTCGTGGAGGGTGTGCCCCAGTTTGCCCTCACCGTGCGCAGCATCGTGGCGGAGTTGGAAACACTCGCAGGAGGGCAAAAGCTGCCCGTGGGGCTGTCCGCTCCTGGTTTGGCCCATCCTGAGGGGCACTGCATTCAGTGGATGCCAGGGCGGATGCACGGGCTGGAGAAACTGGACTGGTCCACCTTTTTAAATCGGCAGGTGAATGTGCTCAATGACGCGCAGGCCGCCTTGTTAGGTGAGGTCTGGGTGGGGGCGGCGCAGGGCTGCCGGGATGTTTTCATGGTCACGCTAGGCACAGGCGTGGGCGGGGCTATTTACAGCGGTGGGCGTTTGCTGAAAGGGACCCTGGGCCGCGCTGGGCACCTGGGCCACATCACCACAGATCTCAATGCCCCGGTGGATCTCTTTGGCACGCCGGGTAGCCTGGAGGTGGCCATCGGTAACAAGACCCTGCAAGCGCGCGGAAAAGGACAGTATGCCACCACGCATGCGCTGCTGGCGGCCTGTGCTGCTGGGGATGCTGATGCGGAAAAAATCTGGCTGGAGTCCGTGCGTCATCTCGCCGCAGGTCTGGCCAGTCTCATCAATGTGGTGGACCCTGAGCTCATCATTCTAGGCGGCGGCATCGCCACGGGGGCAGGGGAACGTCTCTTGGAGCCTCTGGCCGTGTTTTTGGATCAGTATGAATGGCGACCCGGGGGCCATCAGGTACGGCTCGTGCTGGCAGCACTCGGTGACGATGCCGGAGCCTACGGAGCCGTGCATAGTCTGGGGTGATCTGCCGATACGAATGCATCTCTGTTTGACCCATCCAGGCTGCTCGCCAACCCTTCACCGTGGCTGATGTGAGTTCCCCCATAGATCGTGACCGCCTGCGTTCCAACCAATGGCGCAAGCTGCGCTCCATTCTCGTCAGCGTGAATGGCGCGGGGGGATTTTACGCCAACAAGTTTCAAGCCGCCAAAGTGGTCGTCTCGTCCATGGATGGAGTGGAGGATTTTATCCAGCAGGTGCCTTTCACTCTGAAGGAGGAGCTGCTGGCAGATCGCTTGGCTCACCCGCCCTTCGGCACGCATTTGACTCAGCCGCTGGAGTCCTACACCCGCTTTTGCCAGACCAGCGGCACCAGCAGCGGCCAGCCTGTGGCCTGGCTGGACACGCCAGAAAGCTGGGAGGCCATGCTGAAATGCTGGCGTCACGTCTATGACGGCGCGGATCTGGCGGCAGGCAAAGACCGCATCTTCTTCGCTTTTTCGTTCGGGCCCTTCCTGGGTTTTTGGACCGCGTATGAGGCGGCCAATGGGCACTACCTCACCCTCCCCAGCGGCGGTCTTTCCAGCCAGGCGCGTCTGGAAATGATGGCCCGTTATGGGGCCACCGTCCTGTGCTGCACGCCCACGTATGCCCTGCGCCTGGGCGAGATGATCGGCGAGGCCAGTGGAGTCGAGCACCTGTCTCTGCGCGTGCAGAAAATCATCGTCGCTGGCGAGCCCGGTGGCAGCATCCCTGAGGTCCGTGCCCGCATTGAAAAACTGTGGAATGCCCGTGTGTATGATCACCATGGCATGACGGAGGTGGGCCCCGTGAGTTATGAAACCACCGCCGTTCCGGGCCAGCTCGTGGTCATTGAAGAGGCCTATTTGGCCGAGGTGATTGATCCCGCCACCGGTCTGGAAGTGAACGAAGGCGAGTGTGGGGAACTGGTGCTCACCACGCTGGATCGCACTGCGGGGCCGCTGCTGCGCTACCGCACGGGGGACTGGGTGAAAAAACGCCTCTGGCAGGGCCGCTTAGCTCTGGAAGGCGGCGTTCTAAGCCGTGTAGATGACATGGTGGTGGTGCGGGGGGTGAACGTGTACCCCAGCGCGGTCGAGGCCGTGGTGCGGCAGTTTAGTGAGATCGTCGAATTCATGGTGGAACAGCGCAAGGTGGATGCCATGGACGAGATCGAGCTTCTCATCGAAGTGCCGGGCAATGTTTCCAAGGCCCTGATCAAACGGCTGGAGGCCAAGCTACGGGATACTTTCTCCATGCGCATCCCCGTGCGGCTGGTGGAGGCAGACAGCCTGCCGCGACATGAGTTCAAGGCCAAACGCTGGCGCAAGGTATGATTCAACACCGCATGGAAGGATTCGTGTGGGCTTGGCCGTTATGGATACCAGCCTGCATGCACCCGCGCCTTCCTTTGTTCCTTTCCTTCAGCTTGGCCCTGGCCTGTCCAGCGGCAGATCCCCTGCCTGGGCATTCGCAGCACGGGGAGGCCTTCAATGAGGGGCCACGACAGGCAGCGGTCTTGATGCCGGGCACGGGCAAGGTGGACTTTAAAATCTCCACCAAGAACGCTGAAGCGCAGAAGTTTTTCAATCAAGGCGTCGGCCAGCTTCATGGCTTTTGGTATTACGAGGCAGAGCGTTCCTTTCGACAGGTGGCGCTTTTGGATCAAGACTGCGCCATGGCCTACTGGGGCCTGACGATGGCCAACGTCAACAACGAGGCGCGGGCGAAGCAGTTCATCAAAAAAGCCACCGCGCTGAAGGAGAAGGCGACGGCGCGTGAGAAGCTATGGATCGCCACCCTGGAGACTTTTTACAAAGAGGACAAACGGGATAAAAAACAGCGCGCTTTGGATTTCATTCGCGACCTGGAAACCATCGTCCAGGAGCATGGCGATGACGTGGAGGCAAAGGCCTTCCTGGCCTGGAAAATCTGGCATGCCAAGGGTGATGCACCCCTCTCCAGTCCCATGGCGCTCAATGCCCTGTTGGATCAAGTTTTCGCCGCCAATCCAGAGCATCCCGCGCACCACTACCGCATCCACCTCTGGGATGGGCCCAAGCCTGGACAAGCCCTGAAATCCGCTGCGCAGAATGGCCAGATCGCCCCGGCCATCGCCCACATGTGGCACATGTCTGGGCACACCTTTTCCAAGCTGAAACGTCCGGACGATGCGGCCTGGCAGCAGGAGGCCAGCACTCGCGTGGACCACGCCTACATGATCCAAAACTGGATCCTGCCAGACCAGATCCACAACTACGCTCACAATGAAGAATGGCTGGTGCGCACCTACAATGAACTGGGTCGTGCCAAAGATGCCCTCGGCCTAGCCAAAAGTCTGATCAGCAATCCACGCCACCCCAAGTATAACAACCTGGGCAAAGGCAGCGCCAACTATGGTCCTCTCCGCCTCATTGATACACTGACAAAATGGGAACTGTGGGACGAGGTGCTGACGCTCACCGATGGCCCCCTTCTCAAAGCGGTGGACCACGACCCAATCGAAATCGCTCGCCTTGAGGCTCGTGCTCTGGCGTTTTATGACAAGGGGGATCTCAAATCTCTCGAAGCCGACATCACCCAGCTCCAAGAACTGAATCGCAAAGCCATCGCAAAAGCCAAGGTCGCAGCGGAGAAAGCCAAAGCGGACAAGGCCAAAGAAGCTGGCAAAGCCAAAGCAACGAAGGGGAACGAGGCCAAGCCTAAAACCCCTGAAGTCGTCACCAAGGAAAAACCCAATGAAGGCCCCGCTGTGAGCACCCTCAAGGAATTGCGGGCGCTGAAAGCCATCCTTTCGAAAAGCAAAGATGCCGCCAAAGTCTTGGACGCTGCCACCTCCATGCCGCCTGAGCGGGCTGCCTTTCTGTGGCTGACCTTAGGCGACAAAAAGAAGGCAGAGGAAGACATCAAAGAGTTTCCTCAAGACCTCGCAGGCTTTGCGGCGAAGGCGGAACTGCTAGCTGCGGTAGGCAAAAAAGACGAGGCCAAAAAAGCTCTCGAGCAGGCTGGCAAGCTCGCCTTTGCCATGGACCAGGACCTGCCTCTAGCTAAGCGCCTCACCTCCCTGGCCCCGACTCTAGGGATCAAAGATAACTGGCAGGCCACTGCCCCTGAGCGCAAAGACAGCGGCGTGCGCCCTGCGCTGGATACATTAGGCCCCATGCACTGGCAGCCTCCGGTGGGGCCGAAGTGGGAGGCGTTGACGCTGGAGGGCAAAACGGTGGCCAGTTCCTCTTTGGAGGGCAAACCACACCTCCTGCTTTTCTACCTCGGCAGTGCCTGCACGCACTGCATGACCCAGATCAATGCCTTCTCCAAAGTCTCTTCCGATTTCGAAAAAGCCGGCATTCAAATGGCGGCTATCACTCTGGAGCCCATGTCTCTGGCTGGACGCATCACGGAGCAGATGACCACGAAAAAGCTGCCGCCTTTCCCCATCTATTGCGACCCGAGCCTCGCCATGTTCAAGACCTTCAAAGCCTACGACGATTTTGAAGACGAGCCCCTGCACGCCGCCGTTTTGGTGGATGCCCAGGGGCGCCTGCGCTGGTGGGATGTGAGTTGGGAACCCTTCACCGATACCAAATTCCTGCTGGAGGAATCCCAACGTTTGTTAGGGCTGGAGTGATCCAGGGCGCAGGCGTCTGCACGACCGATTCCTGTATTAATGTGCCCAGCTAGCTGCTGAGGTGGGCGCATGGCATGACCGATGCTTTGCTGGTTAGGCATCCCCCCAAACGTCTTGTGAAAAACCGGGTTCCCCCACGGCGGGAAGTCCACGGATGCGAGTCAAGGATGGGGGCATTCCGTTATGAAATTCCCCGTGCACCCTGCCACCCACCTCTCTTCTGCGTGGATTCGGTCTTCCAGTGTGGCCCTTCTATTGCTCTGCCAAACCTACTTGGCACTGCCCCCTCGACTAGAAGCCCAGGTACTGACCTGGGATGCCGCCCCAGGAACTCCGGGTTTACAAAATGGCAACGGGACCTGGAATACCTCCGTGGCAAACTGGCTTGACTCTTTGAATGCCAATGTTTTGTGGGGGAATACGGGGCTGGAAACGGCCCAGTTCGGCAGCACCACGCCTGCGGCTGCCAATACCGTCACCATCGCCACCAACATGAATTTGAAGGGCATGAATTTCCTGGCGCTGGGCACCGCCACCCCCGTCGCGGGCCAGCAATATGCCCTCAATGGTGCTGCGGCCAACACGGTGTTGAACTTCGGCGATGGCGGCCTCATCCAGTTCGCGGACTTTTCCTCGGGTGGATCTCAGTTCGTGAGTTTTGGGACCAACCTCGCTTTCCAGGGTAGCAATCTGACACTCCAGAAGAGTGGCGGCACGGCCACCCAGTTTGTGAACTTGAACATGCTCTCCAACCCGAATCTCACGGGCATGTTAACCATCGGCAGCTATGTCTATGCAGGCATCGCAGCCCAGGCAACGATCTCGAATGTCAGTGGCATCACGATCCGTAACAATGGCACTCTGACGCTAGGCGGAACTGGCAATTATACCATGCCCATCACCGCCTCCGGATTTGCCAATACTTACGCAGCCATTCGCGTGACAGGGAATGGGGTCACTCTTTCTGGTGGCATCACCATGACAGGCAGCACGGGTGTGCTCATGCACTCCACCAATACGGGCATGGTCATCAATGCCCCGATCACGGATGGTGGGTCGGGGTATGCCTTTCACCGTTTTACTCTAACCAAAAGTGATGGGACGGTGACGCTCAGTGCGGCGAATACTTACGGTGGAAATACCGTCCTGGGTCGCAACAGCTCTGGCTATACGGGGGGCATCACCGTGCTGGACTACGCTGCTGCCACGGCTCCTCAGCAGGACATCCTTTACAATGGCCTGACCACCCCCGGCGGGCTGGATCTCCTGGGGAGCAACATCGGCAGCTCCGTGCTCATGCTGACAGGTAAAGCGGGCACCATCAACTCCCAGCGCCTAGGCAACATCAGCGTTCAGGGATTTCGTTCCTCCATTGAGCTCACCTCGGGCACAGGTGGGGAAATGAACCTCAGCTTTGGCACTTTGAGCCGGACGACTACGGGCACTGTTGCCTTCACCGCACCAGCCTCGGGCAGCATCACCACCAGCATGGCAGATACGGTTTTAGGTCCATGGGCCACTTATAGATCGGGCGTGGGTCTAGGAACCTGGGCGCAGGTTTCTGGCGGTGTTTTGACAAATTTCAGTGGTGCCACACCGGCGGTAACGGCCGTGCCTGTCACCAGCGATGCCACGTCACATCTCAGGTTAGATAGCAGCTCCACCGGACCCCTGAACCAGACGGGTGCGCTGGCAAACCTCGCCACACTTTCCATGGCGGATACCCAGGTGGATAGGACGGTCCTCACGGGGGCGGGAAATACTCTGCGCCTGGGCGTGGTGGGTGGCGTTCAAATCACCTCGAACGCGAAAAACCTCACCATCGGCCAGCTAGGCGTCGCCAGTTCCCTTTCTGCGGGTGGCGCTAGTGCTGGCACGGGGCAACTGTTCCTAACCAATCATTCGAATAGCTCCCTGCTCACCATTCACTCAGGGATCACGAATAATGCTGGCGGGGGTGCTGTGACCCTCTTGGTCAATGGCTCTGCTGGTGCCACGACCCTTCTGACGGGTGCCAGCAGTCATACAGGTGGCACGGTGGTCGCCAGCGGTGCATTGGAACTGCGAAATGGAGCTGCTCTCGGCACCACGGGCGGCACCATCAATGTGATCGAAGGGGGCTCTTTACGCTTCTCCAATGGCATCACCTTCAGCCGCCCGCTCACGCTTTCAGGGCTGGGGACCAGCACCACGGTGGATGGTGTCCTTCGCAATGTCAGTGGGAATAACACTCTGACAGGGCTGATGACTCTAGTGGGAAATTCCACGTTCACTTCCGATGCCGGTCTGCTGACTATCCAGTCTGCTACCCCAGCGACCAATGCCATCACAGGCACGGTGAATTTAAATCTTGGCGGGCGTGGGGACATGGCCATCCATGGCCGCATCGGCATCGGCACCGGGCTGCTGACCAAGACTGGCAATGGCAGCCTAACTTTGGGTGGGGATAATAATTTCACGGGCGTTCTCACCATCAGCGCCGGGGTGCTGCGGCCCACTCATGCCAATGCCCTCGGTGTTTCAGGCAGCACCTTTGGCTCCACCGTGATCAGTGCGGGCGCAGCCATGGAACTGGCAGGGGGCATCACTTTAGCTGCCGAGCCCATCTCCATCTCCAGTCTCGGGGTGGCGAACAATGGCGGCATCCGCAATGTCAGTGGAAACAACACCCTCACGGCGCTCATCACTCTGGGCGGTGTCACCACCATCCGCATCCAGTCAGACAGTGGCAAACTTATTTTTGATGCGCCCACTGGAGCTGCCATCACACAAACTGCCACGACGGCCCGCGTGCTGGTGCTGGCTGGAGCTGGCAATATGGATGTGCTGGACCCCATCACCCGCACGAGCACAGGCGCATTGACGATTGTGAAAGAGGGCAACGGCACCGTCATGCTGGCATCCTCTGTCGGAAACACCATCACCACGCTGAATGGTGGGGCTTTGCACCTGGACTTCAGTGCGGCCACCAGCCCCACTACGAACATCCTGCACAGTGGCATCGCGACGCCCAATGAACTCAACCTCAATAGCGGTACCCTGCTCATCACAGGCAAGAGTGGCGCTAGCAACAGCCAAGCTTTTGGCCCGGTGGTGCCTACGGGCGTGAATACCGCGCATGGGGGGTCCAGCTACATCACCGTGGCGCAGAATGGGGCCACTCGGGTAGATCTCTCCTTTGGCAGTTTCACTCGTGGCGTCGGTGGCATCGTGGGTATCACTCGACCTGCCACGGGCAGCCTCACGACGACGGGTGGCGCGGACAATGCCATTTTTACTTCCTCTCTCGGCGCGCCTTACCTTTGGTCACTCGATGCCGCTGCTGGAGATGAATGGTTAGGCTCCACGGCCATCAGTGGCGGTGTGAGGCAGATCGTCCCCCTCTCAGCCCTGCCTTCTGGGGGCTACACTCCTTCCACCGCTACCGCATTGGTGGGCAATGCCAACATCACATTGGGAGAAGGCACGACTACCTTGGGAGCGAACACCACCATCACCAGCCTGCGCTTTGGCCAGGCCCAGGCGACCACCGTCACCCAGGATGTGAGCGGACGCGTTTTGACTGTCGGCGGCATCCTAGTTTCCAGCACGGTGGGAAACTTCACCCAGACGATTTCCACCAGCACGCTGAAGTCGCCGGATGCCGGGGCCAACAATGATTTGCCCATCATTCAAAACAACACTGCTGCACCTCTGGTGATCAATTCCGCCATCATCAATGCCACCGGTTTCGGCACCACGGTGACCAAAGGTGGGCTTGGCACTCTGGTGATGCGCGGTGCCAGCACCTACACGGGCAGCACCCGTGTGCATGAAGGCATCCTGCATCTGCAAGCTGGGTCCATCAGCTCCAATACGGAGTTCCTGCTGGGTTCGGGCGAGCGCAGTGGCAAGATCATCCTCGGCATCGGCAGCACGGCTTATAATACCACGGTGGACTGGTTACAGGTCATGGGCACAGGCACAGATAACCGCATCGTCGGCGGGGCCAGTGTCATCTCCACGCTGATGGTGGATAACGTCACGTCTAACAACAACTTCCGCGCGGGTTTCCTCGGCGGACCAGCCGAGAACGAGAACAATCTCTCCCTCTCCGTGAACGATGTCGCCACTGTCAGCACCGCCACGGTGCCGACGACGATGTTCCTGCCCCTGGGGCCTGCGAACACTTATGCCGGCCAGACCCTCATCCGCAATGCCACGGTGGAAGCCTCGGTGCTGGCGAATCAAGGCACTGCCAGTTCTCTGGGCACCGGTGCCAGCAATGGAGTCATCGAGATGGCCAGTGGCGGCAACAGCACGGTTCTTCATATCATCGGGGCGCTGCGTTACGTGGGCAGTGTGGATGCCAGCACAGATCGGCCCATTCAGATCGCCAACTCCGTGAGCACAGTGCAGACCCTTTTGGCGGTGCTGGAAAACAATGGCGTCGGCAGCGTGAAGTTCACCGCACCCTTCACCTCCACAGGTACCAATCTCACTGCCACACGCACCCTGCGTCTTACCGGAACCAACTTGGGAGCGAATGAAATCGTTAGCGTGGGGAACAACGGCAGTGTCGGCACCGTGCTGCAAAAGGCGGGCTTAGGCACCTGGATAATCACGGGCGACAGCACCCACAGTGGCGGCACACTGGTGGATGCGGGTGCGCTTTTAGTGAGTAACGCCACGGGCAGTGGTTCCGCCACAGGCACAGGCAATGTCACCGTAGCTGCAGGGGCTACCTTGGGCGGCAGTGGCCAAAAACGCGAAAAAACTTGATACACAAAATTAAAATTCGCGAAAAGGGTCCAATTTAAAAACCCAGCAAAAAGCCAAAAGGGTCAAGGGTTTCGGGCGGTGGCTGAGCCAGTGGCGGCATAGGCGGTGAGAGCGTTCTCTAAAATCGGCTGGAGCTTGGCGGGGGTCAGGCTGGCGAAGTGGACGTGGAGGCGGTGCTCCAGATCGTCGGCGCTGGTGCTGGCGGCAATGAGATCCTTGACCGCTGCATAGCGACCCTGGAACGCTGCGGCCAGGCGAGGGGCTCCGTTCTTGGCAATCTTGTCGAGCTGAGCATTGGTCGGCTGGCCGAGGCGCTCCAGGATGGCGACGGCGTTGTCGGTATGCGTGAGAGCCGAGAGCGCAGCCAGGCTCAGCGGTGGACCTGGCACGGCGGGAGCGGCGGAGCGCTGGAATGGCAGGCCGCCAGACTTATTGAGGATCTCGATGCCCTCATCCGTCAGCTCAAGGCCTGCTTTGGCGGCCACCTCCAGGAGCTTGGTCTTGCCTTCCAGATCCTTGGCACTGTCCACGGCCACTTGGAGCACCGCCCGGCCCTTGATGCCGTTGAGGCGGCAAAAGGGTGCGATGATCTGAGAGTTGACCGTCGCAGCCAGGATGGTGAGATCCCAGGCCTCAATGTCACCACGGGCATTCTCTTGCACTTCAGCCTGAGCACCGCCACCGAGGCCGGAGGCCTGAGCCGTGACCGTCATGGTCTGGCCCAAGATCAGCTTGGACAGCTCGGCGTTGGCGAACTCCTGGAAAACCTTGAAAGCCTCCCCGTGTGAAGTGGTGGCCACGCTCTTGACCTCGATCTGAGTATCTTGGCTGACCACCAGGCCAAAGAGCCGACTCGCCAAGCTGAAGGCCTGCGTAAGCGTGCCTTTGCTCTTTTTGTCATTCGGGTCGTATTTGGCGACCAAAAAGGGTGCTCCAAAACGGTCAAGGAAGCGGACCCACCAGTCACGGTCTTGGGTGGCAAACAACCACCAGAACAACACAGCGCGCAACGGGCCGCCCCAATGGTCAGGGATGTCCGTCAGAAGGTGGCCACGATGGATGATGTGACGGATGGGCTGAGGTGCTTTTTTGGTGGCCAGGCGATGGCCCGTCGTTTGATCGGCATCCCAGATCCTGAGGACACCGTCTGTCCAATCCAGAAGGTGATAAGGCACCACATGCCAGCCAGAGGGCACGTAGCGCAGGCCCGTGCTGGCGGCAGCGGGGGCATAGACCTGCTCTAAGACGGCCAGCGGATAAAGATGGCCATTGAGCAGGTGATTCATGGCCGTGCCTGTCCAGCCAGGCACATCGGTGAGGATCTGGCAGCGCTCAGCGGCCTGCACGTCATCGGCGTTTTTGGAGTCTCGCGGAACGATGGTCAGAGCCTTGGTCAAGACCGCCAGCTTGCGCTGATTGATGACCGTTTGGGTGTGGGCATGGCCGAGGCGAATGTCGCGATAGATGGCAAAGAGATCTCGGCAGTCGCCCGCCTCGGCCTGGCGCAAGGCAGCATGCACCCGGTCGGTGCTCATGGTGTGGGCGACGGCAGGCGGCTCGCCAAGACTGACGCCGACTGTGTTGGGCGAGGTCGGAGGGATGATCTCAGAAACAAAGGCCTCATCCACCTCATCGGATGGAGAGCGTAGCCTTTGGAGAATGGCAGGGGAAAGATTCATAAAAGGGTCAGCAAGAAAGGGGGTCGAAAGTGTAAAAATCCGCGTCCTCATCCTCGGAGGTGCGGTGGAAAGGATCTAACCGCTGGCCAGATCCAGAGACCGCAGCGGCAGCGGCCTCAACCGCGCCCGAGGACATGAGAGCCCAACGGGCCAGCTTGCCGGAGTCGAAGGTGTCGCCATGCTTGCCGCCTTTGCCCGTGAGGGTGACAAAGAGGCCTTTGGATTTTTGGACGAGTCGGCGGTCCTCTTTGATGAAGGGGCCTTCAGGGGTGCATATCAGGCCATCCGTGTGAGCATTGACATACAGGTTGCCGAGCAGCTCCTTGGATCTCAGCGTTTGGCCCTGGAAAGTGATGTTTTCCCCACCCTTGATGAGGTGAAAGGGGCAATGCTCGCGCAGGCCTTTGGCCAGGGATTGCGCAAAGAAGACTTCGTTGCTGGCATCCAGGCAGCAGGCTTGAATCCTCAGGCCAAAGACACTGGAAAGATCCTCCAACGCGGTGGTGAGCATGGCGCGGGCGACTGCCTCATCTCGCGTCTTCCAGGAGATGACCAGGCGCTCATAAAGCCGCCCATCGGTGGCTTGAGTCACCGTGATGCTGGCCGGGTTGCTATTGGGGCCATCGCTCGTCGCGATGTCCATGCCGACCCCGACCGGGCCTTCCTTCAGGAAGTCCAGCCAGGAGCGAGGAATGGCGTCTCTGACGGTCATACAAAAAGGGTATCTGTGATCTCAACGGCCAGGCCTTGATTGCGGCCCCGTTGCTGCGCGGCGATGAGGTCTTGCAGCCCCAGGGCCGCAGAGCCGCCCGCGATGAATTGCAGGAGGTAGTTTCGGCGAAAGCTCTCTTTATCAATGGCCTCGCTCATCGCCTCTTCGATGGTCAGCTTTTTGCCCGCCGTCTTCAGCGAGTAAAGCGGGACATTAGCGAGGATGCCGTCATTGGCGTCGCAGCGATGCACGGGGAAGCCCTCGGTGCCATCCTCAGTGTTAGTCTGGTACCAGTTGCCACGGGCATTCGCTGGCCAGGCATCCCGCTGAGGTTGTAGGATCTCAAACGTGGGGTGGGTGTCATCGGCAGGTGGCGAAGAGGCCAGCCACATGATCCAATCAGGACGGCGGGAGATGATGGGCTCAATGGCGTCCATCGTGGCTTTGAAGTCCGGCCAAAAGCACACCTCATCCCCCAGCACATCGCCAGAGAAACCACGGGCCGTGGCCGGGTTGGGGCTGAGCACACGGGTGCGGCTGTAACTGGTCTGACTGTGCCAGATGGTGCATTCCAACTTGGCGTGTTGGAAGAGATCCGCGATGGCATCCACATCCAGGGTATTGCCCTTGTCATCATCGGCAATGCTTGTGAGGTGCAGGCCAGCGGCGCGGGCGGCGATGCGCTGCGCGTCAATGAGCTTGCGCCAAAGGATAGCCTCCTTTTCGATCAGCTCCCCACCCATGAGGATGGAGCCCGATACAAAGCAGGCCATGTGGTCGGCACGCTCCATGCAGCGGTCGAGCGCCTTGCCGCCAAAAAGGAAGGACTTGCCGAGCTGGCGACGCCAGAGCATCCACAGCATGCGGTGCGTGCTCCAAAACACCTCCTCTTGAGGCGGCGTGAATTTGATGATGGGCTCAGGCATGCTCATGGCGGCCCCTCCTGACGCTCAGGCCTACGCCCAAAGAGATGCAGGCGGAGTTGATCCATTTTGATGTCTTTATGCACGCCGCTCTCGGCGATCTCGCGGGCCTTTTTGTCATCCAGATGTTTGAGGAAGGCCTCCACAAATTGGATCTGGAATTTATCCTCAGCCAAAGCCAGCTCGCGGTCTTTTTGCTCCAGCTTTTTGAGGTTGAGCTGGTGGGTCAGCGTGTCCAGCTCGCGAGAGCGGGCCGCCACCAGGATCTTGTTGATGGCCACCAGGGCCTTGGGGTCTATCTCGCCCCCAGCCTTGCGCACGGCGGTGATTTCCTCCATCAGCTCCATCACCTCTCCCGTGACTTGAGCCAATGCTCCTTCACTGAGATTGCCACCGCTGGCTTTGGCTAGCTCTAACGAGTAGCGCGCCCGGTCGCGTGTGGCCTCGATCTCATCCCGCTGGGAAAGCCAAACCTGATAACCTCCCATGCGCCAGGCGCTGAGGTTTTGGGGCGTGATGAGTTCGCCCTCGAAGTGGGTTTCACAAGCCTTGATGACTTCCGGCAGGGCATTGAGCCAAGGCAGGATCTGCCCCGCTGTCTCACCGTCATGGATGCGACGGCACACGGCCTCGCGCAGCTTCGCGGGGAGGCGGGCCAGCTTGCCCTTGGGAGTCTTGGGGAGAGGGTCAGACATGCCAGTCAGTTGGGAAAGGTCAGTCGCTGGACGTTGAGGCCGTTACGCTGCATCTGGGCGCGTGCGGCAGCCAACGTAAGACCGAAAGGGGTCTGAAAGTGCGGACCTTCAGGGAAGCTTTTCCAGGTGCCTGCCCACTCCACATTCATGGAGGCTGCAAGCTGACCCAGCTCAGCATAGAGTTGCCGAGCCAGTTTTGGATTCTTCTCATCCAGATATATCCCGCCCTTAAACAGCCCCAGATCAATGGCCAACCCATAATTGTGCCAGGAGGAACCGGGTCGCGCATTGGTCACGACCTTACCCGGCTTGGTACGACCCTGGGCATACAGCGCGGCTTGCTGTGGCCAGGAGCGCAGACCTGAGATGACCTCCACCATCACACCTCTCTTGGCCATAGCCTTCTGAGCTGCTGCAACAAAGCCTTCCAGCTTCACCTGGGCACGGTCATTAAGGCCGGAAAGGTTTTCGAGAGTACGTTTGGAAAAACCGACTGGCGCGGCAGCTTCAGTGACAGCCTTGCGTCCAATCAGCCCAAAGAACCAAGTTAAAAAGGGTGTCACGTCGAAGGTAAGATTGAGGTTGGTTTTCATGGGGTCAGTCGAGACGCCGACCGAGCCCCCACCAGAGCCAGAGCAGGAACGCGAAAGCGATCCAGGCACACCAGCTTGGCGGGAGTCCGTCCATGGTTTATTGCGGTCCTTTCGGGCCGTTGGCCTTGATGTAGCCGAGGATGAGAACAATCAGGGAACCCGCCATGCCTGCCCAGCCATAGGCCGTGAGAGAGAGAGCCGTCGCTGCGGTTGAGGCCGCGCCGACGCCGATGGAAGTCCAGAAAAAGGCGGGGGTGACGCCAGGCTTGAGATTCAATTTCATGGGATGGAAAAGAAGGATTGAGAGGGTGTGGGTTTACTTGGCGGAGGTGAGGACAGGAGGGGAGGCCAGGCGTTCCTTGGCCTTTTCGAGGGCACGCTCAGCCATCAGGACGGCTGTTTGCAGGGCAGCGATTTTCAGCGGGTCAGCTCCAGGTCTGACGGCCTCGGCAACTAGACGAGCCTTAGCCAGGTCAAGGGCACCCTCCGCCGCGATGATGGCGTATTCGGCGGCATCCCGTTTGGTAAAGGGCGCACAGCTCGGCAGCGTGCTGAGGGTGGCGAGAGCGAAGAGGAGGGCGAGGGCTTTGAGTTTCATGGGCGGCGTTGGCTTGAGGTGGACTAACGAAAAGGGCGGCGGCTACTCGTTGCGCTCGTAAGCGAGGATGCCCGCCGAGGTGATTTGGAAGTAGAGCGTTGAACCGAGAGTGGCTTTGGTCTGCTTGACCTGGCTTGGCTCCAAGCCTGCGAGGAACTCGGCAGCGGCCTGGATTTCCTGAGCCGTGTAGTCACCGCCGAGGCGATTGCTTTGGTGGACAATGGCCTCCACAGGCAGGGCCGCCGTGGGGCGGGAGTAGAGCACCTTGCGGGTGAGGAAACGGCAGTCTTCAGCGCGGGCGAGATCGGACATAAATTGAGCGGTCGGGGGTTAATCTTGGGAAGCAAGAATGCCCTCGGCTTTGCCCAGGGAGCGATGCAGGGCGCGCAGCTCGCCAAAGATCTCGCGCATGCTTGATTCGATGCCGTGCATGCCCGTTTGGATCGTGCCCAGGCGATTCTCCAGGCCCTGGATTTCCATCTTGTGAGCGACGGCGATGCGCTTCTCAACCTCGGCCAATTCCTGGCGCACCTTGACGCGTTCCGTCTCCAATTCCTCTTTGGTGGCCAGCTTGCTTTGATCCGCTGGATCTGGGTGGAAGCGGTCCCAAATCTTCAGCCAATAATAAGCCGCTGGCCCGGTGGCCACCAGAGCTGTGATGATCCAAAAAACCAACGTAGGCTGGTCAGCTTCGGAGAGGGCGAGGAGGATGGGCGGCAGCGCGGGAGACATCTTAGCACCGTGGCCTCGCGCCAGTCGCTTGGCTAAGTGCCGGAGGTGCCCTGGCGTGCCCTTACGTGCGTGTATAGAGCGGCATGCTCATCAGCTCAGCCGCAATACTGGCCAGCGTGGACTTTCTCAAAAGCGTGGCCCGGCGCTCAGGCAGGCCAAAGACCATCGTGAGAGGACGTGTGGCCAAGCGCTCGCCCTCGGGCCGAGTGTTGAGATCTTTCTTGGCGGTGTTGGCGCGTGGTCTTGCTGATTCCAGCGCAGCCAAAAAGTCAGCCAAGTGCCCCACTCGCGCCGGGCCACTCACAGGCAAGGCATCCACGGCCTGGCGGATGCGGTCGCGATTGCCCCCGTCTGCATAGGTGGCCAGGCGCTCAGCGACCGGAGCGAGAGCGCTGCGGAGATGATGAGCGTGGGCAATCATGCAGCGTTAGGCAGGTCATAGGCAAAGGTGTCCACAATCTTGCAAATCCCCGTCAGCGGCGGCAACTCTTCCACCTCCAGGCTGGCGCGCAGCCAGCCCGTGGCATCGCCCGTGGGGGCATAGGGCCAGCTTGAGCCGTAAGTCGGATTCCACACGCTGGCACCAAAGCCCCAAGTGACCCCCACTGGAGCCACCTTGATGCTGCCATTGCCGTTAGGGCGCGTCAGGCTGAAGCGTGTGCGGATGGCGTAGGCAAAGCCGTCCACCAAACCATTGGCAGCATCTCCACCGACGTTGCGCCGGAACTGCCATGTTTCCTCTTTGGGAGCCATCCATCCCTTGGAAAGCAGCTCCACCACAGGCCGCCCGGCCTTGGTGCCGATCTGCCTTTTGGTGAAAGCGTAAAACAGGCCATTGGGCAGGCCGCTCTGGATCGTGCGCGTGGAGCCTTGCACAAGGCTCGGATGATCCAAGCTGGTCACCCACAGCACCTCACGCATGAGATCAAACCCCGCATGCACCTCCTCAAAAAGCGGCGCGCCAATGCGGATGATGCTCTCGCCTGCCACGCCGGGAGGCGGGCGACCGATGATGATATTAAGGCCAGGCATGAGGGGTCAGAAAGTGTTGAGGCGTTGCAGCTCGTTAAGGATGGCATCCAGGCGCACCAGCGATTGCTGCACGTCCTGAGGGCTACTGCTCTGCATGCCTGCGTCTGCAAAGGGTTGGGCGATGCCAGGCGCAGCGGCATTGGCTAGGCGAGTGAAGAGATCTTCAGAGACGGACACATCGGGCAGGGCTTCCGCGCCGCCCGTCATGCCTTGGTTGAATGCGCGCCCGCGACTGACGAGGCCATCCAATATGTCCCTCATGCCCTCATTGAGCAATGCCTTGGCGGGATCAAAACCGCTCTTTAACTGCACCGAATCGGCACGGAGCTCTTCCCGGCCAGCTCCCTTTTCAAGATTTGAAGCCGTGCCGCTTAAGGTATCAGCGGCCGCCGTGAATGCTCCAAAATCCATCCAGGTTTCGTCGCCCATTGCTCGGAGCACATCCGCCATGCCATTGGCCATGTCACTAGCGAAGTGCAGCACGATAGCCCCGAGCTTCGCATCGAGCATCTGCAAGGCGGGGAGGAGGGCCGTAAGCAATGCCATTCCCAACTCTGGCATACCATCCGCAATGGCCCCAAACGGGATTTTAATCAACTCATCCACAGTCCCCAACAAGTCGCCAAAGCTGCTAGTGAGGGCATCCACCCCGCCTGCCCCCTCATTGATTTGCAAGATGAACTCGCGGAAAGAAGAAATGACCTCGGCCACTTGCCCGCCAACTGCCGCAAAGACGGGCTCAATGATGCCGCCCAGGCTGGTGAGGTCATCCATGATGGGCTTGAGAGCCTCGTTGATCGGTGCGGCAAAGGCGACCTGGAGAGATGACCAGGCATCGCTCAGGGTGCTGAGCTTACCCGCAAAGGTCTCGCTCTGACGGGACATGCTGGCGAAGTACGCACCCCCATTGCCTGTCATGCGGCCCAGGATGTTCTCGAAGTCTTTGGCCGACACCGCGCCTTTAGTCAGGGCATCGCCCACCTCATTGACATTGATGCCTTTGAACTTGGCGATCTCTTCGCGCAGCCCAGCAACACCGCGTTCAGCGAGCTGGAGAAACTCCTCAGTCGCCAACGTGCCTTTGCCGCGAATCTGATTGAAGATGCTGACCAGGCCGCCGAGATCCGTGTCCGCACCACTGGCGACATCGCCCAGCATCTTGATCTGTTTGCCCAGATCCTTCGCCGCCGTGCCAGCCCCCAAAAGAGCACGGGCAGCGGGGGCCAGGTCGGACATCTCAAAGGGAGTCTCAGCGCCGATGCGCTTCAACTCCGACATCACATCTTTGGTTAGATTGGCATCCTTCAGGATGGTGCCGATGGCGGTCTCTACCGACTCCATGGACGCCGCCTTTTCAAAGGAGCTGGCCATCACACGGGCCGCCCGATTGACCAGGTTAATGGCCAGATCCAGACTGCCCAGGACGCCGATGGCACTGCTCACCGTCCCGGCAAAGCCGGAGCTGTCGAGGCCAAGGGTGTAAGAGAGATCAGGCACGGCTAGGGAATGATTCGGTAAACTTTTTCGAGCTCGGCCCGGCATTCATCGCGGGCTCTCCAGATGGCCCGCTCGATGTAGCCGATGGCGTAGCGGGGATTGATGCGGCAGGCGCGGGCCTCAATGAGGGCAAGCCCTGCCTCCAAAGGCAGGCCGAGAACCACCTCCGCGAGAGTGAAGCGATACTCCGCGCAGAGGATCTCGATGAAGGCCATCACCCACCCAGCCCCCGGCCCGGCTTTAGGCATCGCAGCAGCCAGCGCGGCCACTGCTTGCCCGGAGGTCATCGGCCCCGTCCCGGCTTCAGCGGCTTCCTCCTCTTCGCCGCTTCCCGCTTTCCCAGCTTCACCTCTTGAGGGGCCGGAGCGGGGGCCACGGCCCGCATGTGATCAGCAAAGGCCGTCATCTCTTCTTTCCCCCACCCACCGACCAGCTCCAAGGCCTGGCTATCCAGTTCCGCCAGGTCATCCGCTTCGCGAGTCCGCAGCAGCTCATAGGCTCCGATGGGATCATGAAAGAGGAAGGCCGTGCGGGCCACGGTGATGGACTGGCTTGTCGCGCAGGCAAAGGGGTGAGCTTTGAGAGCCTCATTGGCGGTGCTCACGGCCAGGCACATGTCATGCATGGGCAGACCGCCGATGGTGGTCAGGTTGCGCGGAGTTTCGCCGGCGCGGGCGGCCCGCAAGACGGTGCGCAGTTGGTGAGGATCTGCGCCCGCTGCTTGGGCTTCCAGGCGGCCACGGATGCCTGCCTCGGCCTCATGGAGCGAGGCTGTGCGTTCGGTGATGACGGGCCGGGTGTCGGTAGGGTTCATGGGGATGGATTCAGTGGAAGGTTGCGAGATCAGTCTTCGGCAGGTGGCGGCACAGCCCCCGCGCCGCCGCCTTCCACCGTGACCGTGGCACCCACGCCAATGACGCCGCCGATGCTGGCCCAATGCGCAGCCGTGATCTCGATCTTGCGTGCCCGCTTTCCCTCATAGACCAGCTTCCATTTCAGCAGGTTGGCAGCGAGATTTAGCTTGGTGATGTCAACACGAGCACCAATCGTAGGCAGCTCAGCAGTCTTGGGGAAGATGGCCGTGAACTGAATGTTATACTGCGGATTCGTGATCAGGTAAGACTGCCAGCCGCCCTCAGAATCGGGGATGCCTTCCTCATCCCCCATGTGCTCAATGGAGCCAGATTCCACCTGGCCAAAGACAGTGCCAGCCAGTTCAAGTGTGCCGAAAATAAGATCGGCGTTTCCGATGATGGTGCGCGGTGCGGACATGTTCACAGCCTGCCGCGCTCAGGCTCTTCCGGCTAAGTGCCGGAGGTTCCAGGGTGTTAGAAGTAGCTGCGGACAATAACCAGGCCCGCGCCACCACGGCCACCCGCGCCCGAGCTGATAGTATTCACACTGCCGCCGCCACCACCACCGCCGCCGCCATAGTTTGCCCCATCCGCGCCGGATTGAGCCGCGCCGCCTGCATTGGTGCCGCCACCGCCACCGCCGCCGCCTAACCCAATGTATCCAATGGCCGTGCCAGCCGTGGCCGCTGCCGCCCCCGCCTGAGTGTAGATTCCAGATGCCCCACCGCCAGCTAGGCCAACGGACTGTGCATTGGCGGAGGTAATGCCCCCGCCTCCACCACCGCCCGTTGGCAAGACGCCAAAGCCACTTGCCCCAGCCGTCCCGCCGCCTGTGCCACCGCTGCCGCCGCCGAGGTTGGCAGTCGTCACCCCCATGGCTGCGCAAGAGTCAGGCACAGCCGCGCCCCCTGTGACCGTGGCCGTGGTGCCCGCCGAACCGCCCGCACCTCCTACCGCCGTCCAGTTTCCAAAAGAGGATGCCACGCCATTCGTCCCCGCGTCGCCATTCGTGCTCGCCAGAGTGACGGCTTGGCCGCCCAGCCGCCTTCCCGCATAACTCACCGTGACTGAGCTGGGCACCTCGGCAGGATCAAGGATGACATGCACCCGAGCCCCCGCAGCACCGCCACCACCGCCGCCGCGCACGGTGCTGCCAGCTCCCTGCCGACCGCTGCCGCCGCTCCCTCCCCCGCCAATCATATAGACCTCTATGGCTTTGCAGCCAGCAGGCTTGTTCCAGGTAGTTGTAGTTGGGCCAGCGCCAGCCGTCAGGATAGAGCCATCGTAAATATCCACCTGCACCGCGCTGCCGTTGCCTGCCGCCGTGATCCGCCCATCAGCATCCACTGTGACATTGCTCATCGTGTAGCTGCCAGGTGTCACGGCGGTGCTGGCGATCTGAGTGGCTCCAATATCCCCCGTGCCGATGCGGGCCACGGGCAGCGTGCCTGAGGTGATGTTGCTGGCGGAGATCCCGGTGCCCACCTTGCTGCCTGTGAGGCTGCCGTCTGCGAGGTCGTCGAGATCCGCATCATAAGCCTGCACTTGAGAGCCGATGGCCACACCGATAGAGCTGCGCACCGTTGCTGCATTGTTGACTGCCAGCACCAGGGTGCCGCTGCCCGTCACGGGTACGCCTGTGAAAGTGAAGCCCGTACTGCCGCCGCTGGCATCCACATACGTGACCGTGCCCGTGCCGCCCCCGATGGCCTCATAACGAGTAGTGCCGTCACCATTGGAGACGACGACATCGCCATCAGAGCCATATGTACTCGGGCCAAGGAGCAGGCGACCCGCCTTGCGCGGCAGCAAGATCGCCGCGCCATCTTCACTGTAAGGATCAGCCAAAAGATGCACATGAGAATAGCTGAAGGGTGGCTCATCAGGCCAGTCTGGATTGAACCAAAAGCGCACTCCATACGCACCAGGAGGATTGATGGCAGGGGTCATTAGAGGCACGCCATTGGCATAGTCCAAAAGGTAAGGCGTCACATCCGAAAGACGGCCTTTGGAGTCCACTGTAAAGCCAGCGATGGGATACGCCCCCGCTGTCACGCCCGTGGGGGCCAACGTGGCGGCCACTGAGCCAGAGCCCGAGGCAGTCACATCCCCCGTTAGGGCGGTGATTCCCCCCGGCGATCCGTTATTCGCCGAGGTAATTCGTCCGTCTGCATCCACCGTGATGTTGGCGGAGGTGTAGCTCCCCGGCGTCACGGAGGTGCTGGCGATCTGAGTGGCTCCAATGTCCCCCGTGCCGATGCGAGCCACGGGCAGTGTGCCCGAGGTGATGTTGCTGGCGGAGATCCCGCTGCCCACCTTGCTGCCCGTGAGGCTGCCGTCTGCCAAGTCGTCGAGATCCAAATCATAAGCCTGTACTTGAGAGCCGATGACCAAACCCAAAGTGGACTGCGCAGCGGACGCGCTGAGATCATCCACCAATGTGAGACCAAAGGCCGAGACTGCCGAGGAAGCGAGCTTGCCATCCAGCGCGCTTTGCAGGCCTGTGACATCGCCAATGATGTGACTGTGACCTGAAGGCGCAAAGGTGCTAGGCACCCCCGTGAGCTTTGACCAGGCTAACGAAGTCAGCCAGGCCGGGTTGCCGTAACTGCCGGAGGTCAAGACGACAGGATCGGTGATGCCGTAGCCTGCCAAGCTGGTCGGCGCGCCTGTGATCTTTGACCACGCTAACGAGGCGAGCCATGACGGGTTTGCATAGCTGCCCGAGGTCAAAACAATGGGGTCCGTGATGCCATAGCCTGCCAAGGTCGTGGGCTTGCTGGTGAGGTCCGCAAAGGCCAGCGAGTTGGCGACCGCCAGAGTCCCCAGGCCTAATGTGGCGCGTGCTGCCGAGGCGCTGAGATCATCCACAAGAGTCAGCCCAAAGGCCGAGACTGCCGAGTTTGCGAGCTTGCCATCCAGCGCGCTTTGCAGTCCCGTGACATCGCCAATGATGTGAGCATGAGCCGAGGGCGCAAAGGTACTTGGCACCCCTGTGAGCTTTGACCAGGCTAACGAAGTCAGCCAGGCCGGGTTGGCATAACTGCCGGAGGTCAAGACAATGGGATCGGTGATGCCATAGCCCGCCAACGTCGTCGGCGCGCCTGTGATCTTTGACCACGCTAACGAGGCGAGCCATGACGGGTTTGCATAGCTGCCCGAGGTCAAAACAATGGGGTCCGTGATGCCATAGCCTGCCAAGGTCGTGGGCTTGCTGGTGAGATCCGCAAAGGCCAGCGAGTTAGCGGCCGCCAGAGTGCCCAGGCCTAACGTGGTGCGTGCTGCCGAGGCGCTGAGATCATCCACCAACGTGAGGCCAAAGGCCGAGATGGCTGAGGTTGCGAGCTTGCCATCCAATGCGGCTTGCAGGCCCGTGACATCGCCAATGATGTGACTGTGAGCTGAAGGCGTGAACGTGCTAGGCACGCCGCTGAGCTGAGACCAGGCTGGCGACAGGATGAGCTGACCACTCGAAACCGAAAGACCCGTGGTTAGTGCCGCCGTGATGGGGATGCCGTTGGAGTCAAAAGCCAAGATGGAGTTAGGCACGGCAGGCAACCGCACCTCAATGAAGCTAGTGCCAACGTAACGATCTAACGCCAGTCCGCTGGACTGCGCCAAAGCCAAGGTGTTGAACATCCCCAGCGCCAAGGCCAGGAAGGATTTCAGGTGTTTTTTCATGGGCATAAAAATCAAAGCTCAACCATCCGCACGCGCTTTGTGACGCCGTCGCCATCGGTGATGTGGAGATAGTTACCGACCACGGCCATAGCGAGACCCTCGGCAGGCGTTCCCCAAGCGACCTCGAAGTCGCCAGGGCCAGTCTTGACAATGACCTGGCCAGGCGCGCCGCCAGGAGGGAGATAACCAACACCCCTCAGCATGATGGGCGGCAGTGGGTCAGGGCCATCGGTATCGGTGAGGACATAACGCACAGTGAAACGCACCCGCGCTGCACGCCAAGGCATGCCCTCCACACGCACCCAATCCCAGCCGCCAAAGCGGAAAGCGCGACCACACTCTTGGTCGAGACTTTCATCATCCACCGTTAGGCCACGCACCTCCCGCATCAGCCATTCCAGGCGCGCCAAAAAAGAGGGGGTGGCATTGGGCTTGCTGCGATGCAATCCTTTAGACGGATTGGCTGCCAGGCCGAGAGGGGCCGTCACATAAAAGTGGATCTGATCGGAGACATACCCACCCACATCATCCCCGCTCTCCATGCTGTCATTGCCGCCTGGCACCATTACCACACGCCAACGGTCAGCGGCCTGCGTCAGGGATTCCAGCGCATCGTATTCGGTATCCGCGACCGCCAGCACACCCCCGGCATCAGCCATGAGGGGTTGCAGCGTATCCTCCAGAGCAATGAGCAGAGCAGATAGCGTCATGGTTAGTGTCCCGCTGATTTGGAATAGACTCGGCTTGGCTCGCTAATGACGGCCACGGTGTCATTGACCTGCTCAATGACTGGCGAGAGTGGATCTTCGCCGCTCGCAATGCGGCCCAGGCGAGACCAAAGGATCTCGAAATCAGCCGCAAAGGGGAATTTATCCAACAGGCCCCGACGCTGATAAACCAGGCGGGCCGCCACATGAGAAGCCACGTCTAACAAGAAAGCATCCAGCCCCGCATTGCCCGGCGCAAACGGCACGGCATACCGCTGGCCCAGGACGCCATTGACACGGGCCTCAGCCAGCCTTTGCACTTTCGTGAAGGCATCTTGAGTGCCGTCGCTGTTATCATCCAGGCCCTCAGTGAGCCAGCCCTCAGGGATGAGCGCGGATAGATCGTCTTGAGTAAAGTAGGCCATGTGAAAACGAGAGTGGTCTTTAAAAAAGCAGGCCGGAGACTTTCGCTCCCGGCCTGCTCCCCTTTGGCTTGGGCACCCCTGCCCAAAAGTGTTACAACGCAGTCGGAGACCGCAGGCCCTCGGCCCGGAAAAGGATCTTGGTGGTGGACTTGGCCACGGCGATGACGATGGGCCGCCAGCCTGTGGTGAGGTCTGCCGCTGGAGCTATCGCGCCAGGGTTGGCGCTGGCCACGTAGATGGTGCCATTGACGACGGTGCCGCCCAAGGTGAGGTCATCATCTGCCGTGATGATGGTGACAGGCTGACCCGTGCCGGAGGTGGTAGCCGCGAGGCCATCCACATCCCTGGCCGCCGCCGTTGCCGAGTTGGAGTCGGTGAGCTTCCAGGTGTTGTCACTGACATCCAGATAAATGAGCTGGCCCGCCGTGATGGCCACGCCAGCCTTGCCATACCGGTATTGAGCATTGGCACCCGGCGTGAGGTTAGCCGCCGTGATGGTGACATCCGCAGCCGTTGCCGACTGCATCGGATTCAAGGCGATAAAGAAGGCCACCAGGAGCAGCCACAGAGAAAGGAAAGGAGAGGAACTTTTCATGAGCAGAGAAGAGAAAGAATGAGGCGGAGCCGCCAGCGATGGAGAGATGATAAATACACCCCAGCGGCCCCGCTTGACCGGGTGGTCACACTTGGTTAGGCCGCATCAGCACCCGTGGAGCCGTAGGCGTATTCAGGCAGGCCGCCAGCGATGGCGAAACGACCGCGAGCCTTCCAGCTAAAGAGGTCATCATTGAAGACCTTGTCAGCAGTGAGTGACATGTTGGCGGTCAGCTCAAATTTCACACGCTCCTGATAGATGATGGGCTTGACCTCTCCGCCGCAATCCAAGAGGAACCAAGGGCGGGCCGCCCCCGCTGGCTGGAGACCAGGCAGCACCAAGACTTGAGCCTTGTTGAAATTCGGGTTTTCTCCACCCCCGGCAAGAGTCGCCAACTTGACGATGGAGTCCGCCGTCGCCTCATCGTCAGAGCACACCACCAGATAGACCTGAGCTGGATTGAGCAGCGTGAACAGAGGCACACCCGCCGCATCCCGACGATCCCGCAGGTTGGCATAAGCGAGCTGGAAGTTGGTCGCGCTGAGTTTCTTGGTGCCCAGATTGCTCCAAGCCGCCGCACGACCATGCGCCTTATGGTCAGCCGCGAAGAAGGGCTTGCCATCATACGACTTAGAAGTGGTGAAACTCAGGCCTAACCATTTGATGAGCTCCAAGTCTGGAGACTGCCCAGCGCGCTGACCCCAGAGGGCCGCAGTCGGCGCGAAGACGCCATATTGATCATCCTCAATGGCCGTGCGTGGCACTTCGACAATGCCCGCAAACTCCTTATTGAGCACGGATTGCCCCAAGACCTGGAGGCGGGTCTTGATGATCTCGGCAGTCTTCTCGCTGATGGCTGGGAGCGAGGCCAGCCAGGCATAGACATTCTCCGCTGTGACGCTCGGCACCGACATGCACAGCTTTTTGTAGAAAGCAGGCACGTTGCCGATAGCGCGGTTGAAGTTGGTTTGGAACCCCGCGTCAATGTCGCGGAGTACAGAGGTATTGATAACGACGCCTTTCATAAATGGATGATCAGTGGGAGGATGGGTGAGGGGTTGTTGGGCAGGTGGTTATGGGATCTCAATCCACACGCCGTCTGCATCTACCTGCACGGGCCTGCCGACAGGGATGTCATTCGTGGCGCCAGCAGCGACACAGACAGTCTGGTTATCTTTGATGACCGCCGCCCCGCCTGTCATGATGCTGGCGATGGTGACCGGGTTGGTGGGGTCATTGAGCAGCTTGTAGGTCTCGCCGCGTTCGATACGCACACTGAGATCTCCAGCCGCACCTCCAGAATTGTCCACTTCTTCAGCCGCAAGGCCGAGTGTGACCAAGTTGGCGGTGTCACTCCCAGGCACAGCGTAACCGGAAGCGTTGCGGCAAACGATGGTGCCTTGCAGGATCTTGGTGGTCGCTGCGATGGGGGCAAGGATGATGTTGCCAGAGCGGCGGTCAATGGGGATGGATACGGTGGTGTCAGCCATGGTCGTGGATCAGTGAGAGGGTGAGGAAATGGAATGGGGTCTCGCGGGCTTTCGCGGGCATCTAGGACGCCTCGCAACTTGGTTAGGCGGCCTAGGCAGCGGGGAGGCACTGCGGCGCGTATTTGGCCACATCCTCAGGCTTCAGCCCCATGGCCTCCAAGCGAGCGATGGAAGCAGCGCTGAAGGCTTCGACACTGCCCTTGGTTTCTTTGCCCGTCTGGTGGGCATTGAGAGGCACCTCGCCAGGCTTGGCTTGCTTGACGATGTCCGCCAAGACATCCAGGGGAGTGTTCTTGAGGGTCTCGGCACTCAGGGGGATGATCTTGCCCTCAGCCGTGGCTTGGCGAATCAGCTCAGCGCGCTTGAGTTCATCGCGCTCACCTTGCAGAGTCTTGACTTCAGTGCTGAGGGCCGTGACACGACCTTCAATGGCCTGCATGTCGGCACTCATGGCGTCAGGGGCTTTCTTCGCAGCGGCTTCGATCTTGGCCACAGCGTCTTTCAGGGCCGTGGTAACAGTGGCTTCGTCAGCATCGGCAGCGAGAGTCATGCCGAGGGCGGTAAACAGGGCGATCAATTCAGGAGTCGGTTTCATGGGTGCGGATTCGGATGGGAGAGAGGCGGAAAGGGCGGCAAAGAAAGGCGCGAGTTGAGGCCCAGCGGCGGCAGCGGAAATGGTTAGGCCGTCAATCTCGCCATGGCGGCAGAGCGCGGCGGAATGCAGGGCAATGACGGTGCCATCGGCACGGCGGAAAACGGCGGGGGAGATGTCTTGGAAGAGCTTGCGCTTCCAGGCCCGCAGGCCCATCGGGGTCCATTCGATGTCGTGATAGACCAGACCTTCCCCTGGCACAGCGGAGCAAGTGGCCCAGGCCGCAATGTTGCGCGGCTCCTGGCTGGCTGCATAAGCGGGCGTGCCTGGCACGGTCTCATGCTCAAAGTCGAGCGCCAGCCGGGTGCCGAGCTTAGCCGCCGCCTGGCGCTCCGCAAAGCCTTCCAGCGTGGCCGCTGAGACAATGACCTTGCCACGACCACGGGCATCATGACTGCCCAAAGGAGCCACGACCAGACGAGTGGGGGCAGAGCGGGTGCCGCCTGACAGCGCAGCGCCATCGGCGCGGAAAGCGCAGAGAGTCAGAGCGGTGTCAGTGGCGGCCTTGAGCATTCCTCAGACTGCCCCACCCGCCTCAATACCTCTAAGTGCCGGAGGTGCCAGGGTGCCTGAGCCTAACCAACAACCCAAACAAAAAGCCCGCAGGCCTTATCGCTTGCGGGCTTTGTTAATTCATCGGGCTCGCCTACGCAGCCATTCGCGAAAGACTTTCCAGGCCACCCAAGCCAAGACCGCGAGAGGCCAGAAATACCACGGCATGTCTGAGGCCTGAGGAACGGGGTTCATGGTGCTTTTTGCCAAAATTGCCAGGGCGCTGGATCATGATTAGAATCCCCTTAACTTCTCGCGAACGTTACTCTTTTTCAGCGCCTCCAACCGTTCTTTTTGGCCTTTCGTAAGAATCAGCAATACCCGCTTTATCTCATCCCAATGAGCAACGCGGCCAGCATCTGCCGTCACCCATGTTTTATTAAAAACAGCAGAAGCCGCCATTTCCCATTTTTGGGCTCCACTGTTGGCTTCTAGGAGCACATCGATTTCATCGGCGCTCAAAGGTAGAGACCTGCCCACTGCATCTCGCTTTTCGTTTGCCAGCATCATGCCTTCACAATGCCCCTCAAAGAAGTCACACATGATAATCATGCCGGACATCCGGTAAAATTTTCTGTCACCATCATCCTGGACAGGCTCGCCATATCGGGCTTCACATTCCCTCGGCAGCTCGCCAATTCTCGCGAAGGCGGGCACAGCAATCATTAAAATTAGGGCGAGAAATCGTTTCATATAGAGTGGATGACACCGATTCAATGGGGTTTTTACCAGTGTCAAAGTCAAAACCCAGGCATCTTCTTGCTCACCTGAGACACCGGATAAATCCAACTGAAGGCCTCAGGAGTAAATTCCATCGGCGGATACGCAGGGTTGTAGCTGGAGAGTACCACCTTGTTACCACTGGCTTGAAAAAGTTTGAACATGACATCGGCATTATGGCCATCATTCAGCCGCGCAATGACCACCATACCATTACGAGGTTTGGCACCAGGACTAACAATAGCTACATCACCTGGAGTATAAACGGGAGCCATGCTGTCACCTGAAAGCGTCACCGCGAAGGCCTTGGGGTCTTTCACGTCAAAGGCCAGGTAGCCCTCCCCAGTATAACCGTTGTCATCCCACGCCCCCAAAGATCCACATTCAGCCATGCTCAACAGAGGGACAAACTTTGCCCGGCTTTTCTCCATGCCTGGCCCCATGCCGATATTGGGGACTGCCCCGAATGATCCATACGGGACATCTCTGCTAGGAGGCTCATCCGCACCGTTCATCAATTCAGATTCGCTAATGCCCAACAATTTGGCCGCTTTGCGAATCATCTTTTCCCCCATGCGGGACACCCCGTCTTCAATGGCCTGATACGTGCCCGTGTCCGGGTATCCAATCGCCTTGGCAAACTGCGGCACGGTCATGCCCAATGCAAGGCGACCGGCTTTTAATTTTCCTCGCGGACCGTAGGCAATGGGCTCTTCAGCCACTGATAAAACCGATTCAGTCGGTTTTAAATCCAAGGCCTCCGACTGATCAAAATCTTCATTCAGTGAAGATTTGTGAGCTTTTTCTAACCTCTCAACTCTGGTTTTAAAGGTCTCGGAAGGCTCGCGTCCACCTTCAACCATGCTCAGATAGTTTCTTGAACAGGGAATTAGCTTAGCAAATTCATCCTGCTTCATGCTCATGGCACGACGCAACAGTAAAATTCTGTTAGCAAAATCTAAATCCATGCTCACTTTTTGTTTGCGGTTTTATTGTTAGCATATTATCACTCGGATATGGCAACCGCTAACTCTACACCTCCACCCTTGCAAGCGGCAAGTTTCAAGGAAGCCGCCAAGCTGGCAATGATGCGGCGAAATCTCACTGTGGCGGCACTTGCTAACCGCCTCGGTCGTCAGCGCAACACAGTGAGCATAGCCATCAATCATGAAACGATGTGCCCGGGCGTGAAGGAAGAGATCAAAAAGGAACTGGGGTTTCACATATGAGAAGGCTTTCTCCAAACCTCATCCGGCCCATGATCGCTTCTGCCATCAAAGGTGCCGACTCCCTCCCCGCCACTGAAAAGGCTGACGTTTACGAAGGCATTGCGCAAATCGCCGAACGCGCAGGCTTGGCAACCACAGCAAGGGATGCGCTCAACTTAGCCAATGCGTTGAGGGAAGCTGAGATGCTCCAACTGAACTTTCGTGAGTTTGCACAGGAGGGCGGACAATGAAGCCTCAGTCCGTTGAAGCCTCCAACTTGGTCCGTGGGGAGAAGGTTCAAATCCCAGGCTCCAAGACCATTTATGAGGCCGGACCCATGTGCGGAAAAGAGGTCCATCTCTACCCACCCAAGGGAAACACCAAAGCCATTCCCTCCGACTCCTTTGTCTTCCTTCTGGAGGAACGGAAACCCGCCTCCCTCACAACCCCGGACACGAAACCGGAACCCGTTGCCCCTCAGTTTTCCCGCCATTCAACCATGACAACACACATTGTTAGACACACCCTCATTTCCCTTGATCCCCGGCTCGCATCCGTCCCGATGATGAGCGATGTAGCCGCCCGATTCCTTGGCGCATCCAAGGCAGAGCACAAGAAGGCAGGGCAAGAGATGGCCGACGAACAGGACGCCCTGTGGCAGAGCCTGGACCGCGAGGGCATCCTCGAACCCATCAAAGCTTACCGTGAGGGCCGCAAATGGATCATGGCCGATGGTCGCCACCGCCTGGAATGGGCCACGGCTCGCAATATCCCGAAAATACCGCTGATTGAAATCAGCAAAAGCCAGGCCAGCACCATCATTGAAGCCACGGTGGTAGGTCGTCGCCACTGGACGAAGGGGCAGAGAGCATATCTCGCCATCCTTGTGCATCCCGAGGTGACAGAAGGCACCGCTGGACGCCCGCAAAAAGTTCACTCAGTGAAGATTTCCATGGAGGAACTCGCCAAGAGAGTTGGCGTATCGATTGGCCTGATCCATCAAGCTGCTGAGCTTTACCGCGCTTTTTATGCCCCTGGCAGCAAGCCCGATTCCGTTGAGGCCATTGAAGCAGCGTCTCTCAAGGAGCAATACGAGATGTCTATCTGGGCTGGCAATGGCCTGGGTGCGGTGCTGGCAGGCATTGAGGGCGGCAAGGCCACCAGTGGCCAGACCAAGCCCCCCAGCGGCTTCCACGGCCTGGATAAGCCTCTCGGCACCTTCTCACGTTTCAGCGCGCTCTATACCACCTGGACGCCCGAAGAGCGCAACAAAGCGCAACAACTCATGACCGTGAAATTCAAGGACATGAGCCCGGATTTCCGCCTCGCCGTCAGCGAGGCCCTCGCCGCTGCCGAGGTCTGATCAACACCCACACCCCAACGCCATGAGCACCCCTCACATCCTCCAAATCGCCGCTGGCATCGGCCTGCCTACACTGGCCGCCATCGGCCTCGCTTTGGCGAGCAAGACTCAGCACCACGCCGAGGCCCTGCGCTGCCAAGCCCTCCTCAAGGAAGAGGAGCAAACCCAACCCGCCACACCTCCCGTCAAGCATCGCCGCCAACGGGTATTTTTCAAGGAGCTCACAGACTCTCAAGCCCTCTTCCGCGACTTCGCTGCCGCGCTGGTCTTGGGCCTCCTCTTCATCGCCTGCCTCATCCTCCTAGGAGGGTGGTCACGCTAACCAATTATTCTCATGATCGCCACCCGCCAAGGCCAGCCCACCAACGCCGCAGACCGCGCCCTCATCATCACCCATATCCAGGGGCTGGTGAAGAGTGGCACGCCCCTGCGCAAGGCCTGCGCTGAGGTGGGGATCAATCACAACAACTATTACCGCTGGACCGCCGATGCAAACCCGATACAAGAACCCAAAGAGACCGCGAAGCGTGGTCGTAAGGCCAAGTGGGAATTGGGCGAGGCCGATGCGCGTCGCCTGCGGTTTTGGCATCTCGTTAAGAAGTCCGTGCCGTTGGCGGTCGAGGCCTTTATCGCTGAGGGTTTGACAGGTAACGAGGAGCCGTATTTCAAGGCGCTCAAAGCCTGCATTGCCAGCCCCACCGATACAGGCCACCGCGCCAGCCCGGAACTGGCCCGCGCCATGCAGGCCCATTGGCAGGCCGCCAACAAAGCCCGCAAGGTGGTCACCTGGCCCCTCAGCGTGCAACGCGCCTGCCGCGCCACGGCCCAAGAGGCCGCGCAATTCCGAGGTGACAAACACGCCACCGATGCACGCGGCACCGAGCGCCGAGGCGTGATGATCCGCACGCCGGAAGGTGACCTTGTCCCGTGGTATCCAGGGGCCATCTGGGAGAGCGATGACATGAGCGTCAATGATCCGTTCCGCTTCCATGACGCCGCCACGCAAGAGGAAATGCTCGGCCGTCAGATCCTGGCCACCATTGACGCCTTTGCCCTGAATTGGTTAGGCGAATCCCACATTGGCCGCGAGCGCGACAGCTACCGCGCCGAGGACATCGCCAGCCATTTCCGGGCCATCGTCGAAGAGCATGGCCTCCCTTACATCTGGCGCATCGAAAAAGGCCGCTGGGACAATGACTTCATCTGGGGCGTCAAGCTGGGCACCGATGCCGAAGGCAAAGACATTCGCTGGGGTGGCCTGGACAAGATCATCCACATCCGCGAGAAGCACACCAGCGACGGCAAGGCGAACGTGGAAGGTGCCTTTGATTTGCTCCAGGCCCTCATGGATCACGGCTTCAGTGGCCAGACCTTGAGCATTGGCCGCGAGCGTGGTGAGTTTGAAGCGGCCACTCGTTTGATGCTGCGCGCCAACCGCGAGAATCCCGACCTGGACGCTCTCTCCAAGTTTTGGACCATTGAGCAATCTGCCGATGCAGTCGCCCAAGCGATGGCGCTCTTTAATCAGCGGCCCAAACGCCGCCAGTGCTTTGCCAATGAAACTCGTGTTCCGGCTGAGCTTTGGAAAGCGCACGTCAAGCGTCCTTGCCCCTCGGATTCCATGTGGAGATTCCACGCCATCAAGACCACCGCCACCGTGCGCAAGGGCATCATTGAAGTGAAGGCCCCGCATTACCCGGTGAGCTTCCGTTTCCGCGTCCATGGCGGCAGTCGCACGCCTAACGTTCATTGTGACAATGGGCATGAAGTACTGGTCGCCTTCACACCCGGCAGCGCCTGGGAAGGCTGCGAGGTTTTCAATCGGGACAAGTCCGCCCGTAACCGTGAGGGCTGGGGATTTGGCGAGCGCATCGGCGTGGCTGAGTACATGCCCGATGGCCTGCAAGAGGATCTGTATGGCGCGAGCTACAGCCCTGGCCAGAAGCGCGCCGCTGCCCAGGTGCGCCGAGCAACCCGCCTCATCATTGGCGGCACCAACTTCCAAGGACGCCGCATCAGCCACGCTCAAGACAGCTTTGGCAATCAGCTCACTCAAGAGATGACCAGCGACCGCGCCGAAACCGCCACCACCCACCCCATCATGAGCACCCCGCCCGAACGCGAAACACCCACCCCCGTGGAGATGCCAAGTGCTGACCGCACCGCTGAGGCCCCACGCAAAAGCCGCACCTCTAAACCTCGCCTCCACCTCACCACCCCCCGCCGTGGCCAGGCCACCGAGACGACCGCCCCCGACTTCGACGAGGAAGAAGAACTCCGCGCTTTGCAGGCCCTCTAACCCCTTTGCCTAACCATCTATGAGCACCACCCCCACGCCTTACCATTGGGATCACGTCGCCAGCGCCGTCCGCCCCGGCGCTGCGATGAAGCCCTTCAAACCTCTCGCCTTGCTAACGCTGGACAACACGGCCCCCGACCGCGCCGCTCGCATCCGTGAGCTGCATCTCCGCAAGGCCGAGGCCGCCGCTCAAAAGGCCGATCTCTTTGAGTTGGAGGGCGATGCCAAACGACGGGCGAATGACCCCACCATCCGCCTGGCAGGCATCTGCGCCGACTGTGCCGCCGCTGATCTGCGCGAGGCCGCCCGTCAGAGCCTCATCATCGTCACCAGGCTGACCGACTACACCTCGGAATCAGACAAGGCCGACATCCGGTTTCACCTTCGCCTAGCTGAGTTGTCCTACCAGTGCCGCCCCACCGAAACCGGGAGCCCACAACCCATCCCCGATGACCCCCGCATCGCCACCTTTCTAGCCGCCTAACCGCAACCCCGTCAACGCACCCCGCACCCACATGAGCACCCAGACCCAGACACCCGCGCAAGAGTTGCGCACCCTCGCGCTCCAGATCCTGGAGATCTCCAATGCCGACGACCTCAGCAAGGCTGAGTTGATCCGCCTGCATCCTGGCCTTGGCCAGTCAGACAAGACCATTACGGCCATCGCCAAGGGCAAGACCGATGACCTGGACGTCGCCAAGTGGCTACCCGCTTACCGCGCCGTCTTTGCCGAGCTTGTCGGAGCCTCCGATGATGACGAGCTGACCCTGTATGAGGAGCTGAGCAGCGCCAAAGCCGTGCGTGGCCAGACCAGCCGCCTGATTTTCTCCAAGACCCTCGCCCGAATCCTGATCATCAAAGGCGAGACTGGCACGGGCAAGACCAGCGCCCTCGACATCATCCGCGAGAAGTACAACGGCATGACTGTGCAACCTCAGGTGTTTCGCGTGGAAGCCTCGGCAGCATGGGGAGACAGGCCTAACAGCATGCTGGAAGAGATGCTCACCGCCTTGGGTGTGGATCCAGGCCGCCGCAATGCCACGGCCCGCCTGCGCAAGCTTTCCGACACGATCAACACTCGGGGAGTCGGCACCATCATCCAGGTGGATGAGGTGCATGACTTTGGTGTCCGCTGCCTGCGCACGCTCAAGACAGTGATTAGCCAGTCGAACGTCAAGATCCAGCTCGCTTGTCACAAGCGGCTCTTCCGCACGATTGAGACGGAGCACGCCGACGACCTCTCCCAGCTCACGGGCAACCGTCTCCTGGCCATCGTGGAGCTTGGCGCACCGCAGGCCGATGACGTCAAGATCCTACTCCAGAAGCGCCTGCCCGCCATCGTCACCGATCATCTCGCCGCCGCTGCCGCCGAGCTGGCCCGCCACGCCCGTGGCAACGGCAATCTGGCCTTTGTCCGCGAGGTCTTAGTCCGAGCGCACCGCGCCCAGGCTAAGGCGCAAACCCCCATCACTTTTGAAGAGATCAAACGCCACATCAGCGACGAGCTGAAAGCCCGCAACAAAGCCACCACCAGCCTGTAACCCCCGCACCCCATGAGCACCCCTGCACCTCTAACCGTCGAGAAATTGAAGTCACCCCCTTTCAAATTTCACATGCATGTGAATGGAGCAGAGCAGTTCTCCAAACGAATCACCAGAAACGCCGAGTTCGGCTTGGCCATGGTCACTGAAACAAACGGCAGGCCCAGCTACAAACTAACCGCCCGCAGGCTTGTCATGGAAGGCACGGACCTTGAGCTAGATCTACTAACAGGCATCCCTGATTACGCCGCCTTTTGCACCTCCTACAACGCACGGCGCTGCCCGGCATGCTAACCAACCCTTCAACCTCACTGCACCCCATGAGCCCAAACACCGCTACCTCACTCCTTGGCCTTGCTCTCCAGCCTGCCGAGACACCCGACACCGATAGCATCCACCAGAACGCTGCAAGCCTCATTTACGAAGCTCGCGGCCTTCAGACGGACGGACCGACCATGGCCGCCGTGCAAGGCTGCCTGCGCGGCCTGTCCCGGCTGGATCTGAGCGTCTTGCAAGCCCATGTCTTGCTCTGCTACGCACAGTCCCCAGCCTGGACGGCTGAGACACTCGCGAAAGATCTTTGCATCCCCACTGAGAGCGCCTTGCACGCCATCGCCGAGCTTTTTCAGCGCGGCTTGATCCTTTGCCCTCATGAGGGCAAAACGCTCATCACCATCCAAGGCACCACGCAGGCCGCCATCATCATCGGCTGCACCTCTCTGGCCCAGGCCGCCAATCTCCTGGGCCGCAAGACACGCTGACTTACCCCCACCCCCTAAGCACCCCATGACCCATGAAATCCGCGCCATCCAAGACAGCCTCGAAAACGCGCTCGACCACCAAGCCGAGATCCTCACCGCAGGCCTCAGCGCCCGCGACAAAGCGGCCATCCTCCAAGGTGTCTGCGCGCACCTCGGAGAACAAATCGAAACACTCCTCGACGCCGACTGAGACCGCCGCGCCGCTCCTGGAGATGGCTTGGACGGTGGATAGTCACCAGCACAACCGCACCCCCAAACACGAGCGCCTAACCAACGCTCAGTTGGTCGTCGTGACTGTCTCCCACCTCCGCTACCTGGGCACCATCCAGGCTACCCTAGAAGGCCCCACGGGCGAGCGCAGCCTCCGAGCCCTAGCCGAGCAATACAACGCCCAAGGCAAAACCGCCAAGCCCCATAAAAAGGCCTTCGCCGACCTGCCCTCAGGAGCCCGCGCTACCGCCTCCATCAAGAATTATCAGGGCTTTACCAGCGCTGAGTTTACCCCCCCCCGCAAACGTCTGACTTCCAATTAACCTAACCTTTTTTATCACCATGAGCACACCCAAAGCCAAGACCGTCAAAGCCAAACGCGCCAAGCTGGCCACCTTCATCAAGGACCGCCCCGAGCTGGAAAAGAAGCTCGGTGAACTCACCCGCGCCAGCATCCTGCAAAACGCGCTGACCGCCGAAATGAACGCGGAGATTGAAGCGGTCAAAGCCCGCTTTGTCTCCAAGCTGGAAACCCACAAGGAGACCGTCAGCGAATGCACGACGGCGATTGAAACCTACGCCCTGAGCCATCGCGACGAACTCTTTGGCAAAGACTCCAAGACCGTCGAGATCGGAGGCCATGAGCTGAGCTTCCGCGACAACGGCGGAGCGGTGGAAACCGTCAAGGGCATCACCCAGACCACCGCCCTGGATCGCCTCATCAGCCATGCGAATGAAGAGGTCGCTGATCTCTTTGTGACGTGGAAAGCCAGCCTGTCCAAAGACGTGATCAAGGCCAAATGGCCCGACCACAAAGAGTTCCTGACAGGCATCGGCCTGAAGCTGGAACACAGCGAAAACTTCACCATCAAGCTCAGCCTGGTGGAAGGCGCAGAAACCCAACTCCAAGCCGCCTAACCCCATGAAGCGCAAACCCCGCCGCATCCCAACCCTCGTCAAAGCCGCCCGGGCCAGCCGCCTCCGCACTGCCCGGCTGCTCAAAAAAGCCGCCTAACAACCACCATGAAAATCATTGACGGCAATCATGCTCCGAAGATCGAAAAGCCCTCATGGCTTCGCAGACTGCTCAACCGTCTCTGTTTTTATGAGACGATGAGCGGAGCAGGCCGCTGCCCGGTCTATATGGAGCGCTGGACACTGGCCCTCCGTTTTGGTTGCGGCATTTACCTGCATCGTTTCATCGGTGACGATTGGGCCACTGATCCACATGACCACCCGCGCCGCTTTATCAGCATCGGCCTAAAAGGCTGGTACTTTGAAGACATCTATTATCACCCGGAAATTTACCTGGACCGGGACGGCCCCCTCAAAGGCAAAACCGTAATGCAAGAGACCCGGGTTCACATAGCTCCCTGGGTTCGCACCTTCCCGGCCCACCACCTCCACCGAGTCCGAGCCTCTGAATGCGGGGATTGCTGGACGCTCGTCATCGTCCTGCCGAAAAGCCGCTCTTGGGGATTCGTCCAAGACGGCCAGTGGATTGGATTTCGGGAATACGTCTTTGGCGACAAGGCCCGCACCGATTGTTAGACCCAACCCTTCACCGCCATGCCAGTCATCGTCACCACCCCCACCCCTTGCGCCGAGCAAAGCGCGCTCATGCAGCTCTTAGGCTTTGCTCCGCAAGACTCAGAATCGGAGCGCTGCCCTTGGCGGTTTACCGCCATCGGCGGCAATGGCCTGCCGCCTTACAACCTGGAGATCACCCTCTCACCCGGCGAGACCCCGAGCCTCCATCAGGTCGTTGGTCTCATCATCAAGACAGGCCTGGAAACCGGAGCCCGCCGCCGCGTGGCCGCCATCAAACAACTCCTCAACGATTGACCCCATGAGCCGCGCTACCCCCATCCCGTTCGATCCTGACCAGCTTGGCCAGGTGACACAGCCCAAGCGCCACGCGCAGCCTGCTGCGCTGGCTCTTAACGAGATCCTGACAGCCAAACCGATGGAGCCGGGTAAAGCGCCTTACACCCCTTTCGATCCTGAGCCGCCTTCGTCAAAACCTTACTTCGACCCCGCGAGTGGCACAGGCCCCGCGCCGATGCTGAGTGAGATCCTGGCGGCCATGCCGATGGAGTCGGGGGAAGCGCCGCACCCCGATGACTTGAAGGGCACGGCCAAGCCACTGGACAATGACGCCAAGTGGAAGCTCAGCGACCTGGCCAAGCGGACTTACGACCACCTGAAAAATGCAGGGGAGATCCCCGCTGGCGAAAGCCTGGAAAACTTCCGCCGTCGCGTCTCGGTGGGGGCTTGCGGGAAGCGCATCAGCCAAGCTTGTCATGGCGACCGCAAATTGATCCAGGCGGCTTTCCTGGCGCTCAAGGGGCAGGCTGGACAAGCCGCCCGCGCCGTCGCCAAAGCCGCCACCACGGCGCTAGACATCGCCAAACATACCCTCTGGGCAAAGGTCCATGAACTCCAGCTCCCCCCGGCCTATGCCGAGACCCTAAGCCGCCGCTTTTACAAGTGTGACGTGGCCCAGATCCACAGCCCGAAACAGGTCTGGAGCCTCATGTACACCATCATCAACAACGCCAATGCCGCCTCAGGCAAAGGCAGCCCCAACAACCGCTTCAAAAGCGCCAAGGCCAAGCGCTTGGCCAGCAAACAAACCAAGAGCCTTTGACTGGAATGAACACACCCCAACGCCCCCTTTTCGAGCTTTGTGAGAAACCTTATATCCAGCCGTGCCTTGGACTGGAAGAGGTTCTCGCTGGCCGCCTTAAGCCTTGCGAGATTTGCCTCCCCCATCTTGAGCGTATGCGCTCACTCCGCAAGGCGGCTGACGCCATAACCAGCGGCTATGGCGGCGTGACACATGAGGGGCGCGTAGTGGACCGCCGAGACCAGCCAGATGCCATGGTCATCCCTGAGAACAAACTGCTCAACACCCCCAAACCCAAAAGCCTCACATGAGCACCCCAACCATCCAGATCGGCAGCATCGTCACCCCCGTTAGCCCCATTGCCGCAACTTACTCAGACGGGCATTACAAAGGGAGCGGTCTAACCATTCACACGGGAGCCCGCTACGAGGTCGCTGGCTTTGAAGGCCCCTTTGTCCACCTGACCTCTCTCAAGCCCGACGCGCCAAACGTGACCTGCCAACTGGCTGACGTGGAACTTTGGTAATCACCCCACCCTTATGGAACGCACCATCAAACTCCGCTCCCCGCGCCGCTCTCACCTGGTCAAGCTCCACAACATTGTCTTGGATCTGGACCTCTCCACCGAGCCCGTGCCCGCCAGTGCCGCCGCTGGCACCGTCATTGTTGGGGATGGCGACCCTATCACGGTCATTCGAGAGATCGCCAATGATAGCCATGTCATCGCCCGCATCGGCTCACACCTTGTCCTGGTGGATAGCCAAGACCTGCAACCCATCTGACCCCCGACCATGGCCCCCATTGACTTCAGCAACGCCACTTGGCGCGAGATCCAGGGACGCTTGGTGCATCTCCGCGCCTCCGTTTATGAGGCACTCCTGGAGCACGGGCCATGTACCACCCGAGAGCTGGCCCACGCCTGCGGTATTGACCTCCTGACCGTTCGCCCCCGCGTCACTGAGCTGGCCCAGCTCGGCTTTATCGTCTGTGACGGTGGCCACGGCAATGAAGGCGTGTACTCCGCCCTCACGATCGCGCAGGCCGAGACACTCTTCATCGAACGCCGGGCCGCCGCTAACCCCCAACTTTTGCTGACGCTATGACCCCTAAAAACCGCAAACGCATCGTTGCCTACATGCACCGCCTCGACATCCCCATCGGCATGGCCAAGGGCTTTGTCGCTTGTGATCGGGCCGCGCAGTGCAACCGCGCTGGAGGTCGTCACCTGCGACGCCGCAGCAAGCATGGAAGAGAAGCCCAACGCCTGTGCGCCCGCGTTTTTTGCAGCCTCGACAAATCCGAATTATGACCCCGCCTGACCCCATCGCCCATGTCCGCGCCCTGCATGCCTCGTTTGAGGCCCGCACAGGCTACCCCATCCGCTGGAATGTCCATCGCGAGCGCCAGTGGTCAGAGTGGTGCCGTTGGGCCGATTGGGAATGGACCGACGCCGATCTTGCCCGCGTCATCGCCTACCTCCGCAGTCAGATCCAGGCGGGAAAACGCAATGAGGGCGCGCTCAAATTTGACAATCTGATTGGTTCTCCAGACCGTTTTGAGGAGGATCTGAATCTAGCCAAGGAGTCCGCCAAAGCATCTCGCCTTTATCGCCCGAAACCTCAGCCGACACCCCCACCAAGCCAGGGACTGCCAAGCCTGGATGAAGCGAAAGAATGGGCAGCCAAACTGAAGGAAAAATTATAGCATGAAGCAAAAACGATCCGTCCCTAAAGGTGCATGGCCCATCCCAGATGATGCGCCTGAGGTGGACATTGAGCTCACGCCCGGCAAGGTCATCAAGGCCAAGCTGCCCAAGGACGTGCCTCATTACGCCCTTTTCGGCGTGGTCGAAGACGGTAAAGGAGGATACAAAATCGCCCCCGCCATCTATCCGCAATGGCTCCCGATGGGACACCGCATCGCCTCACAACTCGGCATCCCGGTGCATCGCAACACCCTGCGCCGCCTCATCCTTATGGGGGCGGTGGAGGCCTGCCTCCCCAGCCCAGGCGTGATCTTGATTGATGCGGCCAGCCTGCTCAAGCATCTCCGCCGCACTCGCATCAAGCCGGGTCAAACAAATTGGTGGAACAAGGCACGGCGCATGGCCTGGCAGGAAAGCCGGGAGGGCCGCCCAGAGGACATCACCCCCGCAGACTAACCACCTGCACTTGGCCAGGGCGGGAAAATGGAATGAGTCTGCATCATGCCTGACGACTCCGCCTTCATCCTTGAGCCCGTGCCCCACGATGAGGCGGCCAAGTGGATCTCTGACAAACCCATCGTCAGCCGGGAGGTTTTTGACAGCCTTTTGCCAGAGCTTAAAGCCCGCGCTTTTCTCATCACGGGCATTGAGGACGCCAACACCGTCCAAGAGATCCGCGACCTGATTGCCGAGGTGCCCAAAGGTGCCGAGTGGGAAACCCAAAAGAAGGCCATCATTGAGAAGCTTGGCCCATGGATGAAGCCGGAGGGTGCCGCAGCCCGCGCCGAGATCCTACTCCGCACCCACGGTTTCCAGGCCTATCAATTGGCACAGCACAAGGTCATGGAGAGCCAGGCCGATGTGTTTCCTTTCTGGCAGTACATCAGCTTGGGCGACGAAAAAGTCAGGCCAGCTCATGCCGCACTAAACGAAAGAATAGTCCCCGCAAATGATCCCTTTTGGCATGATCATTCGCCCCCTTGGCAATGGGGGTGCCGCTGCCGCAAAGTGTCCCTTTTGCCGGATGAGGTGGATGAGATCCAGGCCGAGGACGCCAAGAAAGCCCCCGAGTCCAAGCGCCTGCTTGAAGGGACCGCCCTGGACAAGGCGCGCAATGGCCAGCTCGACGCAGGCCCAGCCAAGCAGGTGGACATCCGTAGCGACCGCATGCGCGGCAAAGCGGACGGATACCACTTTGACCCGTCCGGCCTGACCATCCCCGTCAAGCAGCTCAAAGAGCGCTACGATGACGCCACCTGGTCAGAGTTTGAAGCCGCCGCCCAAGCCAACAAGCTGCCCGATGGTCGCACCGTCTGGGACTGGCTCAACGGCAGCAAGAGCAAAGCGCGCAAAGCCAAGGGGCAAGCACCCGCAACACCTCCAGCGCCAGCACCAACCCCAGCCCCATCCCCCGTTCAAGCACCCGCAACCACACCCGCAGGCACACCCCTCAAGGGCAAGCTGAAGCCCGTGGCCAAGATGTCCAAGACTGAGCGGGCGCGAGTGGATAAGGTGCTCAAGATCATTGATAGCGTGCATGGTGACGGGCCGCTGACAGACATCCCGGTGGGCAACAATCCAGGCAATTCGCTTGGTTACTTTTGGGGGGCGTCAGGCATAAAGGCCAAAGAAATCCAATACAGGAAACCAAAGAAGGGCCAATCTTACATTCATCCAGAGCTGACGCTGGCTCATGAAATCGGCCATTGGCTTGACCATTCCGGCAAAGGCAAAGACACTTTCGCGACCGACAACTTGACCACCGAGTTAGCTGGCTGGTGGAAAGCCATCCAAGACAGCCAGGCTTACCAGGCCTTTGATTCAAATCCCCGCCTGACGCCTGGACAGCTCATTTACTACAAGTCGCCCATTGAGGCTTGGGCGAGGTCTTATGCCCAATTCATCGCCGAAGAGAGTGGTGATGCCACACTGATTGGCCACGTTGCAACGATCCGCACCGAACCGGTGCCAAATCGTCAGTGGGAGACGGATGACTTTGCCCCCATTCGCGATGAGATTCGCAAAGTCTTTGAGGGGCGCAGTTGGATGAAATCCGCACAGAAAACACCATGATCTATCCCGACGAATTTGAAGCCTTAGTCAAACGCGTGGCCGAGCTAAACGACCTCGACCACGAGACCGCTGATCTGGTGGTCGGCGTGGTGGGGGACTGCTTAGCTCTCGACGAAAGCGGCAAGGTCATTGCCAATATGCCCGATGGCAGAACCCTTTTAATCAACTGGCCAGAGGAACCCGATGAAGATTAGCCTCACCAAGACAAAGAACATTGTCACGCCAGACCTGAAGAGGAAGCTGGCCACGGCAAAGAATCCAAAGAAGGCCATGGAGGCCGCTGGCCTCACGGTGGTGAGCATGGCTCAACGCGCATTCACTCAGCCATCACTGCGACCCTTATCTTGGCCAGCGCTAAAACCTGCGACCATCAAGGCCAAGCAAAAGAAAGGCTATGGCACCAAGCCGCTGGTCTCCTCAGGGGCGCTCGCTCATAGCCCTCGCATCATTCGGGTCACCAGCACCACTGTGACCGTGGGCAGCGACCGCAAGGTCGGCAGTCATAGCCTGGCAGCCATCCATCAAATGGGGACAAAGGATGGGAAGATCCCAGCGCGCCCGTTCTTTCCCTTCACCAAGTCCGGCAAGCCAACGGACCGCGCCGAGAAGAACATCATCAGCGCCATCAAGCGTTCGCTCGACGCCGACCTCAAAAAACCCTGACCCTTTCCATGTACTTTGTCTCTTGTCGTCTCGCACCCTTTCCGCTCAATTCATGAGACACATGCGACACTTGAGACGGTCAAACGCTGAAAGCCTTGTAGATAAAGGAAAGGCGCTCCAAATAGCACTGTATCAAGCTAAATCGTGTCTTCGGGTGGGCGCATTCTCGCGGGAGCAGATCGAAACATCACCTTTACCGGGGCCACCCTCCAGATCGGCACGGAGCTGCCGGGGGCGGTTCCTACGGCAGCGGGCCTATTGACTTTGCAAACCACCGGCACGGGCCTGCTCACCATGCAGACGGGCTCCATCTTGGACTTCGATCTCTTTTCAGGAGCCGGACAGGGGGACAATACTGGCATCGTTGCTTCTGCAGACCGGGCCATCATCCTGGGTGGGGTGGATCTCAGCAGCAGCACGATTTTAAAAGTGGCCAATCCCACAGGCATGACCACCTGGGCCGCGAATGACCAGTGGCGTCTGTTTGACTGGACAGGGCTATCCGGGCCCGTTTCTGGCAGCATCGCCGCTTTTGATCTTCCCTCATTGCCTGATGGCCTCACCTGGAACACGGCGGATCTTCTCACCAGCGGAGTCCTCAGCATCTCACTCGTGCCAGAACCTTCTCGGGTAATTTTCTTGGTTTTTGGTGCCATGTCCCTCTTGAGCCGCCGTCGCCGCTAATTCTCTTGAGTGCGGAAAAAGTGCCTTTTCAGCCTGGGAGTAAGGTTTGGCAGGGGGAATGACTGTTTTCACAACTTTCAGGGGTATTAACCTTTCTGAAAGTTCATCCGCAGATTCCATGCAGGTCGTAATTGACTCACGAAAGTCGGTGCGCCACGTAATAAGAGTCAGATTTTAGATCCCCCGGCGCTGCCAGCCACGCCCTGTTCATGAAAAATCCCCCCGCCAGCGCTTCTGCCCCTGTTTTCCCGTTCGAACTCGTTCGTGCCGATCTCGAGATCGTCGAGAAATCCATTCGCGACCAAGCTCGGGCCTTTGATCCTGCCGTCGAGGGTTATGTCAGTTACGTCTGCCAGGCCGCCGGGAAGCGCATTCGCCCAGCCCTGGCTTTGATGGCCGGCGGTGCTACCGGAGGTAAGACTGCCGACCACACTCGTCTTTCCGTGATTCTAGAGATGGTGCACATCGCCTCCCTGGTTCATGATGACATCATGGACGGTGCTGCGACGCGTCGCGGCCTGCCCACCGCAGCGGCCAAGTGGGGCAGCGCCCTCAGTGTGCTTTTGGGAGACGCCATCTTTGCCTACTCGCTGGAACTGGCGACCGAATTTGAAGATGCCCACGTCTGCCGCAGCATCGCCAAAGCTTCCCGGGATGTGTGCAGTGGTGAGATTTTGCAGACCCAGCGTCGTTTTGACCTGAATCTTTCCGTGCCTGATTATCTGCGCATGATTGAGATGAAAACCGCAGCCCTGTTTGCAGCGGCCGCTGGTCTCGGGGCTCGTCTCAATGGCGTGCCCGAGCAGGTGGAGCAGGCTCTCTACAGTTATGGCATGAAGCTGGGCACCGTTTACCAAATCTATGACGACTGTCTCGATCTGGTCGGAGATGAAGCCAAAGTCGGCAAGACCCTGCGCACGGATTTGGTGAAGGGCAAACTGACCTTGCCCATCCTGTATCTGCTCATGGATGCGACCGATGCCCAGAAGCAGAAGTTGAACAAAATGCTGCTCAAAGGCGAGCCGATGGACACCTCCATCCTCGCAGGCATCGCCGACTACGAAGGCGCCATCGAGCGTGCGGTGAGCTTCGCCCAGAACATGCTGAATGAAGCGCGCGCGGAGCTGATCTGCCTGGCGGATTCCGACTACAAACGCGCCTTTGAAGAGATCGCGGATTACCTGCACGCGTTGCTGGATAATTGCCGCGCTTCTCTCTGAGTCGTGTTTGCACAAAGGGCCTTTCTCATCGCGTAGTAGCTGGCATGAAATGCCTGTTTGTCCTTCTTGGTTTATGTTCCTCCCTCTGGGCTCAGACATGGACTTTTGAGTCTCCGCGTGCCGAGGCCACCCCGCAACATGAGCAGGTGGAAAAAGGTGGGCGTGAAAACCACCCTGGTCTCATCATTCAAACTGGGGCAGGGGAGCAATGGATCGGCTGCTGGACTCAGACTCTGCCTGTTCAAGGTGGGCAGCATTACCAATTTACCGCTTGGAGAAACTTTGAGTCCGTGCCTGAGCCGCGCCGCAGCGTGGTAGCCCGCGTGATTTGGCAGGATGCCGCAGGGAAACAAGTCCGGTGGGAGGAGCCTGCGCCGAGTGGTTATGCTGCGGGCACCATTCCGCAGGCTGAGCCTGAGTATCCCCGTGATCTCGGCAGTGCCGTCGGGGAATGGGGCCGTTTTGAGGAAACACTGCGGGCTCCCAAAGCTGCGCGCCAGGCGAAGATCGAGCTCTATCTCCAGTGGGCCTCAAATGCCCGTGTGACATTTAGCGATGTGGCTTTAAAAGCCGTGCCTGCCCCCACGCCGCGCAAGGTGCGCCTGGCCACCATTCACCTGCAACCGAAGGAGGGTAAAGAGCCCGCGGACAAACCGCCACAATTTGCCCCACTCATCGCTGAAGCTGCGCAAAAGAAAGCCGATCTCGTGGTGCTGCCAGAAACTCTGACCTACTACGGCACGGGCAAAAAGATGGCCGAGTGCGCCGAGACCATCCCTGGGCCCAGCACCGCTTTTTTCGGCAAGCTGGCCGCCCAGCACCGCCTCTACCTCGTAGTGGGTTTGGTCGAGCGGGACGGGGCGACTCTCTACAACACCGCTGCTCTTATCGGCCCCGAAGGCGAGCTTGTGGGTAAATATCGCAAGGTCAGCCTACCCCGCAGTGAGGTGGAGGCAGGCATCAGCCCTGGGCGGGATTACCCCGTTTTTGACACCCGCTTTGGCAAGGTGGGCATCATGATCTGCTACGATGGCTTTTTCCCTGAAGTGGCCCGTGCCCTCACGGTGAAAGGTGCTGAGGTCATCGCCTGGCCCGTCTGGGGTTGCAATCCCCGCCTAGCCGCGGCACGGGCTTGTGAAAACCATGTGTATGTCGTCAGCAGCACCTACACCGATGAAACCAAACATCAGTGGATGATCTCAGGCATCTTTGATCATTATGGGGATGTTTTGGCTAAGGCCACGGCTTGGGGCACTGTGGCCATTGCGGAGGTGGATCTGGATGCACGCGCCCACTGGAACAGTCTGGGGGATTTTAAAGCCCAGATTCCCAGCCACCGCCCCAGCTTTATCAAGGAGTGAGATCCTGCTGAATCTCACTCCTTTGAGGCCTTTTCTTACAACCCCTTTTCGCCCAGCCATGAGTTGCTCTGGGGCGGTATCTCGCAGGTCAGGCCGAATTGCTTCACAGCCTTTTCTTGGAGGTGGTTGATGGCCTCTTCCACACTGTCTGTCCAGCAGATCAGGTCCAAGTCCTCGGGGCTGATGGTGCCATTCGTCACCATGCTGTCGATCAGTGCCCTCAGCTCGCCCCAGAACTGGCTGCCCATGACCACCATGGGGAAGTTACGCACTTTCTTCGTCTGGATCAGCGTCAGGGCTTCGAACATCTCGTCCAGCGTGCCAAAGCCGCCAGGCATGATGACAAAACCATAGCTGTACTTCATCAGCAGCACCTTACGGACAAAGAAGTACTTCATCGTCACCCAGCGGTCCAGGTAGGGGTTATGGCTCTGTTCAAAAGGCAGTTCAATGTTACAGCCGACGCTGCGGCCTCCCACATCCTTAGCCCCACGATTGGCCGCCTCCATGATGCCGGGTCCACCGCCTGTCATGACCGTGAAGCCGATGCGCGTGATCGCGGCTCCCACCTTGCGCGCCAGTTGGTAGTGTGGATGGTCTTCTTTGAACCGGGCTGAGCCAAACACCGTGATGCATGGCCCGACAAAATGCAGACCGCGAAAGCCCCGCAAAAAGTCCGTCACGACCGAAAAGAGCAGGCGCAGCTCTGTGAGGCGGTGATTGGGCCCCTGTAACAAGGCGCGATCCACCAAATGGCCACAGAAAGCCTGCTGGATCTGTTTTTCACTCGGGGCTTGAGGGGGCGGGCGGGGGATGGGGGCACTGCTGCCAGGGCGGCCTTCCTTGTCTTGAATGTTGGGAGTTGGCATGGTTGGTTTTCCTCAAATTCGACCTCTTTAAGGCACGAATTATTTAAAAATACGAACTTCGGGATAAATTAGCGATCAGGCAAATCGCAGTCCAGGAGTAAAGGAATTCCTCTTTGCGTGTTCCTAGGGAACGAGTTACGATACGTTTCTGCCTTTCCAACCCCCTGCTAGGGCAGACCAAACGTTCGCTACCCCCCTGCGAAAAACCATGCAAATCAGTCAGCTCATTCAGAGCATGGGCAACCGTGCTTCTTCTTCGCGTTCAGATCGCCATCTAGCCCAAGTTTCTGAAAAGCGATGGTTCATGCTGTGTGGGGTGATTCTCATGAGTCTCTGCCTGCCTTCGACACAAGCGGCTGATGGCGTTTGGAATACTGCGCAGACAGGCACGCAGGACTGGTCTCTTTCCACCAACTGGAATGGGGGCGTCATCCCTGGCCTAACCACCGGGACGACCAATGCAGACACAGCGACTTTTGGCAGCACCACGGCGGCAACTTTGATCACGATTGATGCAGGGAGAAATCTCCGCTCCCTCGTTTTCAATGGCACCAATGCAGCCGGGCTTTACACGATCGGCAGCGCAGGAGCCAATGCGGGACCTGCCCTGAGCCTGAGCAGTGGTGGCAGCTTGACGATGTCTGTCGGGACTCTCACGACGACGACCATCAATGCGCCGTTGATCTTGGAAGCGGCCAGTGGCACCACCGCTGGCACCTATACGATTGCGAATAATGCCACCAGTGCCGATGCCGATCCTGGCACGTATAAGCTGAACATTGCGGGCAACATCAGTGGTGGAAACACCACCTCGACGATCACCCTCAATCTGAATACCACCATCGGTAATCGCAGCAATGATGCCTCCGGAAACACCGTGAGTGGCCTCATTTCCAATGGGGGCGCCCAGGGCGGTCTTGCCGTTTCCGTCAATGGAGTCAACGGCGGGCAGCGCGGCGTCTGGCGCATCATCAATGATGCCAATAGCTACACGGGCAACACGGTCGTGACCAATGCCACGCTCCTGTTTTCGAGCATCGCTAATGCTGGCACGAATAGCGCCATCGGTGCGGGGAGTGGGTTCACCGTCGGAGCTAACTCGCATGTCAAATACACGGGTGCTGCGGCCATGACGGATCGCACCATCACGGGCGGTGGTTCTTTTTACAATCAAGGCACGGGAGCCCTCACTTTGACGGGAAGCGTTCTACTCCCCGGCACACTCACTTTTCGTGGTGGGCAGAACTTCATCATTGATGGATTGATCTCCGGAACCGGCGGCCTGAATCGCACGGACAACGGCACCGTTTTCCTCAATAACAATGCCAACAGCTTTTTGGGGAACATCAGCATCTCAGATGGTGCTTTCCGTTTCGCCACCCTGGGAAACAAAGGCGTGAATTCGGCCATGGGCGCTGGCACGCTCATTACTTTAGGACAAAATAGCGCAACCATCGGGCGCATCGAATTTACCGGTGCCAATGGAGGCTCCAGCGATCGTGACATTCGTCTTTCCAATGGCAACGGAGCCAGCAGCGGCAATGGCCGCATTGATAACACCGTGGCCGGTCAAACGCTGACTCTCAGTGGCACCGTGCGCTCCACCAGTACCGATGCAGCCCATGTCTCCAGCCTGAATCTGCACGGCGTTGGCAATGGAGTGATGAGTGGCATCATTGGCGGCACCAATGCAGCCCCTACGGCCACCATCGCCCTGCAAATCACCAAGACGGGCAATGGCACCTGGGCCCTCTCTGCGGCTAACAATTACTCTCGCGGCACGCTCATCAGTGCAGGCACTCTGCTGGCCACCAATACGACAGGCTCAGCTACCGGTACGGGCAATGTCATCACCAGTGGCACGGGCACCCTGGGCGGCACCGGCATTATCAGCGGTGGCGCTGGGGCCAGCATCACCATCGCATCAGGCACACGGTTGATGGTGGGTAACACCCATCAGGTCGCCAGTGGGGTGGCGGGCAGCGCAGGGTATCTCGGCCAGGTTTCAAATCTTCGCCTGGGCGGTGCCTCCAATGTGGCCATCACTCTAGCAGGGACTTTGCAGTTTGACCTTTTCAGTAACGCAGGCTCCGCCA